>JBJOND010000082.1:0-10930 GCA_046052065.1 Bacteroidota bacterium | reverse complement strand
ATATACAAGCAATGCATTTTTAAAATCGAATTGATAAAGCGAAGCTGCAAAGAGAACTCCTAACCCCAAGGCATATCCAACAATACTAAACACATACGCAATCTTTTGCTGTTTCATTAACACAGGCATGGTTGAGACACACGAGCAAATAAAATTAGTTACCAATACCGGCACAAAGTAAATTGTAATTGTTCCCGCCTCTTTCCATTTGTCGCCTAAATACCAGGTAAACAAATCTTCTCCAAAGAAAAAGATTACGATTGCAAAGGGCAATAACACCATTAACATCATTCGAATTGTGCGCAGATAAATACTTTTTATCGAACGACCTTGGTGAATTAAACTACTTGCCTCGCTATAAAACAATTGAGATAATGAGCCACTAATTAAAATCAAAGGAGCCTTAAGATAACGATTAGTGATCGCAAATAAGCCAAGTGCCGTTACACCATACTGATGACTAATTATTCCAAACAACAAAAATTGCGTTGCTAAAATATCTGTAAAGGCATGCAACGAATTCACCATTGGAAAATCTTTATGATGTATTGCCATCTCTTTTAATTCTGATTGACTAACCCCACCCTTCAACATTTGCTTAAGCATAGGCAATCCTAAAATCAATACCGGTAAAATTGCACCAGTAATCCATGCAATCAACATTCCTTTCACCCCAAAGCCAATATATCCGAAGAAAGCATAACCTGCATTCTGAAAAAACGATTGAATAATTCGCGATGCAGATAGTGAAGAATATTTTCCTTGATGTAATAACCATTGCGTTAGTAAATTCAATAATCCTAAACCAGCAATTGCTATTGGAAGAAATCGTAAATGAAATGCTATTTCTTCTGAATTAAAAAAATGAATCAACCAATCAGGATAAATACTAATTAAAGAAGATAACAGAATAAAACCACCCAGAATCAACGCACATAACTTTAATAAGATGTTCAAGCGCTCTTCCTTCTTCTCCAACACCACTGCAATTTCAAAACGCCCCATCGCCACAATTCCGATAAGCGAAACGACAGTGAGGAAGTTTTCCTGCACGGCCATATCTGCAGGCGAATATATCCTGGCAATAAATGGAGCAAACACAAAAGGCAATAACTGACCAATAAGGTTACCTGAAAATAATTTCGTAAAATTCTTCAGGTAAGTTTTATGCTCTGCAGGATTCATCATTGATTAGATTGGCTAAATTAATACACTTCGACCAACTTTCATAAACCACTATAAAATGCAAACGCGGCCATTAAGACCGCGAATGCTCAATCAAACCATAAAAACACTTCTTTAGCGCTTAACCTCTAAGGTCTTGCGAATATTTTCTGCTCCTGAACGGATATTGTAATAGTATAAACCATTTTCGAGATGCTCGGCCCTAACCTCAAATTGATAGATAACACCCTCTTCGGTAATATCATTAAAAATTTCAGATATCAGCTTACCACGACTGTCAAATAATTCTATTTGCATGTGATCGACTTTATCCGATTTAATGTAAAGCACCGACGATTCTGAACATGGATTAGGATAAGTATAAGGAAATTGTCCTTCGCTACTTACCTTGGATATGGAAGACAAAACAAAAGGTATATTATCTGCCTTTGCAGCGCCAACAATGGCCATCTGATAAAAGACGATAATTAATACAACGATGTAATTTTGTTTCCTCATGTGATGCAAATTATTACAATCTGATCGTGAGGACTTCAAAAATTAGGTGAAAAACTGCTATAAGGGGGTAAAAGTTAGAAAAAATTATTTAAAAGGATTTCGCTGAATCCAATCGGCACCTGATTTTTCAGGAAGTACATGACTGATTAATGAATTGACAATTTTATTTTCAAATCGCATGAATGCTTTATACTCAACTGGGAAAGCACCAACAGTTGATTTAATCTCTAAAGCTGTTCTACCGAAGGAAATCCGTTGCATCTTATGCTGAATAGCTATTTCGATATAGTGATAAAGTATATTCTGATAAATCGCTAAATTTTTATTGAGTGAGTAATCGAATCCAATATGATGCGCTTCTAATTCATTACCGTTCATAATAACCGTCAAGAAGGCTATCATCGAGTTATCCTTCCAGAATGTTCTGATTATGATTCGATCGCTTGAAAGATTTAAAAGATTTTGCAAGTATTCTATTTTACATGATAACAAACGAACAGGTGATTTTTGCTGCACCCCTTTATACAAATCATGAAGAATATCTATGTTCTTTGCAAACTCTTTTGCATCAAGGTCACGAATCTCTACACCATCCATTTTCTTCATCACATTCTTTGTACGAACACGATATTTTGAACTTAATGCATTCAGATAATCGTCGAATGTTTTCCATGAGGGCTGTACATCGAATTCCATGATTGGATCCATCGCCATTGGTAAAAACTTATGCTTTTCGAACCCAACTAGCTTTACTTCATTTTTCGGTAAGTCCTTAACGATAGTCGCCACTACTTTACCTTTTACATTCAGTTCTTTTTTAATGAGCTCGATTGAGTCAATTAATGCCTCACAATCTCGCTTTTCAGATAATACGCCATAGTCGCCACTCAGCAAAATATTACCCGATACCACTAAGTAATGTGGCTTATTGCGCTTGATACCGAAAATAAATTTATCTAATGCCTGACTAAACACATTCAACAATTGGCCATAAGGCTCCATGTTTAAAATTGAATTTAAATCACGTTGCACTAAATCTACTATCTGAAAATAATGAAATGTAGTATTCTTGCTCGCCTTATCTTTTTTGAAAATATAATAGAAAGACACGCCTTCAAAGTTGGCTTGTTCAACCGCATTCAGATAAGTCTTATCTAAAAAACAGTTTTTGTGATTTAGCGAATTCCAGAGTTCAGCAGGAACTTCACTTGCACGATTAAAAACACCAGTAAGAGTTGACAACTTGATACGATTAGAATGAAAAATAAACAATAAGGAGTAAGAATAGTTTTAATGACAACTATTTTTTCTCATTCATTAAATCACGGATATATTTTACTGGTGCGGAACCATAACTCAGGAATTGCTCATGAAACTTTTTCAGATTAAAATCTTTTGATTTCATTGATTCACGTAATTCATAAATCTCTGTAAATCCTGTATAGTAACTTGTCAATTGCACTTGTGTTAAACGCACACGTTTCCACTTACCTTGCGCTTCGGCCGTTTGTTGAAAGGCTCCATCAACAAGAAGTTTCATAGCATCCTGCTCACTCATGTTTTTTACATGCACGCTATAATCAAGAATCGTATTACAAACCGAACGTAAATGCCATTTGTAATACATCAACCACATTTCAGGTTCATTGTTTCCATAACCGTTTTCCAACATCATTCGCTCTGTATAAACAGCCCAACCTTCTACCATAGCTCCATTACCCATAATACTTTTAATAATGGAAGGAGAATTATTGCTATATACCAATTGTGTATAATGGCCTGGAATCGCTTCGTGAATATTTAATATTTGAAGAATATACTGATTGTATTCTCGCAAATAACTTTCTGCTTGCTCAGGCGAATAGCCAGTTAAAGGAGAAACATTGTAATAGGTATTTCCACCTTTATCATATGGTCCTGGTGCCGATATAGAAGCTCCTGCACCACCGCCTTCCATGTACGCAGGTGTTTTACGAACAACTAACGGTTTAGAAGGATCAATATAAATAAGGTCTTTCTCTTTAATGAACTTTACCAATGCTGGAATCTGCGCTTGAATACTTTCTAAGAATGAATCACGGTTAACATGCACTAAAGAAAGTTTATCAATCATCTTGCGGATTAACTGCAAACTGTCAGCAGGCATTGCTTCCTTCGAGAAATATTTTGGCCAAAGCTGACGAGACAACTCTGCCATTTCATGATGTAATTCGGATTTGCGATTTACCGCTTTATTATAAATCTCATCTGCAGAATAGCTCGAAGCGATATCATACTTAAACTTCGTATCATACAACTCCTTGCCTATACGAAAAGAGCGACTGTTTTCAGGAGTCATAGTTTTACGCATTGTTTTTAAATAACCTGCATAATCCAACATCGCCTTTTTTGCAGTATCCGCATACGCCAACAAGTGTGCTTTTGTTGTTTCATCTAACGTGGACGCCTTTACGGAATCTTGTAGGTTTTTACCAAACACCTCTTCTACTGAACCTTCGTGTTGTAAAATTGCAAGGTCAGTATGCTCGATTGTTGGATTCTTCAATTCCTTTTTTGCCACCTCATAATAAGCTACTACATTTTTCAAACGTTTATCGAACATGGTCAAGCGCTCATTCAACGGAGCATAACGTCCGTTTAAGATTTCTGCAAATTCGCCAGCCACATTATAATTGGCAGGATTCCATTCGAAAGACTTAAAAGCGGTGTCGTACCAGATGCCTGCTTTCAGATAATCCTGAATCATCCAATAATCGGTTTTATTCTGCGGACTTAAAAGTCCAATTTCAATATCTCCTAAATCATATAAGATGGAATCGTATTGTTTATCGCAATACTCACGATAATTCGCATCAGGAATAATCAAAATACTATCGTAGTTATGAAAACCTGCATATAGCGCTGAAGTTGGATTTAACTTCCAAAGTTGATTAACAAAATCACCTTTAAACTTTTCGAAACGAGCATCTTCTTCCTTGGAAGCTTTTGCCCAATCGATATCATTTGTTTTTTGTTTGCAAGAATAGATACTTGCTGTCACCAATAAGGCTAAAATAAGCTGTGGGAAACTAACTTTTACTTTTAACATTTTATCAAACAATTTTCACGAAAATAATCTTTATTTTGCACCCTATGAAACGAATTGCCCTATTCCTATTATTTATTCTAAATATTGCCTCATTAAAGGCGCAACCGCTTAAATATCCATTTACAAGAAGAACTGAAGTGGTGGACAATTACTTCGGACAATTTGTTTACGATCCTTATCGTTGGATGGAAGACGATCGTTCTGCTGAAACGGAGCAATGGGTAAAGGATGAAAACAGTGTTACGGAATCGTATTTAAATCAAATTCCATTTCGACAAGCTTTAAAAGACAGCATGAAGGCATTTTGGAATTTCAATACTTATTCCTTGCCATTCAGAGCGGGGAAAAGTTATTTTTATTACCGTCAGGAGCCTAATCAAAACCAACCTTTGCTATTCTATATACGTTCGTTAGAATACGTTCCAATGAGTTACTTCGATCAGAATAAATTGTCGGCCGATGGCACAACACACTTCACAGAGACCACTGCATCGGAAGATGGATTTTTTATTGCATTTCAGGTTTCCTATGCTGGTAGCGACTGGAATGAAATACGTATCAAAGAAGCAAAAACAATGAAGACCTTGCCTGAAGTACTTAAAGGAATTAAATTTTCAAGTACATCATGGTATCAAGATGGATTTTTTTATTCGCGCTATGATGTTGACACCACCAAAGCGATTTATACTTTAAAGAATGAGAATCATAAAATCTACTACCATAAATTATATTCAGAGCAATCGCAAGATTCATTAGTATACGAGGATAAAGAACATCCGCTTCGCAATTTCTCAGCAACTGTTACAGAAGACAATAATTACCTCTTGATTTTCTCTTCAGAAGCAACAAGTGGAAATAATGTAATGCTTCAGGATTTAAAAAATCCGAAGAAAACACCAATTACAATAGTCAAAGGATTTGATTATGACTTTTCGTATATCAGTACTGTTAGAGGTAAGCTATTGTTCATGACTAATTACAAAGCGCCCCAAAATCGTTTAGTACTTATTGATCCTAAATCACCAGCAGAAAGTAACTGGAAAGATTTGATTCCTGAGTCGAAAGAAAGTATGAAAGATGCAACTTTAGCACTCGACAAACTGATTGTGCATTACATGAAAGATGCGAGTAGTCAGTTGAAGCAATATGACTTAAACGGTGTTCTAAAAGGCGATATCAATTTAGGTAGTATTGGTACAGTAGATGGCTTATCAGGATCTGTAAAAGATACGAACCTATTTATCTCTTTCACCAACTTTGTGTCGCCTGCAGTTATTTATCGTTATAATGTAGTTACCTCTCGCTTGTTTAATCAATATAAATCGCAATTACCTTACGATGCAAATCAATTTGAAACGAAGCAGGTGTTTTATACTTCGAAAGACGGTACTAAAATTCCGATGTTCATTGTGCATAAGAAGGGTGTTCTGCTAGATGGAAATAATCCTACTCTCCTATTTGGTTATGGTGGATTTAATATTAGTAAAACACCAGAGTTTAAACCAGAGCGATTAGTGTTTTTAATGAAAGGTGGCGTATTAGCAGTACCTTGTTTAAGAGGTGGCGGCGAATACGGTAGTAAATGGCATGAGGCAGGTACGAAATTGAAAAAGCAAAATGTATTTGATGATTTCATTGCTGCTGCCGAATATTTAATTGCGAATAAATACACCAATCCTTCAAAACTTGCAATTAGTGGTCGATCTAATGGCGGACTTTTAGTTGGTGCTGTTATGTTACAACGTCCTGAATTATTCAAAGTAGCATTGCCTGCTGTTGGAGTAATGGATATGCTTCGTTATCATAAATTCACAATTGGATGGGCTTGGAAAGGCGATTACGGTTCTTCTGAAGACAGTATTCAATTTAACAACCTGATTAAGTACTCTCCACTTCATAACATCAAAGAAAATGTTGAATATCCTTGTACGATGATTACAACCGGCGACCATGATGACAGAGTAGTTCCGGCACATTCATTCAAGTTTTCCGCAACACTACAGAACAAATATAAAGGAGATCGTCCTATGCTTATTCGCATTGATACGAATGCTGGACATGGCGCTGGAAAACCTAAATTCAAATTAATTGATGAGCAAGCAGACATATTTACATTCTTATTTTATAATTTAGGAATGTCATTATGAAAAATATAAAATCGTTCGCAGGACTATTAGTCGTTTTTGCCTTACTATTTAACGCCTGTAAAAAGGAAGATCCAATCGGAATGGACTTCAAAATTAATGGAGCCAAAGATTTAACACTTCTTAAAAACGATAGCATAAGTCGGGATATTACCTTCTTATACTTAGGTGGTAGCCGCGAAGAGTTAACCATAACGTGTACGGGTATACCCACAGGTGTGACCATTAACTTTAGTTCGTATGCTGGGACTCCTGATTTTTCAGTGAAGCAAACAATCAAAACAACCAATCCAGATACAGGCACCTATGCTATCAATGTAACAGGTACCACACCTTTAGGAAAAGTATTCACCCGCACATTCAATCTAACAATTGCGTCATCTCCGAATATTAGTCCTACAATTAGCTTATTTGGCAATTACACCATCGACATTACCCTTAACCAACCTTTTGTTGACCCAGGTGCAACAGCGCAGGATCCAGAAGATGGCAATCTAACTAGTCAAATTGTAACATACGGTGCAGTTAATATTGACTCATGCGGAAACTATCCGATTAGTTATGTGGTGTATGACTCAGGCGGTTTGAAAGATTCAGTAACGCGTACCGTTAGAGTATTTAACTCCTTGAATTATGTATCTGGTCAGTGGACATGTAAAACAATTACACCATCTACAAACGATACTACCAATTGGATTACAACACTTCAGGCATCTGCTACCGTAGATAATCGATTTTTGATTTTTAAAATCGGCGATAATTTTTTAGCAAATCCGATAGTCGATTTTAATCCATCGAATAGTACGTTAACCTTAGCAAGTCAGACCTTCTTTTGTCAAACGGCAGTTGATACATCGAACCATACATTCGTAGGCACTGGCACAATTACGAGTCAAGGACAACAGAAAACGATCACGATTGATTATACCGATTCGTACTTCGATGCGGTACAAGGAAACAACGTGAGTATCCCTCGAAGAGATATTTATTTTAAATAGTCGGTTGAAACTGATTTAGGTGATGGATGCAATGTTTATACAACAAGCGCGTCCAAAGTTCTTCGTTTAAGTCGCCAAAAATCGGATTACGCACTACCAAGTTTTGATCTTGCTGAAATCGTTCATAAAAACGATTGATTTGCGATTGCAATTCATCGAGCAAATCATTTGTATTATCATTCTTTACAGGAGCAGGCTCCTCACCCATCATCGCGTTTTTTGTCTCGGGCTTGAATAATTTATCCGTCATCAAAAATGCTTGCATGGCAGGGAGTCGTTCTTCAGGAGAATGAAATGTATCAAATACAATATCGCCGCTTGCATTTTTACAAGCATCGATTAAATGCTCGAGCATCTGATTAAAATTCATTTTGCCCCAATTAGCGTTTGCAGGTTGAGATAGCGAGTGAAAATCGTTTACTAATTGATTTAGCAAATATTCTTTTTGTTCTTGAGTTGTCATAGCTAGTTGAATTAAAATCCTGGAAACCCTGGTAACATATCACGTCCAGCTGCTTTCATTTCTGTCTCTGAAATAACATCTGCTTTACTCAACGCATCTGCAAAAGCTAACTCTAAAAAATCTTGCACTTCTTCTTTTCGCTCTGGGAAAAGCAAGCAAGGGTCAATATCAATCGACTTTACTTTTTTATTAGCTGTAAGAGTAATTTTGACTTGTCCCTGTGCAGCAACACCATCCACATAAACAGTATCAAGGCGAGCTTTTACCTCTTCCATTTTCTTTTGAACATCACCGAGTTTACTTAGAATATCGAACATAAATTATTGAGATTAGAGTTGCGAATTTACAGCTAATTGTCAATTAAATAAAAGGCTTGAATATTTATTATTTTGGAAGAACCCATCTTTTAATTACATTAGAGCCGTTAAAGTAAAAATTATCCAAATCAAAACTAACCAAACTAAATAAAACGCATGAGCACAAACAATCAAAGCGGACATCCGAGGGGGTTATACCTTCTCTTCTTCACAGAAATGTGGGAACGCTTCAGTTATTATGGAATGAGAGCGATTTTCATTCTATACATGACAAAAGCTTTATTCATTGATAAAGCCTTCGCTTCTAATATTTATGGAAGTTTTACAGGACTCGTTTATTTAACTCCACTCTTAGGAGGATATTTATGCGATAAATACTGGGGTAACAGAAGAAGTATTTTGTACGGTGGTATTTTAATGGCTATAGGACAATTATTTTTGTATTTAAGTGCTACAATGACAATGCCTGATGTTCAATCGACATCAGCTGTAACTTTTATGTGGGCAGGATTAACCTTATTAATTATTGGTAACGGTTTCTTCAAACCCAATATATCTACAATGGTTGGTCAGTTATATCCGAAGAATGATAGTCGTGTGGATGGTGCATTCACAATTTTCTACATGGGTATTAACATGGGAGCGTTTTTCTCTCCATTAATTTGCGGAAGTTTTGCAGACTTTAAATACGGATTCTTAGCTGCTGCAATAGGAATGATTTTAAGTTTGATTTCATTTGAGTTATTAAAGAATAAGCATTTAAAAGGTCCTGATGGAAGTGATTTAGGTATGCCTGTGGCTCCACTTGATATGAAAACAGGATTATCCATTGTTGGTTCTATCCTAGCCATCTTTGCATTATTAAATTATAAAACAATTGCTGGTCTATTTTTAAATGCTGGTGCCATTGCAGATACTGCATCATGGTCACATTTGATTGCTAATTTAGATGTAGTTGCTTACCTGATTTACATTTCTTTAATTGTAATGCCCTTATTAATTCTAACTGACAAGTCATTAACAAAAGATGAAAAAGAGCGCATTATAGTAATTTTTATCCTTGCCTTCTTTGTAATTTTCTTCTGGGCATGTTTCGAACAAGCTGGTGCATCATTAACCTTATTTGCTGATCAGCAAGTCGACAGAGCAATTGATATTAATATAAGTGCTTATGTAATTGCAGCTGTTTATGCAACCATAATTTATTTCTTAGGAAAAGCATTAGGATGGTTCTTCGAATGGACCTCTAAAATTGTAAAAGTCATTCAGGTTGTAGGTATATTAGCTGTTATTTCTTTAACTGCATTCGGATTTATTGCAGATATTCATTTATCAGAATTTCCTTCTCCTTGGTTCCAGTCGGTAAACCCATTAGCAATTATTATTCTTGCTCCATTCTTCACCGTAATGTGGGGCAAATTAGCAAAGCTAAATATGGAACCGTCTTCACCATTGAAAATGGCTTTAGGTTTAGCATTAGTGGCGCTTGGATATGTAATCATTGCATTTGCAGTAAGTGGAATTGACTCTTCAACTAAAATTGCAATGTTCTGGTTATTTGCGTTGTACATTGTTCATACAATGGGAGAGCTTTGTTTATCACCTATCGGATTAAGTATGGTTAGTAAACTCGCACCCGTTAGATTATCCTCTTTATTAATGGGTACATGGTTCTTAGCGAACGCGGTTGCTAATAAATTTGCAGGTACATTAAGTGCCTTGATTCCTCCAGGAGCAGGTGAAGAAGCATCAACTGAAATTCCAAGTATCTTAGGAATTCAAATCAATAACTTATTTATTTTCTTCTGTGTGTTTATTGTTTTAAGTGGAGCTGCTTCACTAATTCTATTAGCATTATACAGAAAATTAATTAAAATGATGCATGGTGTAAACTAATTGCATCATTCAAAAATGATAAGAATGTCCTGATGATAAATCGGGACTTTCTTATTTATGCCCTATTGGGAAATTGCATAAAATAGATTTACTTTGATTAAAACCAATTTACTATGTCAACATTAGCCGAGATACAAAACTTTAAAGGAAAATATCCGAAGCAATTATGGTATCTGTTCTTCTCCGAAATGTGGGAACGTTTTTGCTTTTATGGAATGCGTGGAATGCTTGCGGTATTTATTGTATCGCAATTGAAGATGGACGAAGGCACTGCTAATTTGCAGTATGGCGCCATTCAAGCCTTTGTGTATGCGTTTACTTTTATCGGTGGACTCTTTGCT
>JBJOND010000081.1:0-11094 GCA_046052065.1 Bacteroidota bacterium | reverse complement strand
AAATAATGACAGTAGAGAAATACGTTTCATGAAAGCAAAATTAATGCTTTTCATCATTTGAAAATAATTTGCAATCGATATTTATCACTCTTCAAATTAAGCTGTATTTTTAAACCATGGAGAATTACCAAATTGCCGATTTACTAAAAGACATAGCTCGATTAATGGAGCTACATGGAGAGAATTCCTTTAAAATAAAATCTTACCAAAATGCCGCTTTTAAATTAGATCGATTAACCACACATATCCACGGATTATCAAAAGAAGAACTTGAAAATGTAGATGGAATTGGAAAGAGCTTGAGTGCTAAACTCACAACCTATTTTACTACAGGAGAAATTGAAGAATATCAAAAATTATTGAGCGAAACTCCCGAAGGTGTTTTAGATATCATGCATGTAAAAGGAATTGGTCCAAAGAAAACATCCATCATCTGGAAAGAAATGGGTATCGAATCGTTGGGTGAATTGCTATACGCATGTAATGAAAATCGACTTATTGAAGTCAAAGGATTTGGCGCTAAAACCCAACAACAAATAAAAGAAGCCGTTCAGTATAAATTATCAAGCAAAGGATATTTTCATTTTGCAACAGCTGAACAACTTGCTGAAACTACTTTTCAAAAAATAAAAAATCTTCAAGGTGTATCTTGGAATTATTGCGGCGACTTCAGAAGAAAATGTGAAATTCTACAACGTATTGAAATCATTATTAAAAATAACTTTTCAGATGAATTCAAAAATTTGCTACTAGCAAACAAAGAATTATCCTTATTAACTTCTGAAGAAAAAAAACTTGAATACAATTCCTTAATTGGACTTCCTATTAATATAACAATAGTCTCTGATGATCATTTCGTTTATGAAACATGGATTCAAACTGGCAATGAAAAACATATTGCTTTTTGCCTTGAAAACAAATCGAGTGTTGATATAACGGAATGCCTATCCGAAGAAGAAATTTACAAAAAACTATCACTACCTTATTATATTCCTGAATTACGTGAAGGAATTTTGGAAGGAAAATATGCTACTACTAATCCAATTCCTTCCTTTATCGAATATTCCGATTTAAAAGGCTGTTTGCATAATCATAGTACTTACAGCGACGGCATTCATTCCTTGCGAGAAATGGCGTTAGCTGCACGCGATTTAGGTTTACAGTATTTCGGAATTTGTGATCACTCAAAAAGTGCAGGGTATGCAAATGGACTGCAAATAGAACGTGTGACTCAACAACATCAGAAAATTGATTTGTTAAACGCAGAACTAGCACCATTCAAAATTTTTAAAGGCATTGAAAGTGATATCCTCTCAGATGGTAGTCTTGATTATCCCGATGAAATTTTATCAACCTTCGATTTTATTGTTGCCTCTGTGCATTCAGGATTAAAAATGGACGAAGACAAAGCAACTACTCGTTTGATAAAAGCAATTGAAAATCCATATACAACCATCCTCGGACATCCAACTGGTCGTTTGTTATTAGCAAGAAAAGGATATCCTATCGATCATAAAAAAGTGATAGATGCCTGCGCTGAAAACAACGTAGTTATTGAATTAAATGCACACCCTTATCGCTTAGATATCGATTGGCGCTGGATAGATTACTGCATGGATAAAAATGTAATGATTTCTATCAATCCCGATGCTCATGAAACTGCTGGCCTACTCGATATGCATTATGGTGTTTGTGCTGCTCGTAAAGGCGGACTGACCAAATCATTTACGTTTAACGCATTTACATTGGAAGAAATTAACAATTGGTTTCAGAAAAAGAAAAGTCGTTGATTTTATTTGAATAATTTCTTTCCGTATATTTAGAAAATAAATTTTCCGCAATGCCAATTATCAATTCGGTACTTTCATGGTTCATGATGCAACGCAATCATCAGATTGAGACATTCATGCGATATCCGAATGAAGTACAAGAAGATTTATTGAAAAAACTAATTGGCTTCGCACGACATACCGAGTTTGGACAGAAATACGACTTTTCTTCTATCACCACATCGGATGAATTTAGAAATCGTGTCCCCTTACAAGATTATGAATCGCTAAAGCCCTACATCTTCCGATTAAAAAATGGAGAACAGCAATTGCTTTGGCCCTCAGAAATAAAATGGTTTGCTAAATCGTCTGGAACTACATCAGATAAATCGAAGTTTATTCCCGTTAGTCCTGAATCGTTAGAGGAATGTCATTATAAAGGTGGAAAAGATTTGTTGTGTATTTATTTTCACAATAACCCAGAGACAAAATTATTCGATGGCAAACTACTTTCACTTGGTGGAAGTCATCAGATTAACACTACCGATAGCAATTCATTTTATGGCGACTTAAGTGCTATCTTAATTGAGAATCTACCCTTCTGGATTCAATTATTTCAAACGCCAGACAGAACAATTGCATTGATGGATGAGTGGGAAGAAAAAATCGAGAAGATTGCTTTAGCAACAATGAATGAGAACGTCACAAATTTAAATGGCGTACCTTCGTGGACGTTAGTATTGCTAAAAAGAGTATTAGAGCTAAGTGGTAAAAATAATATTCTTGAAGTATGGCCTAACCTCGAATTATTTGTTCATGGTGCTGTAAATTTTAGTCCTTATAAAGATCAGTTCAAAAAACTAATTCCTCGAGATGACATGTATTATCTCGAAACCTACAATGCTTCAGAAGGATTTTTCGGAATACAAGACCAGCGCAATTCAGATGAGATGTTATTGATGCTCGATTATGGAATTTACTATGAGTTTATTCCGATGAACGAATGGAATAATGAAAATCCAAAGACCTTAAAATTAGACGAAGTTCAATTACATCAAAACTACGCTATCGTAATTACAACTAATGCAGGACTTTGGAGATACAAAATTGGTGATACAATTTGCTTTACATCTTTGAGCCCTTATCGAATAAAAATCACAGGCCGTACTGCACATTTCATCAATGCATTCGGAGAAGAATTGATTGTAGATAATGCAGAAAAAGCGTTATTTGAAGCCTGCATAGCAACAGGATCACATATTAAAGAATACACTGCTGCACCTGTTTATTTCTCTGATGATGCATCGGGTGCGCATGAATGGCTGATTGAATTTGATGCTGCACCAAATGATATGGAGGAGTTTCGAAATAGATTAGACGAAGCTTTGAAAAAATTGAACAGCGATTACGAAGCAAAACGCTATAAAGATAAAGTACTAAATCCTCCAGTTATCCGTTCATTACCTTCGGGAAGCTTTTACAACTGGATGAAATCAAGAGAGAAATTAGGTGGACAACACAAGGTGCCTCGACTATCAAATAACCGAACCTTTGTAGATGAAATTTTAAAACAATGTTTCGAAATTATTTAATTGCATTAATAGTTTTCTGCTTCCTTCTGTGTGGATTAGAATGTCGTGCACAAACAGACAGTATTTTAAACGTCGTCGATTTTTCGCTAGATGGATTTGAAAATTTATATGTAGCAAAGAAAAACTCCGAGTTTATCAAAATCAATTCAGAAGGAAAGACGCTAAGAGTGAATAGTCGTAAGGACCTTGGAGCACCAACAAGCATCAATGCTGAAAACCCATTACGGATTTTAATTTTTTATCGAGAACAAGGATGGTTGATTGTATCAGATAATCAACTTGCTTTTCAATTTGAAATCGATTTAAAGCAAATTGGTTTTACAGACCCTACTCTTACTGCCAATTCGTTTGACGGGGGCATCTGGGTATTCGACCGAGGTAATGGCACCCTAAATAAAGTCATGTTAAATGCAACAGGCGTTGAACCTGCAGGAGCCATCGACTTACGGCAGATTTTATTTACGGAGTTAAATCCACAACGACTAATTACCGATGGAAACTACTTAGTTCTTAGCAATAGTAGCACACTTTATGTTTTTGATCGCTATGCTACCTTCATTCGCAAAATCGAACTTGGTGATGAGCCAATAAGTCTGAATATTGAGGGAACACAAGTGAATGCTTCCACTCACGACTTTGTATATTCTTGCGATATCCGATACCTATCAGAGCCTTCAAAATTTGCCTCTTTACAGCAAGCCGCTGTATTAAAATCGGCAGTTACTAAGAGTAAGTTATATGAATTAATGCCAAACGACATTTTAAAGATTTCTTCCTCTAAAAAATAACTTATTAACATTTTTTTGGAGAGTAGTAAATACCGATTATTTTTGAAACGATGAAGGAATTTTCCTTTATCTAATTAAATCAAATTTTACTCCATTGGCAACACAACAGAAAGGTTTACATATTGCAATTGCGGGCAATATCGGTTCAGGAAAGACAACGCTTACCAGTTTATTAGCAAAAAATTTAAAGTGGGAACCTCATTTTGAAGATGTAGATGACAATCCATATTTGAATGATTTCTACGAGGACATGCAACGTTGGTCTTTTAACCTTCAGATATATTTCTTGAATAGCCGTTTCAACCAGGTTGTGAATATTCGTAAGTCGAGCAAGACTATCATTCAAGATAGAACTATTTACGAAGATGCTTACATCTTTGCTCCTAACTTACATGCTATGGGTTTGATGACCACGCGTGATTTCAATAATTACATGGAGTTGTTTAATTTAATGTCAACATTCATCGCGCCTCCAGATTTAATGATTTACTTGAGAGGAAGTGTTCCTGCATTAGTTAACCAAATTCAGAAGCGAGGTCGTCCTTATGAGAATTCTATTCGTTTAGATTACTTAAAACGTTTGAACGAGCGTTACGAAGCTTGGATTTCACAATACGAAGCTGGCAAACTACTGGTGATTGATATTGACGATATCAACTTTGCTGAAAATCCGGAGCACTTAGGAATGGTGATTAATAAAATCAATGCTGAGCTGAACGGATTGTTTTAATACCAACGAAACAACCGCTTCCATTCACAGGTTTAAGAAAGTTATAGCAGCAGTACATTTAAGATGAAACATAAAATAAAAGTACTGTTTAAGCTTATTTCTTTATTTGGTATTTGGCACGGATTTAAATTACAATTTCAATTTGTTTTTGGGAATATTCAATCCATAAAACTTCCTTCTTTTAATCATCCTTTTTCACTTCGAAAAAACACCTCTGATCAATCTACTTTTGAGCAAGTGTTTTTGAATGATGAATACAATTTAAGTTTTATTCAAGACCCAAAAGTAATTATTGATGCGGGGGCAAATATTGGATTGTTTGCACTTCAAATGAAGAAACAATTTCCCAATGCAAAAATCATCAGTATTGAACCTGACCCTGAAAACTTCCAATTGCTTCAAAAAAATCTAGCACCTTACTTGCAGGTTGATTTTGAAAATGCTGGTCTATGGGGCAAAGATACGCAGCTAAAAGTGTATGATAAATACAACTGTGGCAAATGGGGAATGGTAGTTGAAGAAGATTTAGTAAACGGATCAATCAAAGCAATTGCAATTGACACCTTGCTTGATAAATATAAAATTGATCAAATCGATATTTTAAAAATCGATATTGAGACAAGCGAGAAACAATTGTTCTCTTCCAACTTTGAAAATTGGTTACCCAAAACAAAGGTTATTATCATTGAACTTCACGATCGAATGGAAGAAGGTTGTGCAAAATCTTTTTTCTCAGCAATTAATAAATGTTATACTAAATATAGTTATTCAACGTTAGGTGAAAACGTTATTATCACCAACCTAGATTTAGTCTGAATTAATTATCGTTTTCGTAATGAAACATTTCTTTTTGCTTTGCTGCACCACCATTTTTATTTTGGCTATATTAATGGAACCTGCTAAAATAGAATTTCCCGAATCGCAAGAAAAAAAAGTCAAACTTGACACCAGTGATATTAGGGGATTTACTGAGATGCTAGACTGGAAAACCTATCATAACGATAGCGTGGATGGGATGCATGTCATTTCATACTTCGCGAGAAATGAAAATGATTCTACAGAGATTGCAGAGATGAAAGTAGAAAGAAAAGTAGCTAATGATGACCAAGAAGATATTAGCTTTATTATGCCTGCATCCGTTAGTCCCGAAACAGGTATAAGAGTGCTATTCCTCAATCAAAATATCATCAATGGAAAAGATTCTGTTGATTTCGACCAAGAAGCATCTCAATTTATTCCCCTTAATGAACTAGAAGATAAATCCTCAATTGCATTTGTTCCCAAAGGAAGATTTAAAGATGAAAAAGGTAAAGAAATAAACTTACTAAGTAAATGTTGTACATTTAATCATGTCATGGTTATTTTCGAATACCGAGATGGGAATCAAAAATCGATTTTAATTCCATTGATGAGCTTCAAAGAGAAATATAAAGAGTTAGAATAAAGAGTTAGAATAAAAATTTATACTCCAACACTCTTTCTCTTAAACTCACTTGTAAAATGGAATTCAACCTCTGGATGATTCTTGATCATTTGATCTAACATCCACTGAGAGTCGGCTAAATAGACCAGCAAGCCATCTTTATCAATCGCCACCTGATGTTGTCTGAACTTCACGAATTCATCAAGCTTGTTTTTATCAGAAGATGTAACCCAGCATGCTTTGTAAACACTCATCGCATTGAACTTACATGAAGCACCGTATTCATGCTGTAAACGATATTGAATTACTTCGAATTGAAGTTCTCCAACGGTACCAACAATTTTACGAGTGCCACCGCCCATAATAAACAACTGCGCAACACCTTCGTCTGTTAACTGCGTAATCCCTTTATCCAATTGCTTTGTCTTCATTGGATCGGTATTAATCAACTCTTTGAAAATCTCAGGAGAGAAACTTGGAATACCCTGAAACATCATATCCTCTCCTTCAGTCAATGTATCACCTATTTTAAAATTTCCTGAATCGTATAATCCGATCACATCACCAGGATAAGCTTCATCAATAATATTTTTACTCTGTCCTAAAAAAGTTGCAGGATTATTAAAGCGCATGTCCTTATCCAAACGTACATGATGATAAAATTTACTACGTTCAAACTTTCCGCTACATACACGTAAGAACGCAATACGATCGCGGTGACGAGGATCTAAGTTGGCGTGAATTTTAAAAACGAATCCTGAGAATTTATTTTCTGTTGGTATTACTTCGCGTTTATCTGTTGGACGAGTGCCTGGATTAGGAGCAATCTCAATGAAGGTATCCAACATTTCCTTCACTCCGAAATTATTAATAGCAGAACCAAAAAATACAGGAGCGACTTCTGCAGATAAATAAGTGGAACGATCGAATTCTCCATAAACACCTTCTATCAAATCAACATCTTCGCGAAGTTGCGTTGCATATTGGCCAGCTAGTTGATCAATCATTGGATCATTCAAATCGGTAATCGCAACGCCCTCTGGCTTCTTATCACTTCCAGGAGTAAATGCATACAAGCTCTTATCAAATAAATTATAAACGCCTTTAAATGTAGAACCCACACTAATTGGCCAACTTAACGGACGAACTTTAATTTTTAATTTCTCTTCTAATTCATCTAACAAATCGAACGGATACTTCCCTTCACGATCCATCTTATTAACGAAAATAATTACAGGCGTGTCGCGCATACGACAAACCTCCATCAATCGATATGTTTGCTCCTCTACCCCTTTCTGACAATCTACCACAAGAATTACAGAATCAACTGCAGAAAGCGTACGATACGTATCCTCCGCGAAATCCTTGTGACCAGGAGTATCGAGTAACGTAATAAGGGTATCGTTATATTCGAAATTCATAACGGATGTCGCAACCGAGATTCCACGCTGTCTTTCAATCTCCATAAAATCGGAGGTAGCACTCTTTTTTATCTTGTTCGACTTCACAGCCCCTGCAGTCTGAATTGCACCTCCAAACAAGAGAAACTTCTCTGTTAAAGTGGTTTTTCCAGCATCGGGGTGACTGATGATAGCAAAGGTTCTGCGCTTCTGAATTTCCTGATTTACACTCATACCATTAATTGAGGGGCAAATTTACAATTTGTTAAGCACAATGCCATTCAACCGCAATGATTATCTTTGAACTTCAATTTTAAACCTATGAAAAACTTATCGATTGCCTTAAATGTCGTTTTATTATTTGCCGTTGGATTTTTATACTACAAAGTTTATAGTTCTGAAGATACTACTTCTGTTATTTCAGGACAAGCAGCACAATCGAAGATAGTGTATGTGAACTCTGATTCGTTAATGGAAAATTATCCGTTGTATCAAACAATTAAAAAAGCAATGGAGAAAAAGCGTGATAGTTTAGATTTGGCTTTTCGTCAGAGAGGAGAATCACTTCAGAAGGAAATAGAAAACTATCAGCAAACTGGTGCTATGTTATCAGAAGCAGACAGAGCACGCAGAGAAGAGGACTTAACACGCAGACAACAAGCTTATGTAAGTGATCGCGATGCCACGTTAGAAAAATTATCGAAAGAAGAAGACACCATGACTGATAGCTTACATAACGAATTAATGACCTATGTGAAGTCTTTCAACAAAAATCATGGTTATGATTTTATCTTCGGATATACACGTGGTGGTGGTATTCTTTATACCAACGATTCATTAGATATCACCAAAGCTCTAACCAAGGGATTTAAGAAGTAATTATTTACTTACTGATTGAACAGGCAACTGACCACTTTCAATTTGTCTTACAATTTGCTCAATCATTTGATCTTGCCCTTCGGCATCATATTCAGTCTTAAGATTAGAGCCAAATAATCGGGCTAATCCTTGCCAGAAAAATGCTTGCAAAGAACCACGCAGCTCTTTTACTAATGAATAACTACTGCTTCCTGTTTCACGGTCAATGAGCTTAATTAAAATTCGCCCCTGTGTCATAGTTAGCTTTTTCAACTCTTGTTCAAACTGGTGTTTTAATTCTCGCTCTGTTTCTTTGATAAACCGTTTCTTCTGACGCTCATTTGTCATCGTAGCAACTTGATCGTTGATATATTTCAACTTGGTGGAAGCTAATTTGGCATAAGGATAAACCCTAATTACATCACGACGAAGTTTTAAATAAGCTTGCTGACGAGCAGCAGCTTCGGGAGATAATGGAGCAACAATTTCAACTCCTTTTAAATAAACAGTAGGAATAGTATCGCCATTAACGATAGTTCCGATTAACTGAATTCTTCCATCAGGCATTACCGTTTGTGCATTGCCTAAAAAGGACATCGATGCTATAAATAGCGTTAGAAAAATCCGATGACGACAAAAAGTTTTCAAGTGTGACTGAAATTAATTTAACCGATTCAGTTTCCATTTAGAAACGGAACCTGCATTGGATTGTTGTGATAACGGTGTACTTTTTTTCGCTTCCGATTTCTGTAAATGATGCGCCATCATTGCTACAACAGTTGATTCATCTTCGGTAGGATTTTCAATTAAAACCTCTGGTGTAAAATAATGCTTCACAAAATGCGTATCGAAATTTCCGCTTCGAAAAGCATCGTGCTTCATTACAAATTTGCAGAATGCTAATGTGGTCTGACAACCAACAATTGTGTACTCATCAATCGCACGAATCATACGCTCCATGGCCTGTTCGCGATTTTCTCCCCAAACAATTAATTTAGCAATCATCGGGTCATAGTAAATTGGAATATCCATTCCTTCTTCAAAGCCATCATCTACACGCACTCCTGAACCTTGCGGACGAACATAACGAACTAACTTTCCAATATCAGGTAAGAAATTATTTGCAGGGTCTTCCGCATAAACACGTACTTCAATTGAGTGTCCATTAATTGCTAAATCATCTTGCGTGAATGACAACTTCTCTCCTTGTGCAACTAATATTTGCTCTTTAACTAAATCTTTTCCTGTTATCATTTCCGATACCGGATGCTCCACTTGCAAACGCGTATTCATTTCTAAGAAATAGAAATTCTTGTTTTCGTCCAACAAAAATTCTACCGTTCCAGCACCTACGTAGTTGCATGCTTTTGCAACCATCACTGCGCACTCACCCATTGCTTTTCTTATTTCAGGAGTAAGTACAGAACTTGGAGCTTCTTCTACCACTTTCTGATGACGACGTTGCACAGAACATTCACGCTCGAAAAGATACACTACATTACCATGAGTATCACCTAATACTTGAATCTCAATATGACGAGGAGAACCCACGTAACGCTCAATAAAAACAGAACCATCTCCAAAAGCAGATTGCGCTTCACTAACTGCACGCTGTAAATTCTCTTCAAACTGATCTTCCTTTTCAACGATACGCATTCCTTTTCCACCACCTCCAGCAGAGGCTTTAATTAAAATAGGAAATCCAACTGATGCGGCAACCTTTTTTGCTTCTTCTACATCCGTAATCGCGTAATCTGTACCTGGTACTAATGGAATATTATATTTTTTAGCCGCTGCCTTGGCAGACAACTTATCACCCATCATTTCCATTGATTCAGGAGATGGACCAATCAATGTTATTCCTGCCTCTCGAAGAGCACGTGCAAAAGCGGCATTCTCACTTAAAAATCCGTAGCCAGGGTGAATAGCTTGTGCTCCTGTTTTCTTAGCAGCATCAATAATTTTATCAATTACTAAATAACTTTGGCTAGAAGCAGCAGGACCAATACATACTGCTTCATCCGCATAACGGACATGTAATGCATCACGATCAGCTTCTGAATAAACAGCAACTGTTTTAATTCCCATTTCACGCGCCGAACGCATAATGCGTAAAGCAATTTCTCCTCTATTCGCTATTAATATTTTCGTAAATTTCATCAGACACAATTTTGAGGTTCAAAGATAATGATTCGTTAGGATAATTTAATTGACAGAAAAGCAATTATGACTTATCAATTGCTACACCTTAAACAACCCCAAAGCCTGATGAGGTGTCATAACTGCAATCTTCGTTTTTTTAAAATCCTTAGCATTACGAGTAACAAATCCGCTAATTTTTTTATTACTCAACATTGAATAAATAGTCACCGCATCTTCAAAATCGGAATACCCTGAATTTAACGCCTCATGTATGGCAGCATTATTCGTTTCTACAGTTTCTGAAACTGTATGGAGGTGTCGAAGTGTTTTTAATGCTGCCTGATGACTCATCAGTTTTCTTACAATGTAGTACGTGTTATTATAAGACAAAG
>JBJOND010000080.1:0-11323 GCA_046052065.1 Bacteroidota bacterium | reverse complement strand
CCGGTTGATCACCCTATGGGTGGTGGTGAAGGACGTGCATCTGGAGGACATCCAAGATCTCGTAAAGGCTTATTAGCTAAAGGATATAAAACTCGTAAATTAAGTAACCCGTCCAACAAGTACATTGTTGAACGTCGTAAAAAATAATTGATACAATAAACACATGGGCCGTTCGCTTAAAAAAGGACCGTACATCGACTATAAATTAGAGCAGAAAGTGCTTTCGATGAACGATACTAGTAAAAAGTCTGTTATCAAAACATGGTCACGCAGATCTATGATTTCACCAGAATTCGTGAATCACACATTTGCTGTTCATAATGGAAATAAATTTATTCCTGTATATGTTACAGAAAATATGGTTGGACATAAGTTAGGTGAATTTGCACCAACCAGAAATTTCAGAGGACATGCTGGAAGTAAAGATAAAGGTAAGAAGTAATAATCATGGGAGCTAGAAAACGTAACGCCGCAGAAGCGCGCAAAACCGCTCAGAAAGAAAAGTCTTTCGCCAAATTAAATGATTGCCCTACATCTCCTCGCAAGATGAGATTAGTTGCAGATATGATCCGTGGAAAGAAAGTGGATATTGCATTAGCAATGCTACGTTTCAGTACAAAGGAAGCTGCAGGTCGCTTAGAGAAGTTATTACTATCTGCTTTGGCGAACTGGCAAGCTAAAAATGAAGGTCAGAGAATTGAAGATCAAGAATTATACGTGACTGATATTAATGTTGACAGTGGTCGTATGTTAAAACGTCTTCGTCCAGCACCTCAAGGACGTGGTTACAGAATCCGTAAACGTTCTAATCATGTCACTTTGTTAGTCGACACGAAAAAAGTATCAATTAAAGAATCAACAACAGAAACAACTGCATAATAACGAGTAATGGGACAAAAAGCACACCCGATAGGAAATCGTTTAGGTATCATCCGTGGATGGGATTCAAACTGGTATGGCGGAAAGAATTATTCTGACAAATTAGTTGAGGACGAAAAAATCCGTAAATATTTATTAGCTCGTCTTGCAAAAGGCGGAGTGTCACGCATAGTGATCGAAAGAACTTTGAAGTTAATTACTGTTACAATCCATACGGCTCGTCCAGGTATTGTAATTGGAAAAGGCGGAGCTGAAGTTGATAAATTGAAAGAAGAAATCAAGAAGCTTACTAAGAAAGATGTTCAAATCAACATCTATGAAATTAAGCGTCCTGAAACAGATGCTCAGTTAGTTGCAGATGGAGTTGCTCGTCAGTTAGAAGCAAGAATTTCATTCCGTCGTGCAATGAAGCAAGCGGTAGCAGGTACAATGCGTGTTGGTGCAGATGGAATTAAAGTTAACTGCAGCGGACGTTTAGGTGGAGCGGAGATGGCTCGTTCAGAACAATATAAAGAAGGTAGAGTTCCTTTACATACATTCCGTGCTGACATTGATTATGCATTGGCAGAAGCCCATACAGCATATGGTATCATCGGAGTTAAAGTTTGGATTTGCAAAGGAGAAGTTTATGGTAAGCGTGATTTATCTCCAAACGTAGGTTCTAATGCAAGTTCAGGTGCAAGTTCAGGTTCTTCAAAAGGAAGAGATAATAATGACCGTGGTGGAAGAGGTGATCGTGGTAAAGGTGGAAGAGGTGGTAGAAATGATCGTGGTCGTGACAGAAAATAAGTAAAAAATAAATTAAAAATAACCATCAGCATTATTGCTGGCAAAGTATAACTCAAAAGAGTCATGTTACAGCCAAAGAAAACTAAGTTTCGTAAACAACATAAAATGGTTCCAAAGGGAACTGCTACTAGAGGTACATCTTTAGCGTTCGGTACTTTCGGAATAAAATCTTTAGAAACTTGCTGGATTACATCCCGTCAGATTGAAGCAGCTCGTGTTGCGGTAACGCGTTACATGAAGCGTGAGGGACAAATTTGGATTAGAATATTCCCTGACAAACCAATTACTCGTAAGCCTTTAGAGGTACGTATGGGTAAAGGTAAAGGAGCTCCTGAATTTTGGGTAGCTACAGTAAAACCTGGTACAGTAATATTTGAAGCAGAAGGTGTTTCAATGGATATCGCTAAAGAAGCATTGCGTCTTGCAGCACAAAAATTACCGGTAACTACTAAGTTTGTAGTTAGACCAGATTATCAAGCATAATAATTAAAAGAACGATATAGCCATGAAACAGTCCATCGTAAAGGATCTGACAACAGACGAAGTTCGAATGAAAATCAAAGAGGAGCGTGCAGGATACGTGAAAATGAAAATGGCTCATGCCGTTTCTCCAATAGAAAACCCAATGAAGTTACGTGATGCGAGAAAAGTAATTGCTCGTTTAGAGACTGAACTTCGAAATAGAATGAACCAACAACAAGCTGCCCAATAAATATCATGGAAGAAAGAGCGCTTCGTAAGGAACGTATAGGAATCGTAACCAGCACCAAAATGGACAAGTCCATAGTTGTGTCTGTAGAAAGACGTGAAAAACATCCCAAGTATGGGAAATTCATCAAGAAGACCAAAAAATTTATGGCTCATGATGATAAGAACGAGTGCGGTGTTGGAGACACTGTACGTATTATGGAAACACGACCATTAAGTAAGCTTAAACGCTGGAGAATGGTTGAAATATTAGAAAAAGCGAAATAATAATCCTGTATCCGGCTATTGGAATTTTGATAGCCATACAACCAGATAACGGAAAGAGAATATGATACAGCAAGAGTCAAGGCTCGTAGTAGCCGATAACAGTGGTGCCAAAGAGGTACTTTGTATCCGTGTGCTGGGCGGAACAGCAAAACGATATGCATCGTTAGGAGATAAAATTGTGGTTTCTGTAAAAAATGCATTACCTAGTGGTAACGTAAAGAAGGGAACTGTATCCAAAGCGGTAGTTGTTCGTGTTAGCAAAGAAGTTCGCCGCAACGACGGATCATACATTCGATTCGATGACAATGCAGTTGTACTGCTAAATAACCAAGATGAAATGCGTGGTACGCGTATTTTCGGACCAGTTGCACGTGAGTTACGTGAAAAACAGTTTATGAAAATCGTATCACTAGCTCCGGAGGTACTATAACATGGAACGTAAATACAATAAACAACCAAAGCTTCACATTCGCAAGGGCGATACTGTGAAAGTTATTGCAGGCGATTCAAAAGGTCAGCAAGGAAAAGTACTTCAGGTTTTTCCTTTGAATAAGACTGCAATCGTTGAAAAGGTAAACTTGGTTTCTAAGCATACGAAACCAAATGCACAAAATACTCAAGGAGGCATAGTAAAGCAAGAAGCTCCTATTAACTTATCAAACTTACAAGTAGTAGATCCTAAATCTGGTAAAGCTACTCGTATCGGAAGAAAACTTGTTGACGGAAAATTAGTA
The DNA here is from genome assembly GCA_046052065.1 of Bacteroidota bacterium. Lineage (GTDB taxonomy): Bacteria > Bacteroidota > Bacteroidia > AKYH767-A > OLB10 > CAINEC01. Next base: position 7,946 of record JBJOND010000080.1, on the reverse strand, counting down.
CGTTACGCTAAAAAATCTGGGGAGGAAATCAAGTAATGAACTTTGAACCGCGTTTAAAATCAAAATACCGCAGCGATATCGTTAAAGCGTTGCAGGAAAAATTTCAGTACAAAAGCAGTATGCAAGTACCTCGTTTAACAAAGATTTGTTTAAACCAGGGATTGGGTGATGCAGTTGCTGACAAGAAGATTATTGAATCTGCTATTAATGAAATGACTACAATCACAGGTCAAAAAGCAGTATCAACAAAATCTAGAAAAGATATCTCTAACTTTAAGTTACGTGCTGGTGTTCCAATCGGAGTACGCGTTACATTAAGAGGAGACCGCATGTATGAATTCTTAGATCGTTTGATCTCTGTTTCATTACCTCGTATCCGTGATTTCCGTGGAGTAAATGATAAAGGTTTTGATGGCCGTGGTAACTATACTTTAGGTGTAACAGAACAAATTATCTTCCCTGAAATTGATATCGACAAAGTGTCAAAAATCCAGGGTATGGATATCACTTTCGTAACTACTGCTACTAAAGATAGCGAAGCTATGGAACTATTAAAAGAATTTGGTATTCCTTTCAAGAATCAGAATAAATAAAATTTCAAACGATGTCAAAAGAATCAATTAAGGCGCGTGAATTAAAGCGTATCCGTGCGGTTGAAAAATATGCTGAAAAACGCAAAGAATTAAAAGAAGCAGGAGACTATGATGCTTTACAAAAGCTTCCTAGAAATGCAAATCCTTGCCGCGTTAGAAACCGTTGCAAATTAACTGGTCGCCCTCGTGGATATATGCGTCAGTTTGGAATTTCAAGGGTAATGTTCAGAAAACTGGCACTTGAAGGAAAAATTGCAGGAGTTACCAAAGCAAGCTGGTAATTAAACAGAATAATTTAATAAACAGAGAATAATTTAATCATGTATACAGATCCAATCGCTGATTACCTTACAAGAATTCGTAATGCGGCAAAAGCAAATCACCGCGTTGTAGAGGTTCCTGCTTCAAATATGAAGAAGCAGATGACAAAGATTCTTTATGATAAAGGCTTTATTGCGAATTACAAGTTTGAAGAAACTGACAACAAACAAGGTTTGATCAAAATCGCTTTGAAGTATAACCCGATTACAAAAATGTCGGCTATCTCTTCAATTCGCAGAGTAAGTAAGCCAGGTTTACGTAAATATGTAAATGCAGAAAAACTTCCTAGAGTTATTAATGGACTAGGGATAGCAATCGTTTCAACTTCACGTGGTTTGATGACGGATAAAGAAGCTCGTCAGATGCACGTAGGCGGTGAAGTAATTTGCTATGTATATTAATCATTAAAAAAAAAGACGAAGAATATGTCACGCGTAGGAAAACTACCCATTCAAATACCAGGCGGAGTACAAGTGAGTGTTAATGGCACTGAGGTATCCGTAAAAGGACCAAAAGGTTCTTTGATTCAAAAGATCGATGATGGCATCAATGTAAATATTGAAGGTTCTGAAATCGTATTGACTAGAGCAACAGATCAAAAGAGACATCGTGCTATGCATGGTTTATACCGCGCATTAATCAATAATATGGTTACTGGTGTTTCTTCAGGTTATAAAATCGAGCAAGAATTAGTTGGGGTAGGTTATCGTGCTACAAATCAAGGAAACGTTCTTGATCTAGTGTTAGGTTACTCACACCACGTAGTTTTCGAATTACCTGATGAAATTAAGGTTTCTACTCGCCAGGATAAAGGTCAAAATCCAATTATCACGTTGGAAAGTCATGATAAGCAATTATTAGGACAAGTAGCGGCGAAAATCAGATCATTACGTAAGCCTGAGCCATACAAAGGAAAAGGTATTAAGTTCGTTGGCGAATCATTACGCCGTAAAGCAGGTAAATCAGCTTCTAAAAAATAATAAAATTCAGTCACTCATAAAGTGGTTATTTGAATCATGCAAGATAAAAAGATATTACGCAGAAATAAGATACGCTCACGTATCCGCAAGGCCGTAAACGGAACGGCAGAATGCCCTAGATTATCAGTGTTTCGTTCTAACAAGGCAATTTATGCACAGATAATTGACGACTTAAAAGGTCATACAATTGTTGCTGCTTCATCAATGGAAAGTGGTGTAGATAAGAAAGCGAACAAAGTAGATCAGGCAATCGCAGTAGGTAAATTAGTAGCACAGAAAGCTACAGCAGCTGGTGTTTCAGCAGTAGTTTTTGATCGTGGAGGATATTTATATCATGGTCGTGTGAAAGCATTGGCTGAAGGAGCTCGTGAAGCAGGACTTAAATTTTAATTATTAACGATAGACATTCATTAACAAGATGATTCAAAATAGTAAACGTGTAAAGTCAACTGATACAGAACTTCACGATAAATTAGTAGCAGTAAACCGTGTTACAAAAGTAACGAAAGGTGGACGTGCATTTGGATTTGCAGCGATTGTTGTTGTAGGTGATGAAAAAGGTGTTGTTGGTCATGGTTTAGGTAAAGCTAAAGAGGTTTCTGATGCGGTTACTAAGTCGATTGATGATGCAAAGAAAAACCTTGTAAAAGTTCCAGTTCACAGAGGTACAGTTCCTCATGAGCAAGAAGGTAAGTTTGGTGGTGCAAGAGTATTCTTGAAACCAGCAGCTCCGGGAACTGGAGTAATTGCAGGTGGAGCGATGCGTGCGGTATTAGAAAGTGTTGGAATTACAGACGTACTTGCTAAGTCTAAAGGATCATCAAACCCTCACAACGTAGTTAAAGCTACAATCGATGCATTACTAAAAATGCGCGATCCTCATGCAGTAGCTATGCAAAGAGGAGTTGAATTATCAAAAGTATTTAACGGCTAAGATCAATTTATATAAAAAGAAGAACTGAAAATGGCAACATTATCAATTACACAATTAAAAAGCGGAATTGACCGTAGCGAAAACCAGAAGCGTACATTACAGGCTCTAGGTCTTCGTATGCACAAAACGGTTGAGTTAAACGACACACCTCAGTTAAGAGGAATGATAGCAAAAGTGTCACATTTAGTTAAAGTAGTAGAAAAATAATCCTTAAGATATAAAGAATATCTCATCATGGAATTAAATAATTTGAAGCCTGCGAATGGCGCAGTAAAAAATAGAAAAAGAATAGGTCGCGGAGCAGGTTCTGGTCACGGTGGTACATCTACACGCGGTCATAAAGGTGCTGGATCTCGTAGCGGAAATAGTCGTAAGATTGGTTTCGAAGGGGGACAAATGCCTTTACAACGTCGTTTACCTAAATTTGGATTTAAGAACATTAATCGTGTTGAATACACAGGTATCAATTTAGATGTTTTAGAAAAATTAGCAGCTCAAGGTATTAGTGAGTTCACTCATGAGACTTTTGTTAATAAAGGTTTAGCATCAAAGAATGATTTAGTGAAGATATTAGGGCGTGGAACTTTAACTGCAAAGGTTAATATCACCGCACACGCTTTCTCATCAACAGCAAAAGAAGCAATTGAAAAAGTAGGCGGAAGCACCGCAACTCTATAAGCGCTTATGAAAAACTTTATCCAGACTCTTCAGAACATCTTTAAGATTGACGATTTAAGAACAAGAATCGTTAATACAATTTTGTTCTTATTAATTTACCGTTTAGCAGCACATGTTGTATTGCCTGGGGTAGATCCTTCTCAATTATCTGGTTTGAAAGACCAGACTTCGGGTGGTATTTTAGGCTTGTTGGATATGTTTGCTGGTGGAGCTTTTTCCCAAGCTTCTATTGTTGCCTTAGGAATTATGCCTTACATTTCAGCTTCAATTGTTGTTCAGTTGTTGGGAATAGCAGTGCCTTACTTCCAAAAATTACAAAAGGAAGGTGAGAGTGGAAGAAATAAGTTGAATCAATTTACGCGTATTTTAACTGTTATTGTTGTAATGTTCCAAGCTCCGGGTTATTTAATTAACTTAAAGACTCAAGCTCCCGGTGCAATTATAGCTTATACTAATCCAGGATTAATTTCTCCTACCTTCTTTATGATTATGGCAACCTTAATCATAATTGGTGGTACTTTATTCGTAATGTGGTTAGGAGAGCGTATCACAGAAAAAGGTATTGGTAATGGTATATCTCTAATTATCATGACTGGTATTATTGCACGTTTGCCTTTTGCATTGCGCGATGAGTTCTTCTCTCGTTTAAATGAACAAGGTGGTGGGTTAGTGGTTTTCCTAATTGAGATTGTAGCATTGTTTGCTATTGTAATGGCAGTAATTTTATTAGTTCAAGGTACACGTAAAATTCCAGTGCAATTTGCAAAGAAGATAGTTGGTAATAAACAATACGGTGGAGCTCGTCAGTATATACCTTTGAAAGTTAATGCAGCTGGTGTAATGCCAATCGTGTTTGCTCAAGCTATAATGTTTATACCTGCTTACATAGCTCAATTTTTCCCTGAGTCTGATATGTGGAGAGGATTCGCAGCATCAATTACTGATTTCAATTCTGGTTTATACAATGTTGTTTTCGCAACATTAATTATTCTATTCACTTATTTCTATACTGCTATTGCTGTTAATCCTAGTCAGATGGCAGATGATATGAAAAAGAATGGTGGATTTATCCCTGGAGTTAAACCTGGTCGCAAGACCTCTGAGTTTATTGATGATGTAATGTCAAAAATTACATTACCAGGTTCAATATTCCTTGCATTAGTGGCTATTATGCCAACATTTGCAAAAGCAATCGGAATCAATTCAAACTTTGCACAGTTTTATGGTGGTACTTCATTGTTAATTACAGTAGGTGTTATCCTAGATACATTGCAACAAATAGAAAGTCATTTGCTAATGCGTCACTACGATGGATTGATGAAATCGGGACGTATTAAAGGTCGTTCAACACCTGCAACTGCCTAATTTGTTTATACACGGAAGTTGATGAGCAGCGGAGTTATAGTGTATAAAACAAAGGAAGAAATTGAGCAACAAAGAGAGAGTTCTTTACTTGTTGGAAAGACATTGGCAGAAGTAGCCAGTCATTTGAAGCCAGGAATGACTACTTTGCAATTGGACACGATTGCAGAGCAGTTTATCAGAGATCATCAGGCCGAGCCTTCGTTTAAAGGATACCATGGATATAAGCATTCATTGTGTATTTCAGTAAATGAGGAAGTGGTTCATGGTATACCCGGTTCACGAGTTATCATCGATGGTGACATTGTTTCTATTGATTGTGGAGTATTTAAGAATGGATTTCATGGAGATTCAGCTTATACATTTCCGATTGGTGTTGTTTCTGAAGATGTTTTAAACTTATTAAGAGTTACAAAAACATCATTGATGCAAGGAATATCCAAAGCGAGAAATGGTAATAGAGTAGGTGATATTAGTGCTGCAGTTCAAGAATATGCTGAATCATTTGGTTATGGAGTAGTGAGGGAGTTAGTAGGACATGGAGTAGGTCGAAATCTTCACGAAAAACCAGAGGTTCCGAATTACGGAAAACGTTCTTCTGGTCCTGTTCTGAAAGAAGGAATGGTGATAGCAATTGAACCAATGATTAATATGGGACCACGTCACATCAGACAATTAAAAGATGGCTGGACAGTGATAACATTAGACCGATTACCTTCAGCACATTTCGAGCATACAGTAGCAATTACTGATAGTATGCCCGATGTCTTAAGTTCTTTCCAAGAAATTGAAAACGCAATAACAAAAAATAAAAATATAACCGAGGTCATCTCGACGAAAATATAGTATATGTCAAAACAACCAGCAATAGAGCAAGATGGGGCGATAGTAGAAGCCCTTTCCAACGCAACATTTCGCGTTGAGCTTGAAAATGGTCATGAGATTATAGCTCATATTTCTGGAAAGATGAGAATGAATTATATTAAAATCCTTCCGGGCGATAGAGTAAAAGTGGAAATGTCACCGTACGATTTATCAAAAGGTAGAATAACATACAGATATAAATAACAGTAAAATCATAATTGGAATCCCAATTAAAATAACAGGAAAATGAAAGTACGCCCATCCTTAAAAAAGCGCAGCGCCGATTGTAAAATCGTACGTCGTAAAGGTCGCCTTTATGTAATTAACAAGAAAAACCCACGCTATAAAATGCGTCAAGGGTAATAACCATTAAATTTGTCAAACATTAAGTAATTATATCCTTCAATGGCTCGTATATCAGGTATAGATTTACCAAAGAATAAAAGAGGTGAGATCGGTCTCACATACATCTTCGGAATTGGACGCTCAAGCGCTCAAAAAATTCTTGCAGAAGCTGGAGTTAGCTTCGATAAGAAAGTTAATGAGTGGAACGACGATGAGTTAACAAAAATCCGTACAATCATTAATGATCAATTTAAAGTGGAAGGAGCATTACGTTCTGAGACTCAGTTGAACATTAAGCGTTTAATGGACATCGGTTGCTACCGTGGTGTTCGTCACCGTTCAGGTTTACCTGTTCGTGGACAACGTACAAAAAACAACTGTCGTACCCGTAAAGGAAAGCGTAAGACAGTAGCAAATAAAAAGAAAGTAACTAAGTAATAATTGAAAAGATAATCCATAACAATGGCTAAACAAACTAAAGCTGTAAAGAAAAAAGTAGTAAAAGTTGAGGCTGCAGGTGAGGCGCATATCAGTGCTACTTTTAACAACATTATCATTAGCTTGACAAACACTTCTGGTCAGGTTATTTCATGGGCTTCTGCCGGAAAGATGGGATTCAGAGGTTCAAAGAAAAACACACCATACGCTGCTCAGTTAGCTGCTGCAGATTGTTCTAAAGTTGCTTTCGACTTAGGACTACGTAAGGTGAAGGTTTTTGTTAAAGGACCTGGTTCTGGTCGTGAGTCAGCGATCCGTACAATTCATACCTCAGGTATCGAAGTTACAGAGATTATGGATATCACTCCAATACCTCACAACGGATGTCGTCCTCCTAAGAAGAGAAGAATCTAATCAATTTTAAACCACTTAACGAGATAATAATTTACAATGGCAAGATATATTGGCCCCAAAACCAGAATAAGTAGAAAGTTCCGTGAGCCTATTTACGGTCCTGATAAAAACTTTGATAAGCGTAGCTATCCTCCAGGACAACATGGACAAAATAAGAAGCGTGCAAAGGTTTCTGAATATGCTGTTCAGTTAATGGAGAAGCAAAAAGTAAAATACATGTACGGTATTCTTGAGCGTCAGTTCGCTAAGATTTTTGATCGTGCTTCTAGAATGGATGGAATCACAGGTGAAAACTTATTAAAACTAGTTGAATCACGTTTAGATAATGTTGTTTATCGTCTAGGATTAGCTCCTACTCGTTCTGCAGCTCGTCAGTTAGTAGGCCATCGTCATATTACAGTTAATGGTGAATTAGTAAATATCCCTTCTTACACTTTACGTGCAGGTGATGTTGTAGCGGTTCGTGAGAAATCTAAATCTGTTTCTACAATATCAGACGCAGTTGCATCAAGAACAAACAAATATGCTTGGCTTGAGTGGGACGGAAGTAAAATGGCAGGTAAGTTCTTAAATGCTCCTGCTCGTGAAGAGATTACTGAAAACATTAAAGAACAATTGATCGTCGAGTTATACTCTAAGTAATCTTGAAAATCGATTATCCCTTTAATTAAAATTAACCAACCAAAAAAAATAAATATAAAACCATGGCAATATTAGCCTTTCAACAACCAGACAAAGTGATTATGAATCATGCTACCGAAACTTTCGGTCAGTTTGAGTTCCGTCCTTTGGAGCCTGGATACGGTATTACAGTTGGCAACGCTTTGCGTAGAATATTATTAAGCTCACTTGAAGGATATGCTATCACTTCTGTGAGATTAGGAGGAGTTGATCATGAGTTTTCTACAATCAAAGGCGTTATTGAAGATATGACGGAAATTATTTTGAACTTAAAGCAAGTTCGATTTAAGCGTCAGATTGAAGGAACAGATTCAGAGAAAGTTCATGTAACAGTTG
>JBJOND010000079.1:0-12149 GCA_046052065.1 Bacteroidota bacterium | reverse complement strand
GTCCTTCTTCATCAACGCCATATCTTTCTCAATCGTTGACATTGAAATATCGGTTTCCAGTATCTGAGAACAACGGTCTGCCAAATATTCAAGGGATGGAAATTTATGGCGTTTGTTGTTAATGCACCGGTCTATGATGCGGTGGCGGATGATGGCATTTTTGTTAACTGGCATAGGTTGATGAATGATGTCTCTAAATTAAGTGAATTAGTGGGATGTTTCATTGGTTTACGAATTTAACCTTCCCGGGCAATCAAGAACTCCCTTTTACCATATCGAATCAGCACCATACTCAAAGTATTTGATGCACTTCAAACAAAGATTGTATTGACTGTTAAAAGAAATTAAGTATTCTAGCGTTCGACCCAAACGTCCAACTGCCTATCGCATCTCCATGATAAACCACGGAAATCTTCCAAATTGACTAATTTTTTACCTTTATGTAGAATGAAGGATCTTTCAACCATAAAACAAATCATAAAAGAACTTAAGCCAGAGCTGGAGAAAAAGTTTCACGTCAGCTCAATTGGTATTTTTGGTTCAGTTGTAAGAAATGATTTTTCTTAGAATAGTGATGTAGATATTATCGTGGATTTTAGTCAGCCGATAGGTATTGAATTTATAGATCTTGCAGATCTCGTTCAAGAAAAATTCCATGAACAAGTTGATCTCATTTCAAGAAAAGGAATCAAAACCCAATATTTTTCTTCGATTGAGAATGAAAAAGTCTATGTCTAAAAGGGAACCTAAATTATTGATAAGTGACATGTTGGAAAGTTGCAATAAATTTTAGCAATGATAAGTATTAGGGGTCAAGCTGATATCTGTAGAAAGACATAAGTTTTTATTGTTTTATTAAAGCCAGTAATAACATATCATACATTTCTTTCATCATGTCAGCGACCAGTGGATCAGATTTTTTAGGAACCCCACCTTGATAAGGAGGCTTAGGATCATACTCAAGATCAAGCATAACTGCTTCGGTATATTTTCTGCCCAATAGATCATCGATTATTGCTAAAGACATGTCAATACCAGCTGAAACGCCTGCAGAGGTCCAATATTTACCATCATGGACATAACGGTCTTCCACAAACTTGGCACCATATCGTTTCATCATTTCTTCTGCACGATACCAGTTGGTTGTTGCTTTCTTTCCTTCAAGCAAACCAGTAGCACCTAGAATCCAAGCACCTGTGCAAACACTTGTAGTATATTTTGTTGTTTAGTCGATTTCCTTAATCCAATTTAGTGTGGCCTCATCTTTGGTTTGCATAAAAGTTTCAACAGCCCCACCAGGAATGACTAAAATATCTAAGGACTTTACATCATCAAAGGAACTGTCCACTTTGATGGCTAAGCCTCTTTGGTTCTTCACCATTCCTTTTTGCTTAGCAATAAAGAATACATTTGCCCCCATTATTTCCGCCAAAGTATGGTAGGGGCCCATTGCATCTAATGTATTATATCCGTCATAAAGTAAAATGCCAATTTTTTTAATGGGTACTTTTGTGGGAGTAAATAAAATATCCATCATTTTTTGATGTCTTTCCGCAGTCCCCATGACTAAACTATCGGGATTGGTTTTTTGCGCCAATCCAATTACACAAAATATTGAAATAAAAATTAAAGTAAAGATGATTTTTTTATAATTCATACTATTTGTTTTAATATGTCAGCCAACTAACAATATCAACTGACACAATTATAATTTGATTAAAATTTTGTACTTAATGTAAGACCATAAGTTCTTGGAGCTCCAATTCTTGCTTGTTTTCCGAAACTACTATCAGGATTTCCGTAAGCTAAGTATCTTTTATTGGTAAGATTTTGACCCCATACAAATACACCAAATTTATTGAAGTTAAAACCAACTCTTGTATTCAGTAATGTATATGATGGCTGTTTAATTTGATTCTGAATATCCGTGAAGGAATCCCCTATATTCCGAACTTCAAAACGAAAAACAGCCTTCGCTTTAGCATTTATTTCATAATCATATTGAGCTCCCAAAAATAAAGTATGACCAGGTGCATTTGATAATTTGTTCCCTCCAATTGGGGTAATTGTTTCAACTCCTGTTCCAAAATTTACACGCTTTAAATCAAAGTCTTTATATTTCGTTGTATTGATACCCAAGCTTCCATCAAATTGTAAGCCTTTTTTAGGCAAGGCAGAAAATTCAATTTCAAAACCAGCCGACTGCGCATTTCCAACATTCTCTCGAGCATAGGTAAATGGTGCCACTAAATTATAAAACTGCAAATCTTGCCATTGAATTAAAAAGGCAGATGCAGCTATACTGACTTTTTTATCGGCAAAAAGTGATTTATAGCCAATTTCATAATTATTGGAATACTCTGGATCAAAAGTTTGTCTTATGCCTGCTGGTAATGAACTTGGGTTGATGCCTCCCGCTCTAAATCCTCTTGAATAGGTAACATAAAAATTATCATTGTCATTTGGTGTATAACTTAAAGCAAATTTGGGGGAGACTGCAGCATACGTTCCAGATGCGGTAAGATTTGGCTTTATTTCAGTTACAACACCACCAATTAGGACGGCATCACCAAAGCCATTAAAAATGGCCTCTCTTTTTTCATGGTCATATCGAATTCCAAATGTTGATTTTAATTTGCTATTCAAAGCATAATTCAGTTCACCAAAAGCAGCTAGTCCATAATTATTACTCCTATTGCGATTGATCAAAAAAGATCCATTTGGCAATGCAAAAGCCGCTGCTTGTGCATTTGATAATTCATAAGCCGTATTGGTTGTAGGTTCATACCCTTTTTGAGTAAAAGCGTAGAGTCCAGCAGTATATTGCAGCTTCGTTTCTTTTGTCGAATTAATTCTTAGCTCTTGGCTCCAAACTTTTTGAGGTGGTAACAGTTCGCCTATACTACCATCATAGTAGGAGTGATAAATACCTGGGAAGTCAAGATCCTTAAACCCAAAAGCAATTGTTTGAAGAGCAGAAATCGAAGTAATTGTAAAAGCTGGAGCTTGGTATTTTGCAACAAGTGATGAGTTTAAAATATTCCTTTCATGAGAAGAAATCCTTGCTAAGTTGATCTTATCCGGATTTTGAATAGCATAAGTATCACTAAACTGCGAAACCATAAAACCAGAGTTGCTACTCTTGTCTTGTTGACCTTTAAAATTCAATGTAAAAGTCAATCGCTTTCCTGCTAACCATTTCAAATACATGTTACCATAAATGTTGTTTTCACTACCCACAAGTTTACCATTTAGACTGGCATCAGTAGTAGAAGTATTAGCAATATCATTTTTTAAAAATCCATCTTGTTTTTGGAACAAACCGTTTAGGCCAAAAAATAGTTTCCCTTTTACTATGGGAGTTTTAAACCCTCCGCTATAACGTTGAATTCCTAAATTCCCTAATGATACCTCAGCAAAAGCTGTAGTTAGATTTGTAGGTTTTTTGGTGATGATATTAACAACTCCACCCATTGCATTTCGTCCATAAAGCGTTCCTTGTGGACCTCTTAGTACTTCAATTCGCTCTATATCAGTAAATGCAAATCCATTCGCCAGAATATCTATATTGTTTACATCATCGATATAAGTGGAAACTGCAGGATTTTCACTAAAAACCTGAATTCCACGTATAGATTGAATTTGTTGAAAAGAGACTCCCAGTTCTTGATAATTATAATTGGGCACGATTGCTGATAATCCGCTCAATCCCCAGGTTCTTGTATCCTCTACTTTCTTTGCTGAAAGAGAGGTAATTGAAGTATTTACTTTTAGAATATTTTCTTCCCGCTTATTAGCGGTTACAATTACTTCCTCAAGTTGTTTTGATTGCAAAGAATCTTGTGCCACTATAGTTTGACCAATTAACAATAGACCTACGGCTATTGCTGTACGCAAAAAGTTCATTTTTTTACTTTAAATATGAATAATATAAGATGCACTACAATACGGGTTTGTATTGTACAGACATGTAACCCCGACAAGGGGCTACTACATAAAATTCCTATATGAACCTTTCCTGTGGCGAATGGAAGATATTGAGGCTAAATGATGCTTTGTAAAAATCAGGAATAGATGAATACTTCTTTGCTGAGTTTCTTCCAAAAGAATAATTTAAGTACAGATATTTTGTTGAAATAAAACAGACTGACTCTAACTTCTGCTTCTGATTACTTGGTAACTGTTTTTCAGTTTCCTTTTCTGCATTTGCCAATCGTTTTTTTAGCTGACACTTTCCCTTACAGGTATTGTTCTTGATTTCTTTTTGAACACAAAGTGTTTTTGCAATCTGGCTTTGATCTATTTTAAATGAAACATAGACCCATAGGCAACTAAAGGGCTGTAAGAGGATAAGTATTGCCAATAAAAAGGCAAATAAACGTTTCATTTAAAATGCAAAATTAAAGAATTAATTAAACAAGATGAAATTTATACTTTCTTTATATTAAATAATGCCATAAGAATAAACAACACTACAAAAATGACTGGATAAAATATCTTCCAGTATTTCAACTGTATTACATCGACAAATGTTTGCTGCTTATTTTTAGACCAATCCTCATTTAAAGCATTTTCTGACTTAAATATTTTTGGATAGAAGTACAATCTTGTTTTCTCATGGAATAAAGTCATTTGTTCAAGATAATTGAGTTGACTGCTTAAATCCGAACCAGCCAAACGGGTATTTAAAAGCTGATTGTATAGAGTAGGTAAAAAATACCCAAAATAAGCAGTCGATTGCTCTCTTGCCTTAAGCTTGCTTACAAATTCTTTACTATCAGTTCTCGATTCAATATCACCTGCATGTTGCATAGCATAGTACCAAATCCAATTGAATCCTTCTTTTTGCCATGAATAATGTTTCAATGAAGGATATTCCTTAAAAAACAAATTTAAGGTGTTCTCTTGGGGTAAATCCCACTTCTTATGGTAACCATCTCTTTGCTTCAACATTGTATTCAATGACTCAGGAACAGGATACTTCTGTGTAACATAATTATTCACAATAGCCGGAATCAAAATCGTCAACAGCAACCAAATACTCAAAAGTGCAATAGAATTAAAATAACTACTTCTAAAAAAAGAAATAATAAATGATGACAAAGAAAACCAAATAAATATGTAAAATAAATTACTGATTATAAACGAAATGAAAATCTGGTTTAATGGTATGCATAATATAAAAACTGATAATACCAATAATATAAAATACACTCCAATCAAAAAAATAAATGGTATTGATAATTTTACTATCAAAAATTTGATTGGTTGTGTGGATTGTGATGTAACAAGCACCCAAGTTCCGCTCTCGTATTCTTCACTAAACAAATTAAATAGCAGAACGATGATTACAAGCGGAAAAAGATAAAGGAGAACAAAAGAAAAATCGAAGTTTCCCATTAACAATAAAAATGGATTTCTAAGATCAGAATCATACTTCTGACCTTCTAAACCTCTAATGGTTAATGTCTGCAAACTGCTATTGATATCTCTTTGTCCAATTGCAAGCCCTGATAATGGTGAGGTTTTATGTATATAAATAAACTTTAGGTAATACATCAAAAGTCCAAAATCATTTTGATGTAGTGATGTCATTCTTCTAAGATGCGAATCTTGAAAAACGGTAGCATTTTGAATTGATTGTTGTTGATTCAACAAAAATGTTTTTCCTACATACAGGCTAACTGTACCCGAAAGGAATAACAAAATAATTGAAAACAATGCGATTTTATTGCGCAGGAATTTTTTAAATAACAATGTATACATTACTCATCTATTACTTTCAGTGATTTTGAGGCATTAACCATTAAGTATATCGAAGCGAAGGTCCAACACAGTAATCCAATCATTACACTCTCTTGCTCTTTTACAGCATCCTTAAATATCAAAAATGTATAATTGAAATCTGGAAACTGTTTAAAGTAATAATTCTCAACATGAAATACATGCGAGCCTTCAGAACTTTTTTTATTTGTTATATGGTTAGTCTGCAATGTGTTCATATTCTGGGCAAGACGGTATCGATATACTTCCGACTGATCTTGAAAATGCACATAGTCTTTAAAACTGCTTCCACAAAAGCCCATTGAAATACTTTTTAACATCATAAATGGATTAAAAAAACCAATCTGCGTGATTAAATCAATTTGTTTAAAATAGATGTGCATCAAATCTGCATGGTGCTTTTTATACGTTTCAGCACTGATTTTCTCTCCAACGCTTGCAACAATACCACCAAGATTAACAGGTAGACTGTCTGCTACTGAAACTCTATATTTATTGAGGACACTATCTTTAATACTTTTATAAAAGGGATCATCTGGATTATGACTATCCCCCTGCCTAAGTATATCTTTTTCTACATCAGCATCAAAGGTTAGCTTATCAGGCGAAGGATAAATGGAAGTTATCAAAACTGGCGCTATTCTCGGTAATAAAATAGCCATAAAAAGCCAAATGCCCATTAGGACAATCAAAGCATTTTTCGATGTTTTCGATTTTGAGGAGATGATTACTGCGGTTACACATACTAACCAAAAAAACAAAACGTATAAAATAATTAAACAGGAAATTCTTAAAATAACTTCAGTCCAAGGAATTATGGATTCATGCTTCCAAAGCAATATACCTGTTATTAAAAAAGCTGGAATCAAAAATAGAAAACTAATAACCCAAAGTCCAATTGCTTTTCCAAACAAGAGCTGAAATTTACTCACTCCCTGAACAATAAGTATTTTTAATGTGCTGTTCTCTTTATCAGCTGCTACAGTTCCATAACCCAGAAAGAATAAAATCAAGGGCAATATAATTTGGAGCAACATGGATATACTCAATTCTCCCAAACGAAGTATACCGGTACTAAAACTTGCTTCACTATAATTAACACTATTCTGTTTATGTGCTTCAAGAAATATTACATTTCCTGCATAGTTATCCAAACCATAATCAAATATGCTCAATGGATTTTTAAGTCGTAAAGCAAAGCTGCCAAAATGAGCCATCCTGTGTGGATGTTTATCCGGATTATCATCCCAGCTTTTTCGAATCAATTTTTGATAGAATAATTGTTGATCATTTTGTTTAACAAAATATCGATCTGCTGTTATAGCAGCATACAGCAGCAGCAAAAGAAATAGTGAAAACAAAAAATAAAATATTCGTTGTTTCAAGATGTTCTTTACTGACTGCTGTATGATAACTATAGTAACGTTCATCGCCATTTTCTTTGTATCAACTTACAGATTTTAGAAACGATAAGTAGCTGTTAACATGAAACTTCTCGGGGCTCCTGGGAAAAGTCTTGTGTATGATTGTGCGCCAATCCAATATGTCTTATTGAATAAATTATTCACGTTAATTGCCAATTGCATTTTACTCTGGCCAGGACTATAATATATTGCCATGTCGAACACTGTAAATGCTGGGGTTTCAAACGCCCTTGTAAACCAAGGAATTCTGCTTCCATTGTGTTGCGCTCCCAAACCTATGCCTATATCTTTCAGAGGAGATCTGTTTGAGAAATTATATCTTGACCACAAACTAGCGCTGTTTGTTGGTGTATTCTGAGTTCTCTGCCCTTTCAGCGTTGGATCATTATCTTCCAAGATTTTTGAATCAATATAACTATAAGACGCATTGATTTGCCAGTTTGGATTAATATAACCAGTGATATCAATTTCAAAGCCCCTGCTTTGTTGTGCTCCTCTGGTAATTAAGGAATCTGGGAAAGCTGGAACATCTGCATTCAACAAAATATTCTTTTGGTTAATTTCATATAAACTCATGTTTAATGATAAACGATTGTTTGCAATAGAAGCCTTAGCACCTATTTCTTTCAAATTGCTTTCCAACGGCCTAAATCTAGCAGCAGATTGAGAAGTCCAGAAATAACCGCTAGTATTTGGCATAAGTGTAACCGTATTACTCTGTGGCTGATAACCCTCCAAATAGGTTGCATAAAGATTTATGTACTTGTTAATGCTATAAGTCACTCCTATACGCGGGAGCAGCTTAGCATTTTTGAAACCAAGTTCTGTTTTTGTTTGATAATTGGTAATGTCTTCAAACCATTCTTGCCTTAACCCAAGGAGAATCAATAATTTTTTAAACTTCAATTGCTCCTGTACATAAATGGCATTTGTTGTTGTTAAGGCTGAAGGAATCGCTGTTCTGACATTTAAAGTATATTCATTGATGTTTCTTAATGTATAAGTGGGATTGGCGAGATTGAAATGTGGAACGTTTGGCCTGGGAATAGTTCTTCCATCTACAACCATTGTCTGATAATTCGCCGCATTTGCCAATACAAAACTATTTGCTACAGATCCATTCGTTAATAGAAAACCCCTTGCAGCATTCTGACCTCCACCTTTAAGTTTCTCCCAAGATTGCAAATCATATCCTATCAATAGTTTGTGATGAATATCTCCGGTAGAAAAATCAAAATTCAAATATGCATTTAAATTATCCACATTCCAATTCTGCTTTCTTTGGACCAGCTGCATACCAACCAAACTATTCACAGGTTGGTTATTGATATCAGGTGCAAAAGCATTATTTGTTCTGTGTTCCAACAAATCCTCCTGCCATGTCTGCTTCATGTAAGCAGCATTAAAGCTTATTGATTTGCTGAATTTATGAGAAATTAATGCTGTGGTCATTAACTCTTTGGATGTAAAGAAATCACTGGATGCTCCAAGGTTCAGGGAAATAGGTGTGCTGTTAAGGTTTGTTGCTCCAGCAACAGCACCAAATATTGGCTGTCCACGATCTAAATTTCCTTCCAAATTAGAATGAATCATTTCAATATTGATTGACGTTTTATCATTTGGAATATATGAAATGGATGGGGTCAGTAAAAAGGAATTATTCTTAACCAAATCTCTATAACTGGATGCTTGCTGGTATGCTCCATTCAAACGGTAAAGAAGTGTTTTACTTTGATTTAATGGCCCTGTAAAATCAATTGTTCCTCTCATCGTTGCAAAACTTCCAGCAGAAATTGATACCTCTTTTCTATCAACTGACAAAGGTTTCTTTGTAACCATGTTAATACTACCTCCAGGATCAACACTGGCAAAAGTTGCTGAAGCCGGACCCTTTAATACCTCTACTCTTTCAATATGACTGGTAATCGGCTGCAGAAAATAATATTGCCTTGTGCGCATACCATTAATAATTTGACCCTCTTCATTCTGACTAATTCCTCTTATTGAATACTGGTTATAGATACTTGACGGCACTACACCAGGAATAACTTTTACTGCGTCAGCAAGCTGAAAAGCTTGTCGATCAGCGATCATTTCTTTGGTTATTGTGCCTATTGAATTCGGAATGTCTTTATTTAACATGGAAATTCTTGTTGAAGCATAAGAATAATCACTATTGTATTTCTTTGCTGTACGACCAATCACTTCGACATCAGGTAAATTGGAAGTGGAAATTAATAATTCAAAATTCTGTTCAATATCTCCAGAGATGTTTACTTTAACAGTAAGATTGTCGTATCCTAAAGCAGAAGCCGTAAATAAAAATGTCCCTGATTCAAGATTATCAAGCCGATAGTATCCTTCCTGACTAGAAATTGTTGTGTAAACCTTATCTTTCAATTTAAGTTTAATGGTAGCTCCAGGTAGAGGTTTACCATTTTCAATCAGAATTTTTCCTTTAATACTGTTCTGGCAAAGTGAAAATGATGAAAATAGGAGCGCAAAGAGCAATAAAATGTTTGTTTTCATTGATTTACTTTTTTATTGTTTTGATGATTTCTTCATGGGGTATATCAAGCAGTTCAAATGATTTATCACTTAGGTAGTTAAAATGCCACCATTCAACCGGATCTACTTTGAAACCATATTTAATCATTGTGTTAATCAGTAAATCCCTGTTTCGTAAAATTTCCTCGGGTAATAAAGAAAAGTAAGGATGTGAGGCATAGACAAGCGCATCAAAAGGCGTTGGCATTTTTATTTCCCTTTTACTTTTAAAATCAACAAGCGTTAAGTCAACTGAAATACCTCTATTGTGTTTGCTTCCAGTCCATGGCAGACCCATATATATTGAATCAGGTAAAATATCCCACATCCTACAAGTAACAGAATAGGGCCTGTAGGCATCATATATTTTCAATCCGTAGCCTTTTGAATTCAATTCTAATTGAACCTTTTTTAATGCGTCAGCTGCGGGAAATCTTAAGAGTGCATAGGCCTTAGGATACAATTGTTCATAAAAAACATTTTGTGATGTTGCGTATTTTATGTCCAAAACAACGCCTGGTATAAAATCCTTGAGATTGACAAATCTTTTATTACTATCAGTCTGAATCTGTGACAGTAGAGAAGATGTACTATCATATATTGCTAATCCATATTTATTCAAAGTACTCTGTGAATAAACAAATTTTACACAGATTATAAATAGGAGAAAAATTATTTTTTTCAAAGTACAATTTTTGAATTTGTTAAAATATGACTCTGTTTTCTATTACGTTTTACTCCCAAAGGATATGTAACAATCAAAAAAACATAAAAGAGTACATTCATAGCATAGTCTAATATCTGTATATCAGTAGATTATCTTATAGGTTTATATGTTGGTATAGAACTAAATTCACTCGCGCTAAATTTCGAATTAGAAAAAACCTTTGCATAAAAAAATGATTTCAATTCAGCATGAAAAACATTGATATGATTTTGAAACTCTAGGTGCGCTATTACATCTGTTTGAGCTATATGATTCATAAGTAATTGTGCGCTCACAACAGGGTTGAAACGACCTATTGCAGCTGTTAACTCTTCTCTTTTTAATGCTTCATCTTGGTGTTTTTCTAGCAACGGCTTTAATTTTTGATCATAATTATCATATTGTGCAAGCATGTATTTATCACTCCAATTATAACTAGTGTCGGATTTGTAGGCAGGATTCTTATTCCCAAAAGCTATAGCAACCTCATTTCGGTAAGTTGCGTCATCATATTTTTCCCAAAGCTCCTCATATTCATGACGAATTGTCTGAGACAATTCTTGCTTTGAACTCATTGGATATCTTATGCCAACATAAATATTTATTGCTGCTGGAATCAGGAATATCAATAAAAGCCATACACCAAGAGATGTTAATGCATTAAATGAGGAAGATTTTCCAAGTGTATTCAGGAAATATAAAATACAAAACCAAAACAATGTATATACTACTACAACAGCGCTCCAATTAAGAAGATCCTTATTAATAGCAATATTGCTGTAAATGCATCCTATAATAATTACAATAATAACAGCTGTTAGAATGATGATGAATCTTGTCAACAATTTATATAACAGTATCTTTTGTACTGTAATTGGGAAAGATAAAACCATAGAGAGTGTTCCAGTTTCTCGTTCACTCGATATAAGATTATATCCCAATCCAATGATCAAGAGTGGAAGAATTTGTATGAATACAAATGCCAAGTCAAAGTTTCCCGCAACAAGTTTTTCAGGATTTGCGGATTCTGTAACAAGCGACTGCCTACTTAAAGCCCAATAGCGGATAGTTCCATAAAAAGGAAGTATATCTCTTTGCCCAATTGTAAAAGCGGCAAGTGCTGATGGTGGATTTGAAACCATCCTAAATAATCTATTGCCTACTACATTGGGAAGTGTATCGCTATTAATACTTGACTTGAGTTTTTGAAAACGTTCTTCATTATCTAGTCTAACCTTTTCGATTGTTATTTTTTGTATTTCAATTATTGAATGCCCATAATAAATAGCATACCCAGAAAGTATCAGAAAGAATAGCATTGAAAATATAAAGATGCTACTGCGTATTAATATTCTACACTCACTATTGAATATCAACTTAAATAATTGCATATTGATTAATTGACTTTATCTTTTAAGCTACTTAAACCAAAAGCGCAAATAATTGCCCACATAAATAAAGAAACAATGCTCAAGACATTTTCCTTTAACCTAACACGCATTGAAACAGGAGTAAAATAGAAATCTGGAATATTACTATATATTGCAGATGATGCTTTTTTAGGTAGCGTCTAATTCTTTGTGTAAATAGATTACAGCTGTATTAAAGTTAACCCTGGGAGGGACTGATTGGATAGTAATCCAATCGGTAACTCCCAGGCCGGCGGCAACTGACGCCGTTTTTCTTAA
>JBJOND010000078.1:0-12533 GCA_046052065.1 Bacteroidota bacterium | reverse complement strand
TAAAAATGGGCTTAAAATTCATATCAAAAAGAAAAGAGTTGTAAAGCTGGCGCAGGATTTCAGTAATAAATTAATTAGTGATAAAGCAACTTTGCGGGCATTAAACGCTATGCATTATTATAAAGGACTAATTAATGATGCTAAAATTCCACCTAACTCGGTTTATTGTGTTGGCACATCGGCTATAAGGGAAGCTAAAAATCAAATTGATTTCATCCGCGAAGTTTATTCAGCGACAAAAATTAAAATAGAACCAATTAGCGGACTTCAAGAAGCAACATATATTTTCAAAGGAATCCTAGAGGAGCATATTTTTTCGGATGAATGCGTTCTAATTATGGATATTGGTGGCGGAAGCGTTGAATTTATTATTTCAATAGAAAGAAAAATCGTTTGGAAGAAGAGCTTTCCGATAGGCGCAGCAAAAATTTTAAATCGAATTCAACCGCATTTTCCATTTAAAACAAATGATGTCAAGGCTATTTCCAATTTATTTGATTCAGAATTAAACGAACTTATTTCAGCAATTGAAAAATATCAACCTCATCTATTAATTGGCTCAAGTGGATCGTTCGACAGTTTAATATCAATTCGCAACAAACTGTTTTTAAAAGTTGGCATTGAAGAACAAAATAATCGACTAAAGGCGAACACCTTTCAATTAATTTTTAAAGAGCTTATCAAAAAGGACTACCCTGCCCTACTTAAAACACCAGGACTTTTAAGAATGAGAGCCAAAATGATTGTTCCATCAATTATGCTTATTAAATTTGTTCTTCAAAAAATGGGAAAGACTGAAATTATTGTTTCCAAGTATTCATTAAAGGAAGGACTCGCATTTTCAATACTAACTAAAAAGTAATATGGCTAAGATTTTAATAATAGATGATGAACGAAGTATCCGTAATAGCTTGCGTGAAATTCTTGAATATGAAGGATATGAAGTTAAAGACGCTGCAGATGGTGTTGAAGGATTTAAAATAGCATCCGAAGAAAAGTTTGATATTATTTTATCTGATATCAAAATGCCAAAGATGGATGGCCTTGAACTTCTTGAAAAATTGAAGGAAGCTGGTGTTGACAGTCAGATAATTATGATTTCAGGACACGGAACAATTGAAACGGCTGTAGAAGCAATTAGAAACGGAGCGTTTGATTTTATTGCCAAGCCATTGGATTTAAATCGTGTTTTGATCACCTTAAAAAATGCCCTTACCAATTCTACTTTAGTTAAAGAAACAACTATTCTTAAAAAGAAAGTCCTTAGAAGTAATGAAATAGTTGGCGAATCTGATGCGATTAATAATATTAAGTCGTTGATTGAAAAAGTAGCACCCACAGATGCTCGTGTACTGATCACGGGAGAAAACGGAACTGGAAAAGAACTAGTTGCCCGAATGATTCATGATTTGAGTCCGCGAAATGTTAAACCAATTGTTGAGGTTAATTGTGCTGCAATTCCTTCGGAGTTGATTGAAAGTGAATTATTCGGACATGAAAAAGGAGCGTTTACTTCCGCTATCAAACAGCGAATTGGCAAATTTGAACAAGCGCATGAAGGAACTTTATTTTTAGATGAAATTGGAGACATGAGTCCTTCTACACAAGCAAAAGTGTTAAGAGCATTACAAGAAAATAAAATTACGCGTGTTGGAGGAGAAAAAGAAATCTCGGTAAATGTGAGAGTCATTGCAGCTACTAACAAAAATCTTCAAGAGGAAATAGTAAAAGGTAATTTCCGAGAAGACTTATACCATCGTTTGAGCGTAATCTTAATAAAGGTGCCAACGTTGAATGAACGTGCAACCGACATTCCTTTAATTGCCGAACATTTTATGAAAGCAATATGTGCTGAACATCGTATTCAGGTGAAAACTTTTTCGAAAGACGCTCTGGCTGCTTTAAAAGCAATTAAGTGGACAGGTAATATTCGGGAATTACGAAATGTGGTAGAACGCTTAATTATTTTATGCGGAAATGAAATAACGGAGCAAGATGTTAAACTATTCGCAAGCAAATAAACTATTCTGGCTTTTTACAACACGCATTCAGTTTTTGATATGCCTTAGGATCAGCAAGTAAAGAATCAGCATCGTATCCAAGCTTCGTTATTGCGAGCTGAATATTTCTAATAGTTGTTTTTGCCTCATCATATTTCACATTAACAATATGTGATTTAACATCGAAGGAAACCTTTTTCACGCCTTTTTCGAATCTAAGATTTTTTTCAAGCGTTTCTTTGCAATGTTCGCACTGGCCGCTTGTTTTTATTTGCGCTTCAATTATTTGCGCTTTAACTCCACTTATCGATAATAGCATTATCGCAATAAGACTTATTATTTTTTTCATTTTGTCAGATCTAATTTTGAATTTTCATTCTGAATCCGATATACCCTTTAGCGCCCATAACGGGTCCGTATATACGCGTTGCATCAAATTGGTTACTGAAAGGATTCTCTGGATTTATAATTGGATTTCTTTGCATAGTATTCAATAAATTTTCTCCTCCAATATACAATTCCCATTTCCTAAACTGCTTTGTGATTTGGGCTTGCAATAAGAAAATGGAAGGGGACTGCTCTAATTGCACTTCTTTACTAATAATACCCGCTTTTGATGGTAGTGTTTTTGAACTTTCCCATTGCAAGGTAGCATCAAATCGCCAGATTTCATTTTCTGTTGTATATCCTGCATTGGCTAGTAATTTATATGGTGCTACTAATGGTTTTTGAACAGATTTTATTGCAAGGTAATCGCTGATAACATAATCATACTTTCCTGAAAGCTTTAACTCTAGATTATTTTCAAAAACATTCGACAAGGTTATTTGAGAACTCATTGCAGTTGACTTACCTCTGAGATTATAATAATAGATGGCCTCATTTGATGAATATTGATCTGTTACTATTTGATTAACAAAATAGGTATAATAAACATCTGCGGCAATAGTATAATGCCCTTCCGCATATTCATTCTTACTAGTAAAATTGAAGCCCCCATTCCAAGCATTCTCCATGGTTAATTTCTCGAGTACTATTAATTGTTTTCCATTTAACATGACACTTAAATTATCTGTTAAATAATTCGAAGACCTTCTACCCTCTCCTACGGAAAATCGAATGACCGATTTTTCATTCATATTATAACGTACATTAATACGAGGAGTAACAAAAAATCCAAACAACGAATGATTATCAGCACGCAAGCCTGCTATTAATCCAAATTTTTCATTGAACGATTCATACGAATACTCCGAGTAAACTCCAGGAGCATTTTCTTTTCGATTTAATTCAATCCCATCAAACTGTTGCTGCCAAACGTCTGATTTAAAATCGATACCCAACTTATATTTATGTTGGGTAATTCCAATAATATTCAGATAACTCACATTAAAATAACCTGAATACTGATTCGCATTCAGAATTCGTTTCCCGAAATACGATTGATGATCGTGAAAAGTATTGCTCGCCTGTATTCCAATCGACTTCCATGGCTTTTCAGGAAACAGCCATCCTGATTTTATGATTGCTTCAAGTCGATTTGTTTTCACTTGAAACCCGTAATGATTAAACGTTTGCAAATCGACATTCTCATCAAACGCATTTTGTCCTCCACTGCGCACTTCACTAAGTGCTTTCACAATCAATTGCCCTTCGTATTTATTTCCTTTTCGAAAATCAAAGTGATTATAAATATTGAACAATTGCAATTGAGGTTGATCAATAAATCCATCACTGTTTCTATCGGGTTTAGATGGACGAACACTCGTGTGCGCCATCAGAATGTATTTCACATTTTCTGAAATTGGAATATCGGCAATTACATTGAATTCATTACGACCTTCTGTATCTGAAAATCCGTTTAAGAATAACGACTTTTCGCAAGAAGGCTTTTTGAAAGACAAATTAATTTGTCCTGTGATGGCTTCATATCCGTTAGCAACCGAACCGGCACCTTTAGAAATCTGTATGGATTCGAGCCATGGACCGGGAACATAATTTAATCCGAATGGAACGGCAAGTCCACGAAGCGTTGGCACAACGTCACCCAGCATCTGAGTGTATAATCCCGACAAGCCCAGCAGTTGTATTTCTTTTACTCCCGTCACCGCATCACCATAGTTAACATCTACGGATGGGTTGGTTTCAAAACTTTCCGAAAGATTACAACAAGCTGCTTTTAAAAGTTCGCCTTCATTTAATACTTCTGCACCACGCGTTTTCATTAGCGACATTTCTGTCGCATCCCGCTTTTTAACAATATTTACCTCTGATAAATTAACGGACCCAACATTCATAACTACGTAAAAATTGCAATTTGATTGATCAGTTAAATCAATACTTGTTAAACTACTTTTATTAGTTGAAATAAGAAGTTTGTTATCCAAGGTTGGATCAAAACGAAGCTGAAATTTTCCGTTTTCATCCGACTGTAATAAAGTATCAGGATTCTGCCCATTAACCAATATTATTTTGGCATAAGGAAATGGTAAAGTATCGTTGGATGCATTTACCATAAACAGGCTAGCATCACAAGTTTTTAGTTGTCCGAAGGAAAGTAATGGCCAACATCCGGAGATAATAATGAAGATTATTTTTTTCATAATTAGGAATAAGATTTAGAGAAACAACCAATTGATTGAATCCTAAATTCTCATTGCTAATATTCGCTTACCATTTCCCGTTGGAAATTGACTTTCAGGAGGCGGATGAATAGTTAAAAATGTTAATGAAAAACCTTCAAATAACAGACTAAAGTAAGATGCATTAATTAATGAACAGCTATCAAAAAAAGAAAGTGTATTACTATTATCTAAAAAGTAAAGCGGTATACCTACATAACAAGTTACCGTTTTACAACAATCACTTTGACTCACATCCTTTATAGCAATATGTCCTTCGTCGCAGCAACATGAATTGACAGATTGTATACTATCACTATTATCCAAGCAAGTATGCAGAGACACTAGCCCTCCTGCTATTCCCCAAAAGATGAGCAATAGCAAAAACAATCGTCGGAATCGTTGAGTCTTTGACATATTGCAAAGTTAGGAAGTATCTCTTCTAAAAAAAAGTAAAACACTCTTTAAACTTGGCGCTTATTTTACTCGGATGAAAGAGACCTTTTTACTACCTTTACGGCCTTAAAAAATCACTATATATGAGTTTTATTGCACTAATACACGCAAGAGAAATTTTAGATTCCAGAGGAAACCCTACTGTAGAAGTTGATGTTTATACACAAAATGGCACTTTAGGCCGTGCTGCTGTACCATCGGGCGCCTCAACAGGTAAACATGAAGCGGTTGAACTAAGAGATAACGATGATTCTCGTTATATAGGGAAAGGAGTATTAAAAGCTGTTTACAACATCAATACGATAATAGCTGAAGAGCTAAAAGGCATGTCGATTTTTGAGCAAAAACTAATCGACGAAAAAATGATTAGCATGGATGGAACAGAAAACAAATCTGTTTTAGGAGCCAATGCAATATTAGGTGTTTCGATGGCGGTTGCAAAAGCAGCTGCTATTGAATCTGGGATGTCATTGTATAAATACATTGGAGGACTTAATTCCAACTTGCTTCCACTACCAATGATGAATATATTAAATGGTGGTGCGCATGCAGATAACAAAATCGACTTTCAGGAGTTCATGATTATGCCTACAGGTGCTGATCGTTTTTCGGAGTCATTAAGAATGGGAACAGAAGTTTTTCATGCATTAAAGAAAGTACTAAAAGATAAAGGACTTGGAACTAATGTAGGTGATGAAGGTGGATTTGCACCTAATTTACAAAGTAACGAAGAGGCTATTCAGAGTGTGATGATGGCCATTGAAAAAGCAGGATATAAACCTGGGGTTGATATTTTCATTGCGATGGATGCTGCTACAACAGAGTTTTATGATGAAGCAACGGGCATGTACATTTTCAAAAAGAGCACAGGCGAAAAGATGACATCTTCAGAAATGGTTTCGTTCTGGAAGGGATGGTGTGATAAATACCCTATTATATCTATTGAAGATGGATTAGCTGAAGATGATTGGAAAGGATGGGCTGAACTAACACAGGTTTTAGGTGATAAAGTACAGTTAGTCGGTGATGATTTATTTGTAACGAATACCAAACGATTACAAAAAGGAATTGACGAAAATGTAGCTAATTCAATCTTAGTAAAAGTAAATCAGATTGGAAGTTTAACAGAAACAATTGATGCTGTTAGATTAGCAAAAGAAAATGGCTATACAGCTGTTATGTCGCACCGATCTGGTGAAACAGAAGATTATACTATTGCTGATTTAGCAGTTGCACTTTCTACAGGTCAAATTAAAACTGGATCTGCATCAAGGAGTGATAGGATTGCAAAATACAATCAGTTATTAAGAATAGAAGAAGAATTAGGGGAATCGGCTGAATTCAATGGGCGTAATTTTAAATTTTTAAGATAAGCTTAGCATGAATACCAAGCCATCAGACGAAGAAGAAAAAGAAATTGAAATTGAAGGTGATTTCGAAGATGAAACAGAAGTTGACGACGATAGTGATTTTGAAGGAGAGGTAATTGAGGAGCATTTAGGCGGCTCTGGAAGTGGTAGGAGACGACGTAAGAAAATTAAGATTCGCAAGCGTGTAAAAATCAAACGCAAGGCAAGTCCGAAGAAGCGCGTTAAAAAAACCTTTGAAACCATCTTATGGATTATTGTTGTGGCTGCTTTCGTTATAACTTTAGTCATTTTAATTCTTCAGTTAGACTTAAATACTAAGAACAAGAAGGTGCGTTCCACAGGAATTAACACTGTACCAGAAAACGTTTTACAACATTCGAGCACTTTTACAAATGATAAACATTTCTTATTGTGAAGTGTTACCTAAATGATTAAATTCGCCAAACAAATTTTACAATACCTTTTGCAATACATACAATGGATAAGTTAAAAGAAAAATTCGCACAGAAAGCATTACCGTTAGCAGATGAAGTGAAAGCCATGATTAAAGAACATGGTGATATCGTTTTAGGAAGCTATACACTTGAGCAGGTATATCACGGAATGAAGGGAATGATCGGAATGGTAACAGAGACTTCTAAGCTTGATGCTGAAGAGGGAATCCGTTTCAGAGGATATTCAATTCCTGAGTTAAGAGAGAAATTACCTCAAGGTGTTGGTGGCGAAAACTTACCAGAGGGGATGTTTTACTTATTGCTAACTGGAGATCTTCCTACGGAAGAAGATGCTCGTGAGGTAAGTAATGCTTGGGCTCGTAGAAGTCATGTCCCGAAGCATGTTTTTGATATGTTGGATTCTCTTCCGAAGGGGACACATCCAATGACACAATTTAGTCTTGCAATTTTAGCAATGCAAACGGAAAGTAATTTCGCTGCTGAATACCGCAAAGGAATTAACAAGAAGCAATACTGGGATCCGATGTTTGAAGATGTAATGAATTGCATCGCTCGCTTACCAAGAATTGCTGCTTACATTTATCGTAGAACTTACAAAGATGGAGTGCATATCGAGCCTAATCCGAAATTGGATTGGGGTGCAAACTTCGCTCATATGTTAGGTTTTGATGACGATGGAATGAAATCGTTGATGCGTTTATATTTAACAATTCACGTTGACCATGAAGGTGGTAACGTTTCCGCACATACGACACATTTAGTTGGTTCCGCTTTAAGTGATGCATACTTATCACTTTCTGCTGGAATGAACGGATTAGCTGGTCCGTTACACGGATTAGCAAACCAAGAAGTTGTTCGTTGGATTTACGACTTACGTGAGCATTATGAAGGTCGTTTGCCAAGTAAAGAAGAGATTGCTGATTATGTAAAGCAGACATTAGCTGCAGGACGTGTTGTTCCAGGCTACGGACATGCTGTATTAAGAAAAACAGATCCTCGTTACATTGCACAAATGGAGTTTGCTCAAAAGAATTTAGCAGACGACGAGTTATTTAAGATTGTGCAAATGTTATATGAAGTAGTTCCTGAAATTTTAAAATCGACAGGTAAGATTAAAAATCCTTGGCCAAACGTAGATGCTCATTCAGGAGTATTATTGATTCACTACGGATTAGTTGAATATGATTTCTACACAGTATTATTCGGAGTGTCTCGCGCTATCGGAGTATTAACTTCTCTATTGTGGGATCGTGCGTTAGGTCACCCGATTGAAAGACCAGGTTCGGTTACTACGGAGTGGATGAAAGCGCAGGTTGCGAAAGCGAAAGCTTAATTTGATTTGAACATTTGAAAATTAGTCTCCCGAAGAATCGGGATTGAAAATTAAAATTGATTGACAATTTAAACAATATAAAAAGCCTCGAGGATTTCTTCGGGGCTTTTTTCTGCGATAAACTTTTATTTTTGAATTAATCATAGAAATTAACCTCTTCGCCAATAATTTAAACTAATCTTCTTCAATTTTCCATGTTCTTTCTTTTGTCTTGACACAAAATTAAAGAACCAAAGAAAAAGTCAAGGCTGCACTTTATTCTTTTGCGTTGCAAATTTTCTCCTCGATAAAATTGCTACAAATTCAGTGATTTTCTCGCAAGCTCAAAACTTCTAAATTTGCTTTACACAATTTTACCTTCGTCAAAAACCGAATAAACTGAGGCCAATTAATTTATTTTTTTAGTACTTCTTTTAGTACTTCTTTTAATCCTTGATACTGCGGTCCCTGATCGCGAAGCCTCGAGGATTTCTTCGGGGCTTTTTTGCTAGGAATTAAAGCCTGTAAATTATATGAAATTTACTTTTTAAAATGGCTGCTTGAATAACTACTTTGAAAATACAAAAATTGTTATTATCTTATTGATAGCCAGTTTCAAAGGGGGCCACCACTCCTCCGCCCCATACGCAAAATTAGGGAGCACAAATTTATTATTCGGTTTTTAAACGCTTATATCCATTTACAAACGTTTAATACCAAATTATGATTCAAAATATTTTTGAATAAGATTGTTTATCTCACCTTATTACTTCAAAAAAATATCGTATGCGTAACGAAGTATCAGAAATGAAACAATAACTAGAAATAGAATTCGGATAAACCCATTGCCCTTTTTGAAGGCCATCTTGGTACCAATTAAGCTGCCTGTAATATTGCACGCAGCCATCAACAATGCAATTTCTAAAAGGTAATTCCATTGCGAAATAAAAACATATAGCGCTCCGAAATTAGAAACACAATTAATGAATTTAGAGTAGGCAGATGCCATGATAAACTCGAATCCGAATATCATAACGAACCCGAGTACTAAAAAACTTCCTGCACCAGGACCAAAAAATCCATCATAGAATCCAACAAAAGCACCTAGTAATAATCCGTAGATAAGTTTTCGTTTTTGTGACAGGCTTTTACTTTGTAGCTGTCCTAAATCTTTTTTGATGAATGTATAAATGGCCATCACTATTAAAATTAAAAGTATGACTGGCTTTAATTGCTCTGAATTGAGATAGCTGACAACACTCGCTCCTAAATATGAAAAAACGAATGTTGCTACTGAAATAAAAATCAAAAGTTGGTAATCAAATTTTATTCGCTTGCCATATTGAATTGCAGAAACGAATGTGCCTGAAAATCCTGCGATTTTATTTGTACCCATTAAAGTGGGTAATACTGTATTTGGAAAATTCACGAGCAATGCTGGCAACTGAATAAAACCTCCTCCTCCAACGATAGCATCAATGAATCCTGCAGTGAAAGCCAACACCACGAGTGAGCTTAAAATCAGCGGAGAATAATCAGCGAATAGATTTATAAAATCCATTTTCTAAATTAAATCAAGCAATAACAAAATAGAATATTCAAATTTCAATTAGGTATGTTCTTTAAAAATTCTGTTCAACCATTTTAACATGGAGAATGCAATCCCTGTTGCTATCAATAATAAAACGCAATTCAGAATAAAGAAATCTGTTTTCTGCTCGTATTTATCCCACATACTTGCTAGTACGCCACTTAGTTTATTTCCAATAGAAGTACTTAAAAACCATCCACCCATCATTAATGCAGTTATACGTGGTGGACTTAATTTAGAAACTAAACTTAATCCCATAGGACTCAAAAACAACTCACCAATTGTGATTACTCCGTAGCAGGCAATCAGCCACCAGACAGTTACTTTTTCTTGTCCGTTGCTACCTGCCTTTGCTGCTGCCACCATCACTAATGCTGATAGTGCAGAGATGAATAATCCGTAGGCGATTTTTGCAGGCGTAGAAGGTTCTTTTTTTCTTCCGCGAAGCCAAGTAAAGAATGCAACCACTAAGGGTGTTAACATAATTACCCAACCTGGGTTAATCGATTGACTTAAATTCGTTGCCCATACGCTAACCTTTTCTCCTTCTGCAGGCAATTCTGCTTTCGCTTCATTGCGGAAATAGATTGGATAATTTAATTCTTGTTTTACAACACCATTTTCTTTTTGCAAACGGAAGTATTCATCGTAAACAGGAACAGAATCTTTAGCATACGTAAGTTGCTTTGATTGCTTCAACGAATTAAAAACAACTTCGCTTGTACCAGTTAATGAACGATCCGTATAACGGTCGGCCCACGTATTTAAGGCAGAACCGTTTTGTTTGAATACCGCCCAGAATAAAATTACTACAGCAAAGATGGCAAGCATTGCACCAATTGGAGCTTTCTCTTCTTTCGACGCAGTGAAATACAAGTTTGCATAGAAATAAAGAACAGGCAAGCAACTTAGAATAAATGCATCGGTGCTATCGCTACCAAAAATATTATCAGGAATCATCCATCCTATCACACCAAATACAACAGCAGGTAAAAGGATGAGTGCAATAATTTTCGACATTGGCATATCACCATCTTGAATTCCTTTTTTCTGATCGTATCCTACATAATGTTTTTTACCTGATGTAAAAACGATAAGACCTATAAACATTCCGATACCTGCAGCCATAAATGCCCATCCCCACCCTAGCATTATTTGCAATGCAGCGCCAAAGAAATTACAGATAAAGGCACCGATGTTAATTCCCATATAGAAGATATTATACCCTTCGTCTTTTTTCTCTCGATATTCATCCGTTGAATAAATATTACCGAGCAACGTAGATATGTTCGGTTTGAAAAATCCGTTACCAGCAATAACGAGTGTCATACCCACA
Organism: Bacteroidota bacterium; assembly: GCA_046052065.1. Classification (GTDB taxonomy): domain Bacteria; phylum Bacteroidota; class Bacteroidia; order AKYH767-A; family OLB10; genus CAINEC01. The sequence goes on along the minus strand of JBJOND010000078.1, from coordinate 1,392 downwards.
TACAAGGCAGTGATATGATGAATACCCATGAGACAATAACCGAGTCCCATCATAACCCCACCAATGACTACCGCCCGCGAATATCCTAAGTAACGATCTGCTATTAGTCCGCCTAAAAACGGCGTAAGAAATACCAATGCGATGAAGGTTCCATATAAATCAGAGGCTTCTGCTTCTGTCATGGCAAAACCATCTTTCACATCTTTTAAATAAAGCGTGAAAATTCCAATCATTAAATAATAACCAAATCGCTCCCACATTTCGGAGAAGAACAGGAAGGGTAAACCGGATGGATGTTTTTTCATTGTTATGTCGTTTGAGTTTTTAAAAATAGTGAAAAGTGTGATGATTGGAAAATTGGACGATTTTATGATTGGACATTTAATGAAAGTAAATGATTAGAATGAATCACTTGTCCAATAATTCAAGTTCAACATATACAATCTTACCCTGTTCTTTCTTTTGTCTTGACACAAAATGAAAGAACCAAAGAAAAGGTCAAGGCTGCACTTTATTCTTTTGCGTTGCAAATTTTCTCCTAGATAAAATTGCTACAAATTCAGTGATTTCCTCACTAGCTCGGAACTTCTAAATTTGCTTTACGCAATTTTACCTTCGTCAAAAACCGAATAAACTGAGGCCAATTTAATTACTTTTTTAGTGCTTATTTTGATTTCCGAGACTTCGGTCCCTGAGGGCCTCGAAGGGCGAAGTCCTGAAAAAGCAGGAGCCTCACAGCTCCCAACACCAAGGGGGGACAGCAGCCCCGCCCCATAGTGAAATTACCGCATCCAAAATAATTTTTCGGTTATTAAACGCTTATATCCATTTACAAACGTTTAATACTTTTGAATGCCTCTTGCAATTAAAAAGCTATTATGGGAGTTATTAAAAGAAAGTAAAACGAAACTAATCACTACATAACAGCAGCAATTTTATTACTCTGAAAAAAGCACATAGCCATTAACTCTATACTTAATTAGCGTTTAATAAATTTAGAAGTTAAAACCTCTTGAGCGGTCATTAGCTTAATAATATAAACTCCATCGGAATACCCTACCATACTCAAATTGTTAGTATAATACTCTGAATCTAATACACCTTGCTGCTGTTGAATTAATTGCCCATTTATATTATACAATTCAAATGTGAAATTTTTACCTCGTAAGCCTTTAGCATTTACAAAAGCCGTTTGCCAGTTTACATCGTAATAAACTGTTATATTGTTTTTGTAACCTACTGCTTCGGTAATACCTACGGTTAGCGTATCGCAAGGGCTACCTACTAATGGACCTAGTTCATAGTTGGGGTTGTTAGGAAGGCCAGTATAGGCCTTGTGGCCACCTAAATAAAAACTAAAGGGTTGAAAACCGCAAGCTGAACCAGAACTAT
>JBJOND010000077.1:0-13200 GCA_046052065.1 Bacteroidota bacterium | reverse complement strand
AATACTCAGAATCCAAAAAACCTTGCTGCTGGTGAATTAATTGCCCGTTAATATTATATAATTCAAATGCAAATTTTTTACCCCTTAAACCTTTTGCATTTACAAAAGCCGTTTGCCAGTTTACATCATAGTAAACGGTTATGTTGTTTTTGTAGCCTACTGCTTCGGTAATACCTACAGTTAGGGTATCGCAAGGGCTACCTACTAATGGACCTAGTTCATAGTTGGGGTTGTTAGGAAGACCTGCATAAGCACGGTGACCACCCAAATTAAAACTAAATGGTTGGAAATCACAGGCTGCACCAGCACTATCCGGATAATTAATAACAGATATATTTGAGTTAATTAAATTCCAAGTGGTATCGCAATATAAATAATCAAACTCGCAATCTAGAGAATTGCCCATCGCACTTAAATATATTTTACCATCTGGACCAGGTTGTAACAAGCCAAGTTGTTCATTATCATCTGCTGGTAAACGCAATAAAGTATCCGAACTAGCAAGAAAATTGGGTGCGTTTAAATCGTATTGAACTAAATAAGATGTGTCACTACTCGTACTGAAAAGTAATGTGGATACATACAATTTACTATCATCAGGAGATACTGCCATGCTCCAATAATTTCTTCTCCATGTAGTGGCATATGGTGCAAGGATTGTATTATTTGATATAATTCCAGTACAACGATCAAAATCAAATCTCTCTAACAAACCTCCTGCAATACAGCAAAAAAGCTTATCACCTTTATGATTAAACTCCAATCTCTGCAAACCACCATTCATATGCAATGTTCCAATATTTTGCTGATTGTTTAGAGTAATTCCACTAGGTGAAACTAGGTAAACATAAAATGTATTTTTAGGTACTGTGGTACTCCAATCTCGAATTATTACCCACCAATCACGACCATTGCCATGTTTAATGGCGGTCATGCAATCAGCTACAGTAAAGCTCTGCAACTGTACATTTTTTTGAATTACATAGCCATCTCCATTGTTTAAACTTAAATCAAGAATATTATAAAAAAAACCAGTCGGAGAATTGCTGGTTTCTCCGGCTGTAAAGACATAGAACTGATTTAAATTAGCTGGATTTGGGGTTATTAGCATATCTTGATACCATAATGTACATTTAAGACTATCGCCATTGACTATTTTTTGCTGGTTTTTATTTACAATGTATCCATAATTATAGGTATATGGTGGGTTTGGTGCTCTCCATATGTCTAAATTAGGTGAGCCTCCATATAATAATAAATCACCCAAACTATCACATATACTTGCGCAAGTGCCACGTGCTCTTAAAATACTTTCGCCAGGAACTGGATTTGTCAGAATTTTAAAGTTTATTCCAGCACTGTCGCCAAAAGTCCAATAGCGGTCAGTAAATTGAGCATTACTATTATAAGCACCAATACTAAATAAAAACAACATCCAAACTTTAAATTTATTCATGTTATTTAAGTATAATAACTTTCCAGTTCTTTGTTGAGCCTAAATTAGACTTTATTGTTACAAAATAAAACCCATTTTGTTGATTTGTCAAATTGATTCGTTTAAAATTACCCTCATTAGACAATTGCTCTGTTTGCAATAATTTGCCCATTGCATCCATAATCGTTATCTGAGCTCTTTCATCTTTTTGTAAAGTGTAATTAATTGAAAAACTACCATTATTTGGATTAGGATAAAGCTGATAATTCTCAAAACTCATATCATCATAATTTGTTGCAAATCTTGATGCTAATATTGATTCATCTAAGTCAATTCCTAATAATGTTCTAGCTCTATATACCGCCTCACCACCTAAAATAGGGAGTTGATATGCTATTGGTAACAATATATTTTTTTGTTCTTGAGTCAAACAAATACTGTCTCTATCCTGTGCTATTACAACACGGTTCACTTCTTGGGTATTTTGTTCTATTAAATTATCAGGATTGATGGATTCATTTAATAAATACGCAGATGCAATAGCATCGTCCTTTAATAAATCTTGAACATTACTTAATTGTCCGAGATTTGACAAGGACATTAAAGTATAAAAGTTTTGAAGTTCCGCATCATAAGTTGCACCAGAATACATCAATTGCAAACTGTCTTTTAATAATGAATACGCAAGGTCTTGATTGTAATAACGATACTCTTCATTAATAGTGGTATCATTACTTTCTTGGATGTAAGCATGAATACGTTCAATTAAACAACCTGGGCAATCTTCATCGATACAACCACTTGTGCCATTCGTTTGACGTGGCGTAACATAAAATGGCTTTAATGTTGGCACCTGTTCCGTTTTGGAGGGGTCGTACCACCAGTCGATGTTAGCTGGATTAAAACCAGCACCAGATGCATCTTTAATATGCTCATTTGTTCCACCCCAATTTATCCATTTGTTTCCATTAGGGAATAAACTATCACCTTGATCTTGGAGCAATGGATTCACTAAACGGAATCCTTCGTTACACGATTCTAAAACATTGCACCTAAATTGTGCTCCTTTACAGTTCCCATTAATTTTAAATCCAGTTGGCAAATTAATGGTTGCATTATCTGTAAAATAATCGGAACTTAAGGATGCAAAAATCCCTATGAGTTTATCATTAACAGAAGGATTACCAGTATTTAGTGAGGCATCACGAGAAACTGTATTTAAACTACGTATACTAGCACCCCTGCACCATTCAAGCACAATTCCTTTACGGTAATAAGGAGAAGTTGAAGCTAATATTTCAGCATCAGAAATATTATACTTAATAATGTTATTAGAGATATACCCACCTTCATGATGACGTAATTGAATCCCTAGTCTGCAATTTTCAATTTCATTGTGGTCAATTAACAGGTTGGATGTAATAAGGCTTTTACTTAAAACAGATATACCACGCTGCGTTTCGTACAAAGGATTAAACGAATTTGTTCCAGCTCTGATGGAGTTATTATAAATATAGATATCGCTGTTCGCACATGAAGTTAATAATATACCATAATCATTTGCGTAATTAATTTCATTGTTGACTAACTTAATCTCTTTAAATTTAACTTCATTGAGTCGAATTCCAGTTGTACCACCAGTGATTCGATTATCAAATATATTTGCATCAACTCCTTGTTTAACATCAATACTAACAGTACTATTCGTAAAATCATTTTGTAAAGTAGTTAAATCCTGAGCATGCCGTAAACCAATATTTACAACCATTGAATTTAAACTCTTCCAGTTAGAGGCGAATATTCCAACTTTGCTTTTACCGCTATAATTAGTTTGATCGAACTTACAATGATCTACATTTAAATTTGTTTTATAGGCTTCTACGCAAATACCTGCATCATAAAATTCATTCCCAATTGATGAAAGTCCCAAATTGACGGTGCCTGCATTAATCGCCTTAATATGTGAATTAGTAAAGCGATCATTTACGCTGTTATTGTAAGGTTTTTCTAAAAATTTTGTGCAGGTGAATTTTGCCCCTGTAAAGTCGGCATCGCTAAAATCACCATCATGTAGATAAACACTAATATAATTGGAGTTAAATGTAGTATTACCTTTAGCAGTGATGGATGCAGTGCCTGAAGCGAGGACTGCTATTTTAGCATTTTCAATAAGTACTGGAGCTACAGAGTCACCAAATATTATTAAAGTGCCACCTGGTTGAACGATTATTCCATCCCACATATCATCACCACAACTAAATAGATGTGCGCCAAATTCAATGTTTAAGGTGGAGCCATTCAATACAGTAATAGATACATCTTTTGCAATTGCATAAGAACTATTTTGGCCAATTGTAATGTATCCATCTACTAAAACATCTTTATTTAAATCATAATTTCCGGTTGCAATAGTTGATTGATTACCTGTTGCAAATAAATTTGTATTTATTTCATTATTGTAATAAATACATCTACCAGCAATTGCTGAATCAACAATGATGTTAACAATTCCTGTATCAGAACATCCATAACCATTAAAAGTGTTCGTTACAGTTAATATATGCGTTGAATTTGAAGAAGCATATATTGTATCAGTGCTCATATTTGTTCCATTACTCCACAAGTATGTGCTACTAATTAAATTACTATGTTTGGGTATTAAAGAGACAGGTGTTCCACCACCAATTGAGTTGATTGTAGAAGGATCAAAATATACATCAGGGGTAATATTTGTGATAAGGATGGTATCTAAATCAGTACAACCAAAACTGTTTGTAATAACGCCAATATAAGTTCCACTTGTGGAAGCGACAATAGTTGATGTATCAGGTGGATTTGGAGAAAATGGTGTATACCATGCATAGCTTAATGGACCACCAAATGTATTGTTTGAAGAAGCTGTAATAATCGGTGTAAATGGTTTGATGCCATTGCAAATAAGGCCAGCATTAGTAGCATTTAGGGAAGCTTGAAATCCAGTATTAAAAACGATTACTGAATCAATAGTTGTGCATCCAGATAAAGAGTCAGTTATTGAAGCAACATAAATCCCTGCTACATCAACACTGATTTGATTCGTTATAGCTCCATTATTCCATAAGAATGTACAAAAGGGACAGGAATCCGTAGCTGTTAAAAGAATTGGCTGTCCGTTGCACGGGATAGTATCTGTTGCACTAAGTATTGATGCAGGTGAAGCATAAATATTTATAAGTGCATAATAAGTGCAAATGCTATCCCTTACTTCAACCGTGTAGAGACCAGGGGCTGTTACTATAATTGATTGAGATGAGTCTCCAGTAGACCATAAGTAATTTGTCGCATTCACATTACTATCGAGTACACTAAGCACAACAGAATCACCGTTACACAAAGTGCCAGTTTGATTAATATAAACATAGCCATTGGGTGGGTTAACATATGAAATATATTCACTTTGCCCAAGTTCATTAACAACGCTTCCACATAAATCATTGCCCGTTGCAGTAATATTAAATTGGTAGGATCCAGCCAACTGACCTGGCATTGAGCCATTTGTTGCAAACTCTAAATTAAATTTTAGTGTATTATAATTTACATCATTATTAAAATGAATATCGCTTAAAGGAATAGCTAATAGATTATGAAGGATTGAGTCAATTGGCCAACGCCAAGTTACTAAGCCATTTGTGTCCGTTACACTTGGAGTTGCTAAAGAACTTAAAATTAACGGATTTCCGCTAGTATCATATACGGTTGATAAATTGGGTAGTAAAACAATTCCAGGGAAAGTTTGTATCGTCAAAAATCCATTTGTAACATCTGCTTCTAAAGAAGTTAACTGGGTAGAAATGTTGAACTGACCGCATCCATTAATCGTATCATTATAAGAAACTAAATCAACCGTTAAACTAGATTCGCCTATCGTTAAATTAATAGTATCAGAAACAAATTCAATACAAGAATAAACTGAGTCATTGGAACTAAATTGTTCAACCTGCATGGCTCCATATCCCTTACATGCTAGGCCACTATGGGCAATAATATTAAATTGCCTAGTTGTAGGATCGAAAAACTCACAATTATTCCACTCCACCTCCAAAATTAATTCTTTCGCAACTTCTTTCACAAGGGTATCTACTTTAAAGAATATAATTCCAGGAACACTTGAATTTCTAAAACTTGGCAATAAAATTTTACTTCCATTTTGAGGTTTATAAAGTTTAAAATCTCCATCGATTGAATCTACTCCTGTAAAATAAACATAGGCGTCTGGCGCTACAATGCCGTTAGGGTTTGAACTATTAGGTTTATATGTTAATGTAAAATTTAATGGTTGACTTGGGTTGCTCAAAATATTTTGAAATGTATTATTTGATGTAAAATCCAATTTGAAATTATCAGCCATATTATTTGGATAATAATAAAAATATTTGGGTAAAGAATCAAAAACAATTCTCTTACCTGCGTAAGCCCCAAAAGTTATATCACCGCTTAAGCTTGATAGTTTTATAGAGTCAATTGTAGAATTGCTATTATTGAAACCACAATCTTTATTGAAGTAAGCATAAAATAAAGTACGTGCATCATATACTTTATCTACTCCTTTTTTGAATGTGCTGTCATAACTAACCGCATCAAAACCATTTAATAATGGCTTGAGGGCGTAATTGCTTCTGTAAGTGCTATAAGCTTTTGTCAAAATATTTGCACCATCTTTATTGTACAAAGCATTCGAAACGGTATCCAAAAATTCTTTTGGGAACTCAAAAACGGGCCTATATTCACCAGGAAAATCTGGCAAACTTGGCAAGCCACCACTTACAAAAAGCCCGTGCGACCACAATAGCTGGCATTGATTTGGTCTTGCGCCAAAAAAAGCATCATTATAACTTGGCCCATCAAGTCTTCTATATTGAAAAGAAGGTGTTATTTGATAATATGTCAAATTTGAAGTCCAAGGATCACAACTTGGATGATAAATTGTATCTCCACTAAGCGAGTCTATGGTAGTATAACTGAACATAGAAAACAAAGGATTCAAAGGATAAAATCCATCATCAACATGGTCTGATGCAAAAACCCGCTTGCCTAGATCATTAACCATTAAATTAAGATCAAGATTCAGTTGATAAGAATTACTTTGCAGTAAATTTTCTAAAATATATGTACAACCAATGGGCTGATAATTCAAGTTCATTTCTATTCTCACAATTGTGATATTCCCTAACGTATCTTTTGGGTCTAACAAGGTGCTAGTTGTAATTTCACTTGAAGGAACAAAGAAACTGTCTACTCCACATCCGAATATTGGTGTGTTGATTGCTTTAAACCATAAGCCAGATGTTGTGTCAACAGCTCCAGAAACAGGAATAAACAATGGCTTTGAAATATGAGCAGAAGAGGTATTTGAATAAGGAAGATCTTTTGTAAGGTAACGAACATCAAAATAAAATTTCTCTAAATCATCAATACCATAATTATAAGTTGCCGTATCAAATTCTCCAATAAACCCTTTTGCTGACAAGTTTACAATATCGTATGGATAATATCCCGTCAAATTTGCACTGCCACTTGTATCAGGACAAGAAGAAGGCATTAATAATCCACGATTAAAATCATCTTCTGAAGCCCAACCGAATGTTCGTCGAGAAGCTATAAAATTTCTAGTATCAACATAATTCCCTACGGGGCAAAGTCCAAAACAATGCCTTAGCACATAAGTCCCTGTTGATCCATATAAAATTGAACAATCAGTACAATTATCATCACAAGCTTCATAAAAACGAATTGTAAATTTATCTAATCCCCAACTCGAACTATTTCCACATGTTAACTCTGCTTTTAAATTTATTTGAACATCTAGGGAATCCATTAACAAATTGGGCAAAGTGTCTGGCCAATTAATTTTCCAGTGCATAGAATCAATTATGACTACATAACCAATAAAACTAGTTGCTGTTCCATTTATATTGAATGTAAAATTAGCAGAATCATTTACAAAATATGAAGGAAAACCTGAAGAAGAATCTGCTCCACCAACCTTGCTTGGATCAAATTCCAAAGTTAGAATCCCATAGGCTTTTCTATTAGGGCATGACATAATATCATCAATCAACCACGGTCTATTATTTACAGGGGCAATTGTTTTATGATCAAAAGTGAGCACTGTTTGTGGTTGGTCAACTGTGACATCGCTAGGATTTGCCCTCCCAGTAGAGTTACCATTATAATTTGCTATTTGGTTGAATTGAATCCTTAAAGTTGAATCATTTTTTACATTTGATGGCGGAGGAGATTGATTATCGATAGCTGATATTTGACACATATTATAAAACTTGACATCAAAAGATTTAAACAACAATAACCCAGCAGCTCCATTGTATATTGAATCGTCTTTTAGCTGCAAAGGGTCATTTGTCCCACTTCCACAATCTCGCAGCTTAAGTCCAGTAATACTTACACCTATAATAGAATCTTTAGGCAAGTACTTAAACCCATTATTAGGAGAGTACGGATTAAATTTGTCAGTTACAAAGCTGTTATTAATATTGGGGTTATGAATTCTAAGTACAGAATCATTATAGGCACTATCTAGATAGATTACATACTTTGTATAAGCGTATAGACTTCCAGAATCTAAATTTTCAAAATGAGCCTCTAAGCTAAGATTGCCATAACGAATTTTAGTCTTCCCTGATTTTACTGAATCTATAAGTTCATTCCATTGATAATACTTAGAAAATAAAGAAAATTCTATCGTACTTAAGCGTATTGTATTTGAAGGAAAAACAGTAGAATCTTTCTTAAAAGCATTCTTTAAGATAAATGCATATTCAATTTCGCGGGTTGCATTTCCAATAATTATAGTATCATCACATACTTTGAGCTGCTTATTGGAGATCGGAATATTGACTGGATAACTAGATGAAAAGCTCACATACCTATTGTTTTTAATCCATCCCAAAGCTGGCGAAATTATTCTTTCAGGGTTAATACTTTCAACATTTAATTTTATCGACTCCCGTTCATTGCATTTATCAATTCCATTACATATAATTGATGTTGAGTATTCAGTTCTGTTTTTTAATATAGTGTCGTATTCACAATTTTGAATACTTTTAATACGGATACGTTCACGTATTAAAATCTTGTTATAGTGACCGGCGTTATTGCAAAATAGATAATTATAATTTGTTGAACAATTTGTATCAGCATTAATTGGCCGACACAACCCAATTGGAATATATGACTTATGGTTAAAATCAGTAGGAAATCCTACTGGCAAACCTATTTTATTGGGATTGTAAAAAACAAACTCATGTTCTGCGCCTCCAATAATTGGTGGATCAAGGGTATTGTAAACTGTATCGATTAAAGTTTCAACAGTATCAACTACATTCACAACATCAACCCTTAAAACATCAATATCATCTTCATATTTTGCCTTAACAACAAAGAAATCAGTAATTCCCTCGACAGGTTTTATATAATAGTAGCGGTCTACAATTTCATTTAAAGAAAACTCTTTGTCTATTTTACTAGTAAATTTACTTGTGTTTGAAATTGTCTCAAGCTCAATAGATGAGCGATTTACTGTTAAAGAAAAGGGAAATATACCAGCGAATGCATTTATTTTTTGACCATTTTTAAAATACTCGACCTTTTTCATATTCGAACCAAGTTGTACAGACCAGACTTGAATTCTATTTGCAAACAAAACCGAACAATCACTCACATAAACTAATATATTTACTGAGTCAAAAATAGATTGGTTTGTATTACTCGAAATTGTTAATACACTATCATTTGTAGCAACACAAGATAAACTGGTTGTATAATTTAAAATTGAAAAGGTAAACCCAGCTGAAAAGGGAAATGTTATCTTAATAGAATCTGTTTGAGCTAAAGAGTCAATTTTACAAGTTAGCAATATTGGTGTAAAGCATGTAGAAAATTTTATTCCTGAACTATCTATACATGGATAAGGGTTAGTATTACTTGTATCATAAGGACTGTAAAATAAATCAACAGTTGTTTGTATAGTAGGTTTTAAAATAATTAACTTATTAGTACTATAATTTATTCCATTTTGAGTTGCTTCTAAACTTCCTAAATAGTTTCTCTTTAAAAAATAAGAATATTCTGTAGAACTTTTAGACCCTAACAATTGTGTTGATTCAATACCATTTTTTATTTCACCATATGACCATAAAAAACTTGTATTTGGTTTAAAGCCTCTTGATTGATTAATGAATACTGCTTTATAGGGTCTTGATAAAGTATCAACACTGTAACTAAAACTAACCCTTGGAAACATCTTATGCCCAAAAGTAAAATACCCAAACTCATTAACTGAATTACGACTATTAGATCCAATACTATCATTTCCAGAATAGCTCATTAAACCTTGAGCAATCCACTTTGTTCCACTCCAACGACTCAATTTGGTACTATCAATATCAAAAACATCACATTGCTTATTAAACCAATCAAAAGTCAGGTTAACATTTGATGTTCCATTATTTCTATCAATCTTCCAATAATTACAATCACTAATATAATTTATGGATGTATCTAAACTAGACCCCAATGTTTGTCCGGAATTAAAATACTCAATTGTGTAAGAATCTGTAACTAAAGTAGAATTAGTTATACTAACTGGACGATAATCATTACCTTTTCCGACAGCAAACTTGAAAGCGGTATTCCCAGTCTTCTTTACAGGTCCAACAATAAAACTACTTACACTTCCACCATTTAATACACAAGTAGCTTTTAATGAAAGTAAATTAGTTGCAGAAGAAACTAATTTACCACTAGTTAAAGTTAATGAGCTATCTAATGTAACTGGTTTAGCTAAAGTGACAACTCCGCTTGGTTTGTTAATTAATAACTTCCCGATAGCAAAGTTAGCAGTTCCTGAAAATGTTTGATTATTTGGCCCATTGCAACTTACTGTACCAGCTCCGAGATTAAAAACAACTAAATTTGAATTTATACTTATACTCCCTTTAAATTCAGAAACACCATTAAAAGCAGGTGATATATAACCGTTAGTAGTTATGAAAGTAACATCTGAATTAAAAATATCTCTTTCTTGTAAAGCCAGTCTTAAAGAAGCTGTATTTGAAGATATATTTCTAAATGTCACAGCAGCATTAAAAATATTCCCACCGTCACATAGACTTGATGAACTACTTGATTTGGTAAAATCTGTAATACCATTAAAGGTACTTGTCTTTACCAAAACACCAGGTGATGATAGTGTTAATGCACCATTAAAAGTTGAAGTAACCAAACTTACAACTGCAGAATTTGTAGTTATTATACTTTGAGCTGTAGACCCGCTTTGTGTAAAGTTCTTTAAAATTAAAGGGCCATTATTAAAACCACCAGGCCCAACTGTAATTACTTTCCCATTTGCCAACGTTGCACCACCAATTCCAGTTGCGAAATTAATACCACCAGATCCCGTTGATTCAAGTATTAAACTATCATTAAACGAGGAAACAGCATTATAACCTAATTGAATGGCATAAGTGCTTGAATTAATAATCTTTGTTACGCCATTAAACACATCGGGATTGACCATTCCTAAATTAAGATAGGAATTACCCGACTTTTTAATTGTAACAGCTGCATTGAATATACAACCACCTGCACCATTACTTGTAGCATTGCTTGTTTGTTCAAATGAAGCCGAACTATTAAAAGTTCCTCCATTAAATACTGTTCTACCTACAATTGCATCAATTGTACAACTGAAAGTAGTTCCATTGTATAAGGAATAAGTCCCTCTTATAACAAGATTCCCATTTGATATAGTTCCTGAATAGAAATAACTATTGTTAGTGACATTCAAATTAAATGTATTTAAGTTTAAACTACCAGAAGTAAATTCGAGTTCTTTGATAGTTGAATTTGATTGCAATACTGGGTTATTAGATGTTGAAACGATTTTCACAGTATCTGTAGCTGTTGGAACTCCGTAAGGACTCCAATTTGTATTTACGCTCCAATATGAATCCGTGGCACCTGTCCATGTATATTTAGTCGCAAACAAAGGTTGCGAAATCGTGCAGACGATTACTAAAAATAATAGTATTATTTTTTTCATTGGATGTTGTGTTGGGAATTAATTAAAATTTAATTCGTTATAAATTTGATTGGGCTTCCTTGCAATCCGTTCGTATCAACAATAATTACTTCTCCAAAATATATTGAATTTTCAGTAATGCCACCAATTTTACAACTTACTACATTTCCAACTCGAGAATAGGTATATCCATTGGGTAAACTTCCTAAAGGAATATAACTAAATGTATAATTAAACAAATCACTAAATCCATCCTGTGTTCCAACTTTAACAATAATGCTCGAAACATTGCTTGTGTCATTCACAGTAATATAAATAACGGCTTGTGTAATGCCGTTTTGTGCAGGAGCATTAATTAAATAAGCGTCGTCTACTCCTTGCCCGTATGATGATTGCGTCAAACAGAACATTAGCCCTAGAATTAGCAATAATGTGGGTGTTTTTTTCATTAAAATATGAGATATCAGTTTGAATAATAAGTATATAAAATATTTTGAGTCATAAACAACTTAGACCTAAACCGCTTTTGATATGAACTTTGTATATAACGTAAAAACAAAACAAACAAAAACATATGCATAGCAATTAAGCATTTTTCATTACTGCAGATACAGAATAAAAGTACAAATTATAATAATATTTAACTAAACAATTAACAATGTAAAGTAATATACAATTTTTATAAAATGCAAATTAATAATACTAAATTTGCAAAAGCAATGACCAACGAAGAAGTAGAAAAAATAATCAACGAAGTATTCCCAGGATTAACACTGTATTATCGTGATGCGGATTTATCGAAGGAAATAATTTCGAATTATCAAGCGAAGCAAATTCTTTTAGAACCAGCGTTTATTGATTGCTCGCATATGGGCGGATATCCGACAGGAAATATGCGTTACCTCATTGCGAGTAACAAAGCTGCGGATTTAGGTCGTGTGCAACCAGAAGTTGCTAAATACGGAATGATGGTATTAAATGCAGGTTCGTTTTTTAAAATATTAGATATTTATGAAATTGACGGCTATACGCAGGTGTTACTCTTGCATATTCCTTCGCAGGCGGTCGACTTTTTCAAGATCACGAATTCGAACTTAGAGCAAACGGTGATTGATAAATGTCGCGCGCTATTTGAAAAGCGAATGACAGATGCAATCATTCCTGAGCTAAACGAAGAAGGTTGGAAGCAGCGAGTTGATTTCCCAGTGGGGATGAGTAAAGAAGGGAAATTGTATTTTCAGGAGTAAAATCAATTTATATACTAATAAAAAAGTCCCGAGCTTTTACACTCAGGACTAGGTTGGTTTATGGTTAGATTGTATTTTTTATCCGCTGCAGCTTATGCAACCATCTGGATTATCTAATGAACAAGTAATTTGATCAGCAGCACTTATAAAGTCAGTTGTGAAATCATCTGCAACTGGTTTTGCTGTTGGCGCTGCAACTGGCGTTGATGATGGAGTTTCAGGAACTGTACTTGTTGCAGTAACTACTACTGCTTCTGTATTTACCGATGCTACTTCAGCAGTAACTGGCGCTGCTTCGTATTGTTTATCGACAGTAAACTTAATTGCTGATGCAGCAGGTTTTGTTCTTAAATAGTACATACCTGTTTTCAAACCGCGCTCCCATCCGTAGAAATGCATTGATGTAAGCTTAGCGAAGTTTGGTTCAGCAATAAATAAAT
>JBJOND010000076.1:0-13297 GCA_046052065.1 Bacteroidota bacterium | reverse complement strand
TTTACTACGATACTTCAGAAGTTGAAGTAACAATTTATAGTTTGATTAATGGACAACAAACTGATACAATTTTATTAAAACCTACATTTAGCAAACAGAAAGAAGAAGGGCTTTTTACCGATGAGAAACACAGATTGTATCAGCTTTTTCTTCAAGAGCGTGTTAACGGAAGTATCAATTTAAAGCCTTATTTTAAATTAAAAACAGATGCAGAATATCGCTTTGAATTAAAAAACAAAACAACAGGACTTACCTCTTTGGCAACTACGAATTTAGTTGAATCAATTAGTCAGCAGAGCCTTTTTCCTTCATCAAAAATAAATCTCGCATCAGACTTTCCATATAACATTAAAATCGGCTCTGCCAAGAATGGGAAAGTATATGGTTTGATTATGCGTTTTAAGTATATAGAATTCAAGCCTGGTGCTACTGTTGGAACCGAAAAGCAAGTTGATTATTATTTCGATAATATATTAAGCACTACCAGCAACGGCGGACAGTCCTTAACATTTCTACTCGATGGTGCTTCCTTTTTTAGTTACTTGAAGCAACGCATCCCCAAAGACAATTCCGTGAGTAGACCTATAGGTTCTGTTGCTGCTGATTTTATTTTTACTGTAGGCACTCCTGATTTGTATAACTATATTCAAGTTAATGCCCCAGGCAATACAGTTAATTACATACCTGAATACACTAACTTAAGTAATGGTAAAGGTATATTTACAAGTCGATGGTCGAGTGCAGTTTCCAATATTAAGTTCAATACTCCATCGCAGGACTCATTGCTTTACGGTAAATACACAAAGGGCCTTTTCAACTAGAATAAAAGACTATTTGTCACCTTGTCATATTTATTTAATGCTATTTACGATTAATTGTCAGATTTCTGACAGATTTTTTAGGTGGCATATCTATTGCCAACGGTCGCGAAATTTTAAAACTAAAAATCAAACATATGAGAAAAGTAATTGGAATTGACCTTGGAACAACGAACTCTTGCGTTGCTGTAATGGAAGGCAATGAGCCAGCAGTAATTGCGAACAGTGAAGGTCGCAGAACAACACCATCAATAGTTGCCTTTATAAAAGATGGAGAGCGCAAAGTAGGAGACCCTGCAAAGCGCCAGGCAATAACAAACCCTAAGCATACAATTCAATCAATTAAGCGCTTCATGGGCGAATCATTCGATAAAATGTCGAATGAAATTTCCCGAGTACCATATGAAGTAGTGAAGGGTGATAACAATACGCCAAGAGTAAAAATTGATGAGCGTTTATATACTCCGCAAGAGCTCTCAGCAATGATTTTACAAAAAATGAAGAAGACGGCTGAAGATTATTTAGGATATGAAGTTAGCGAAGCAGTAATCACAGTGCCAGCATATTTTAATGATGCGCAGCGCCAGGCTACCAAAGAAGCGGGTGAAATTTCAGGATTAAAAGTACTGAGAATTATTAACGAACCTACTGCTGCTGCATTAGCATACGGTTTAGATAAAAAGCATACTGATACCAAAGTTGCAGTATTCGATTTAGGTGGTGGTACATTTGATATTTCTATTTTGGAATTAGGTGATGGCGTATTTGAAGTAAAGTCGACTAATGGTGATACCCACTTAGGTGGCGATGACTTTGACCAAGTGATTATTGATTGGTTAAGTCAGGAGTTTAAGAACGATGAAGGCATTGACTTGAAAAAAGATCCAATGGCAATGCAGCGTTTAAAAGAAGCTGCTGAGAAAGCGAAGATTGAACTATCAAGTTCTTCTCAAACAGAAATCAACTTGCCTTATATTATGCCAGTTGATGGAATACCGAAACACTTAGTTAAAACATTAACACGTGCTAAGTTTGAGCAATTAGCTGACTCTTTAATTCAAAGAACTTTAGAGCCATGCAAAAAAGCATTAGCAGATGCTAAAATGTCGGCATCAAATATTGATGAAGTAATTTTAGTTGGAGGATCTACAAGAATTCCTGCTATACAGGAAATCGTTGAAAAATTCTTTGGTAAAAAACCTTCAAAAGGTGTTAACCCTGATGAAGTAGTTGCTTTAGGAGCTGCTATTCAAGGTGCCGTATTAACGGGAGAAGTTAAAGATGTATTATTACTTGACGTTACACCATTATCATTAGGAATTGAAACAATGGGTGGTGTTATGACGAAACTAATTGAATCTAATACAACAATTCCATCTAAGAAATCAGAAGTGTTTTCGACAGCTTCAGACAATCAGCCATCTGTAGAGATTCACATTTTACAAGGAGAAAGACCGATGGCAAAAGACAATAGAACAATTGGTCGTTTTCACTTAGATAGCATCCCTCCTGCTCCACGTGGTGTTCCTCAAATTGAAGTTATTTTTGATATTGATGCAAACGGAATTCTTCATGTAACTGCTAAGGATAAAGCAACTGGCAAAAGTCAAAATATTCGTATTGAAGCTTCATCAGGATTGAATGATGATGAAATTAAGCGTATGAAGCAAGAAGCTGAGGCTAATGCAGATGCAGATCGTAAAGTGAAAGAAGAAACTGAAAAAATCAACCAGGCTGATTCATTGATTTTCCAAAGTGAAAAGCAATTAAATGAGTTTGGCGATAAAATTCCAGCGGATAAGAAGTCTGCTATTGAAACCGGATTAAATGAACTAAAAGAAGCTCATAAAAATCGTGATTTAGCAGGAATTGAAACTGCAATGAACAATATGAATGCCGCATGGCAAGCGGCTTCACAAGACATGTATAACGCAAGTCAGCCAACTGAAGGTGCGCCTGAACAAGGGCCTGCTAATAATGCTGGTGACAATGTTACTGATGTTGAATTTGAAGAAGTAAAAGATGAGAAAAAATAATTCTCAAGAATAATTGAAAACAAAAAAAGGGCTGAAATTTCAGCCCTTTTTTCATATAGTATAATTTAATATTTCTTTGGTTCTTTTCCTTTTACAGGCTTACCACTTTTCATCCACTCGCGTGCACCCCAGAACATATTCTTGCGGTATCCGCCATCTTGATAAGTAACCAAACGCTCTTGCTTTTTCAATGAAGCCAATAATACAGATACTTTTTTCGCAAATTCTGAACGATCAACATCTGGATATTTCTTCATCATTAAAGCAACAATATCACGATTATGAATGAAACGCTTCTGAGACATTACAAGTTCGTAAAGAGTTTGAGTTAAGTTCCCATGAAACTGTGCACGTGAACCAACAGGACGTCCTCTTTTGCCCTTGCCTTTGATTTTACGTACAATCATTTTCAAGTCAATTTCACCTTTCATCGGACGACCTGGCTTGCGCTCTAATCCGCCTCTTAAGAAATCAGATGGTTCTAATTTTGAAATTGATAATACTTTAATAGCTGCATCTAATGCACCCATACTGCGATCGAATTCTGCCTTCAGCTGACGCTTACCGTTTTCGAGCTCTTTTAATAGTGCTTTAACACTGTTCGTTTGATTTGTCATAATATTGTTCTAATCTGTGAAGCAAAGTTGCGAATTTTTACTTTAAACAACCAAATAGAATTATAATAAAAATCATATATATAGGGGCAAGCAATAGTGATATTAAAAAAAATTACATTTTAAATGCAAATTTTAATATAATTACAGGGGTAACCTACTACTTGTTTTTTCTTCTAAATAACTCTTTAAACGAATTAAACTCTTGGCGATAGAAAACCCCTACTCCTTGTGTATAGTTCGAGTTAATGTTATTAATTAGCGTATTATTATTTGACCTGTTAAACGCTTTTAACTTAAATCGTCCATCTTTACTTGCCATATACTCCACATTAAAATCACCGACTATATTAGTGGTATTTTGTCCTTTGGTTGGTGTATTTGCGGTACCACCACTGACATCTATCAGAATTCTATTATTAAATATGGATGTTTGGACGCCCACTTCAATTTGATCATTGGTAACCTGATCACCTGGATTATAGCTAACATTGACATCAAACTGATCACTTATCTGAGATGCCCAATTACTAAGTTGGTTAGTTAAAAGTTCATATGCGTTAGATCCTACAATTGCACCTGAACTTACACCGCCACGGTCACTTAAATCACTAGGTGTTGTAAATCGCTTTGCAACAATAAGCGAAATAGCTTGTCTGTATTTTTCTTCTTCCGTATTGATTAATCGCTTAATTTGCGTTTCAACTGTTGGATCTACATTTTGAACACTAATATCGAAAGAGATATTAGGATTGAATAATTTATCTGTCAGATTTAGTTTTAGGGTAACGGGAACATTTTTCTTAAAGGTACTATCCTGAAACAAATCGAATAAACTTACCTTAGGTTTATACAATGCACTTATATTTATGTTTGCATCATAAGGATCGCCATTCCAACGAATATAACCTCCACGCTCGAGGTAAAAGTTTTTATTCAGCACATTTTGCATGGTAAATAAGTACTTCCCACTTTCCAATTCATAATTACCGTACATCTTTAAATCTTCGGTAGGTGTTACAGTCATTCGTAAATTACCCTTTCCTGTCCCTTCTATCACATCGCCAATTTTCGAATCAAAAACTAAAAGTATGGTAGCATCTGTAGTTGCTTCCAGCGACATATCGATTGTCATACCACTAAAATCAATCGAATCTTGTTTTAAACTATTTGATATGCTAGTAGACTGATCCACGAATGTAACAAACCCGGTCTTACTAATTTCCTCAGGGTTACTCAACGGAATATAAATTTTAGTTCCCTTCTCCGATTTTAACCCGATAATAAATATGAGGTTATCAACTGGTCCTTTAATTACAGTACTACCAGATGCATAAGCCTCACCGTAATAAATATCATTATCACTAGCCGTTGTATTTAGAACCTGTATATTGTTCGCTTTAAACTCTAGATCAAAATTCCAATCCTTTAAATAATTATGCTTTATCGAACCATTTAGTATAGCCTGATTTCCTTTAATATCATTTATGATTACATCTTTAAAAAGTATTTTATTATTTAGCAATTCTAGCTCCGTATTTAAATTATAAGTTGTTTTTAAATAATCGAGTGTAAGATTTACTTTTTGAAGCGTTAAATTACCTGTTAATGAAGGTTTGTTTATAGTACCTAATAACTTTAATTCACCACTAACGATACCTGATAAATTTGAGAATATATCTTCTGCGTAATGACTAAATGTTTGCAGTCGTGTTTTTTTGACTTTAATAGTAAAATCAAGCTCGTCATCTGTATCTTTAAGAAAATACTTGCCATTAATAAGAAAGTTTTTATCTCCACCATTTGTCAAATCACCTCTTATTGCAACTACATTATTATTACCATCAAACTCAGTAATAATATTAGCATCACCTAAAGTATCAGCAAACCAACATAAACGTTTTATAGACAAATCTGCATCAATTAACGGCTTCTTTAGCAATGAAGCAATCTCCGCTTCTCCATTGGCGATACCACTAATTTGGGCGTCATAAATCTTAAGAATATCGTTAAGATTTCCTGTTTCAAAATTTTCGAATCTGACTTTTAATTTAGCTGTAGTATCAGGTGATACTATTCCGGAAATACCAACAAACTGATCTTCCGAATTAAAATCAAACTTACTAAACAAGACGCCAGTTGAATCAATCAACATATAGTTTTCTTTACTTAAAAACCATGTACTTCCATTCATAACAAGGTGATCAGGAATAACTTTTAATGTGGTATAGCCTGTAGGTAAAAACTTAGTATCAAATCTGAAATCTGCATTATTGATTTTTTTCTCCTCTCCAGCTAATTCAACATGAATACTTGCTGTGTCGTAACGCGTAATTCCGCTTAAGTCAACCTCACCTATCAACAACTCATCATCAATATACACCGAATCTAAACTAGTTTGCAATTGAAAATTATCGCCTGCAGTTTCTCCACTGAGTAAAAAGTTATGTAAAGAAAGATTCTCAAAACCAACAAATTTACTTTTTGCATCCAATGATAATTGAAACGCTTCTGAATTTAAATTACCACTTATACTTGTATTGTCTGAAATTTTTAACGCAGGATAAAACACGTCAAGAATGCTCTGAACACTATTTAAATCAATCTTGAAATTCAATTTCTGAGGCACCTCTTTACTCATTTGAGATGCTGTATTAGTTGGGATATAATTTGTAAAAACCGTTTTAGATGCAGGTATAACTTTATCTAAATTAAACTTACCTGTTAACAAACAATTGAATGCATCAGAATTTATTTTCAAAATACGTTTATCATTAATCACCGACTCTACATCAATCTGATTAATACTTATCGATTTATCATTTTCGCTATAGTGTAAATCTTCTATACTAATTGTCCCTTGGGTGTTCTCAAGATTATCTCCAATCAGATTAATGGTAATATCTGTGGTTACATTTGCCGAAAGATCTCTGTCGATTAATTTTAACTTAGAAAGCATTGCTGTACGCACGGTGGAATTAAAATGCATTTCAGGCAACTTACCAGTAAAATCAATATCACCTTGAAAGTCCATATCAAGATTTGGATCAGCCACGATAAACTCACCATTAAAAAGTTTTTTAGCAAACTTACCATTCAACGTAATTCCCGAGTAACTATACCCATGTAAATACATTCGATTTACTTTACCTTCAATATCTGCAACTACATTTTTAACATTTAGTCCACGACCTTTCACTTTCACATTAAGTGTTACGGGTCCAACTTCAGGATCAAGCTTCCAGAATTTACCCACATCAAAATTATCTAAGCCTAAGTCACCTTGGTATATCGTGTTCTTATCTTCTTGTCCTACTTTTAAATTAATATCAGTATATACTTTGCCAAGATTGGTTATTATATTTCCGCGCGTTACAAAATCATTAATGTATCCATCAAATGAACCCGTAAAATGCATCATTCCTAACAGGCTAATATTATTTGGCAATAGGATATTCTTTTTCAAATCAAAAGGGTATTGCGGTAGCGATTCAACATCTTTTTTATTAACGCATAAATCACTTGCCTCGATAAACATAGATGTAGATTCAATATCTGGCAAACCTGTCATAGCCACATTACCTCTGAAATAAAGATTATCTGTAAACTTCAACACTAAATTTTTAGTTTTGAATTTACTAACCGTGCCTTTGTATGTTCCAGAAATATAAATTGACTCATCCACATCTTTCAACTCACTCGAAAAGAACTTCAAATCTTTAAAGGACACTTTACTATCGTAGATCTGTCCTTTGCAATTTACTTTATTAATAAAATCTTCAAAATCCTCTATTGAAGCATACTTCATATTAAAGTCGCAGAAAATATCACTGTAAGGTGTTTTAACAGCTAAACTTTTAAAATCAAATAGCCCATCACTCAGTGTTACTTTCGATGAAAAAGAATTCACAATAAATCCGCTTTTCTCTTTAAGTGATAGTTGTCGTATGTTAAGTGTTGTGATATTCGTATCAGGAATAATATCTGTTATATGCAAGTTTACCTTCGAAAAACAAGCATCATCCCAATTAATGCATGAAGTTGGTTCGTTGTATTTAAGATCGCGATAAGAAACAATATTATCGGTGAGCTTTACATCTTCAATTTTCAAATCCCATTTTTGCGACTTCGATTTTTTCTTTTCAGACGAAGAAAAATAATCAATAATAAAATCGATGTTGAAGTCACGTGGATTAGCATATCGAACGAGACCAATACGTGCACGATTCAACTCTACTTCACTTACAATTATACGTTGCTTGGGTATACTAAATGCCGAGAAAGTTACATTTAATTCTGGTGCATAAATAACGGTATCCTTTTTCTGATCAGCAAAATAAACATCATCTAGCTGTACCGTTTTGAAAAATTTTATATCGACTGCCCCAACTGAAACTTTGCAATCTAATTCATTACTCAAATAAGTGCCAACAAGATTAACCGCCCATGTTTGAACTGCTGGCGATTTGATTGCCATTTTCAACGAAAAAAACAGCAAGACAAAGCCAAGTAAAACAAACGCAACTATTTTTCCTATCTTTTTAATCTTCACTTACAAGAAAGTATATACAAAAATACGAATTCACTGCTTTAACTTTTAAATAATTATAATAAAATAGTAAACGAACAAATGTTACTTTTGTGATGCAAGATGAGCAATAAACCCGTTTATATTTTAGGAATAGAATCTTCTTGTGACGAAACCTCCGCTTCCGTCACAAAAAACGGCATTGTTTGTTCGAATATCATATCGACTCAAGATGTCCATTTAAAATATGGCGGCGTTGTCCCAGAGCTTGCATCCAGAGCACACCAACAGCAAATTATTCCCGTTGTTGATGCAGCACTAAAGGAAGCGGGCATTACAACAAGCGACTTATCAGCAGTAGCTTTTACGAGAGGTCCAGGCTTAATTGGAGCTTTGCTCGTAGGATGTTCTTTTGCTAAATCCCTTTCACTCGCTCTAGCTATTCCGCTGATTGAGGTCAACCATATGCAAGCCCATATCATTGGCAATTTTGCATCGAGAGAAAATGAACAAAAGCCATATCCTACGTTCCCTTTTTTATGCTTGACGGTTTCTGGTGGACATACCCAACTTGTAATGGTAGAGTCCCATTTGAAAATGAAAATTATCGGACAAACCATTGATGATGCTGCTGGTGAGGCTTTCGATAAGATTGCCAAGATGCTAAAACTACCTTACCCTGGCGGACCCGAAGTTGATAAGCATGCACAGAATGGCAATCCTTACCGATTCAAATTTCCGATTTCAGATATTGTGGGTTATGATTATAGCTTTAGCGGATTAAAAACTTCTGTACTTTACTTTCTTCAAAAGGAAACAAAAGAGAATCCTGCGTTTATTCAAGAGAACATAGCAGACCTATGCGCATCGATTCAGCATACTATCATTAAAACCTTAATGAAAAAGTTGAAATTAGCCGCCGAAAATTATAGTATAAAAACAATTGCTATTTCAGGAGGTGTATCTGCCAACAAAGGAATCAGAAATGCGCTAAATGAAGAAGTTCATGGTAGTGATTGGAATGTTTTTATACCTAACTTCGAGTATTGCACTGATAATGCAGGAATGATTTCGTTATATGGTTATTATAAATATTTAGCCAAAGATTTTTGCGATTTATCGATAAGTCCCGTTGCCCGATACCCATTTTAAAATAATTATTATGTCAGAGAACAAAAACAAATCGAACCTTTTACTAATCATCTTGCTATTGCTTTCTGTTGGATTTAACATCTACCAATATTCAGCCAAGAATACTCTTGTAAGTGAAAACAAAAATGAACGCGATAGTTTAATCACTGCCAGAGTTGATATTGAAAAAGAATTGAACGAGACGTACTCTGAATTGAATCAGTATAAAGGAGAAAATGCGCGTATGGACAGCTTGCTATCAAAAGCGAATACTGATTTACAATCCTATGAAAACAAAATTGCCTCCTTATTAAAATCAGAAAGCAACAAAGATCAGTTGAACAAAAAGCTTTTAGAAGAATTGAAAGAAATTAAAAAGCTTCGCGATCAATATCTGGAGAAAATCGACAACCTACTTGCTGAAAATGTAAGATTGAAAAAAGATAATTCGGATTTAAACACAAAGGTTGAGCAGATTTCAAAAGACTTACAGAATACTGTTAATACAGCATCGGTATTAAGAGTTGAATATCTTAACATCAGCAGTTTGAAGAAAAAATTCAACGATAAATACGCACCAACTTTATTGGCAAAGCGAACTAATAAATTTGATATCTGCTTTACAGTGTTAGAGAATAAGATTGCGAAGAGCGGCACCAGAACTGTTTATTTACGATTAATTTCTCCTAATGGAAAAGTAATAGGAGATCGCGCACAAGGCAGCGGTAGTTTTACTGATACAAAAAGTAATAGTCAAATGCAATTTACGTTAAGTAAATCGTTAGACTACACCAACGCGAATGCAAATATTTGTATGACATGGGAGCCGACAGGTGAAAAGTATGACGTTGGTATTTATACTGCAGAAATTTATATCGACGGACTATTTAGCAGCAGTAAAACGTTAGAATTACGATAATCGATTTATTTTTTTACCAGCTTTGCAAGGTACATCGTATCTGCATGTGAGTCTATACCGGAAATAATTTTCTGTTCGACCAATTCAAGCGAATGATTACTTACTAGTTTATTTACAACATCTATGTTTTCGTTTTTGTAAACAGAACAAGTGGAATAATAAAGCGTCCCCTCCTTTCTAAGAACTGCGAACAAATTATTTACAATGTTATATTGCAAGTCTGAATAGTGATGTATCTTCTCCTTTGTAATTGACAATTTTTGCTCTGGAGTACGCGCCCACGTTCCTGATCCGGAACAAGGAACATCTGCAATTATTGCATCGTATAATTCGGACCCATTTTGCGACGAAGAAACACTCCAATCCACCACCTTTGATTTGTAATTCCTAATCTGATTTCGATTAAATCTTAGTTGGAGATTTGTCAAAATTGATTCACGGATATCCGTAACCGTTAAATCGATAGTTGATTGAATATCTAAAAGTTGTAGCGATTTACCACCAGATGCTGCACAGGCATCGAGCCATTTTTCATGCGGTTGTGGAGCGTAAGATGAGCCCAATTGTTGAGATGATAAATCTTGAATTTCAATCCACCCTTTCAGATACGGTACAGAATTCATCACATCAAAATCATCGGGTAATTGTAGTGATAAATTTGATGAAGGATGTATTTTAAAATCAACTTTATTGTTTTCAAAAAAATCTAACGCTTGCGTATCGAAATTCTTTTTGATACGAATCCACAAATTCCTTCTCAGAAAACCATCATAAATAAAATCATCCAACGGCAACTCACTTTCAATTAAATCGCAAAACGGAAACACATCAGACGAATTAAAATCCAACGTATACAATTGCTGTAATAAATCCCATTTCAATTTTGGATGCAAAACAATAGAATTGATTAATTTCTCATCTTTAAAAATACGCTCACTGAATCCATCAATCCGCTCATAAGAAAGATACAACGCTATAGCCATGCGTTCAATATCCGAATACTGTTTACCTGCATGGCCTAACCGCAACCATGCATAACAAAGCTGACGAATATTTCTTCGATCACGAGAACCTAGTTTAGGATTAGCTTGAAAATATTTTTTCAAGTAGAGCGCAAATGGTTCCAAAAAATTATAGCCCTGAATACAATCCAGAGCTATAGTGAATAAAAAATTGTTAGAGACAACAAACATTAAATCTCCAGTTTCATTTGTGATTTATCCTCTTTTGAAGGAGGCAAAAACAAATCTGGTTGCTTCTTTCTTAATTGCGTTACCTGATCAGCAGTAGCTTCAACAACTTTCAGAATAGGGAATTTGGTTACTACATTTCCTTGCACACCACGACCTTTGATAATTTGTCCGCCGAAATAAATTATCGACTCCAGATTTCTCAATTTAGGTTTTGGTTTCAACTTAACAATTACTGTTGGACCATCTTCAGGTGTACTTACTGAAAGATAAAGAATTCGAGATCCTAATAAACCTTTTGTTAAATCATACGCTTTATCACGAGTTACACCACCAATGGTAAATCGCTTCATCATGATTGCTCCTTTAGAACCATCTTGATAAATCAAATTATAGACAGTGTTTTCTTCTTGCTCCTTTTTAAATACTGCAACATGAATAATATCTTTTCCAACGTAGGATTTATCAGCAACCTTTGTCACCATTACTTTACCATCCGAAGTAAAGGCTATAACGTCATCTATATCCGAACAATCGGCAACGAACTCATCTTTCTTTAATCCAATTCCTACAAAGCCTTCTGCACGATTAACGTACAGCTTTGCATTATTGATTACTACCTTAGAAGCTACGATAGTTTCGAACTCGCTGATTTGTGTTTTACGTTCTCGACCCTTACCATACTTCTTTAATAAGTTCTTGTAGAAATTGATTGTATAATTTTTGATGTTATCTAAGTCGTATTTTACTGCTTTGATTTCATCTTCTAATCCTTTGATATGCTCATCAGCTTTAAAAGCATCAAACTTAGAGATACGCTTAATTTTTATTTCTGTCAAACGTACTACATCTTCATCGGTAATATCACGATAGAACATTTTTTTGTAAGGCTTCAATCCTTTGTGAATTGTTTCCATCACTGCTTCCCATGTCTCGCAATCTTCGATATTACGATAGATTTTTTTCTCAATGAAGATTTTTTCTAACGAGCTAAAATGCCAGTTCTCTTCTAGTTCTCCTAAACGAATTTGCAATTCACGCTTTAACAACTCCATTGTATTTAGAGCTGTGAGACGTAAAATTTCATTTACCGATAAGAACTGCGGCTTACCATCAAGGATGACACATGAATTTGGAGAAATACTAATTTCGCAATCGGTGAAAGCATAGAGTGCTTCAATTGTTCTATCAATATCATCGGATGAATCGGGATGAAGATGAATCACTACCTCTACATTTGCAGCAGTATTATCTTCAACCTTCTTAACTTTTATCTTCCCTTTATCGTTAGCTGCTAGAATAGAATCAATCAGACTTGATGTTGTAGTACCGAAAGGAATTTCTTTTATTACTAATGTCTTTTTATCCTTCTTTTCAATAACTGCACGCACTCTGATACGACCACCTCGAAGTCCATCATTGTACTTAGAAAAATCAGCAACCCCACCTGTAGGAAAGTCAGGAACAAGATCAACTTTCTTACCTCTAAGCGAATCAATAGATGCTTCTATAAGCTCTATAAAATTATGAGGTAAAATCTTGCATGCTAACCCTACAGCGATACCTTCAACACCCATTGCCAATAACAATGGAAATTTAACAGGTAATGCAACAGGCTCCTTATTTCTTCCATCGTACGATGATTGCCAGATAGTAGTTTTAGGATTATATAAAACCTCTAATGCAAACTTACTTAGACGAGCTTCAATATAACGTGAAGCTGCAGCGCTATCGCCAGTATAAATATTACCCCAGTTACCTTGAGTGTCAATTAATAAATTCTTTTGTCCAATTTGCACTAAGGCATCACCAATAGACACATCACCATGCGGATGATATTTCATTGTATGTCCGATGATATTCGCTACTTTATTATAGCGCCCATCTTCGAGCTCCCACATTGAATGCAACACTCTTCGCTGTACGGGTTTAACACCGTCATCGAGATAAGGCACTGCACGCTCCATGATTACATACGATGCGTACTCTAAAAACCAATTTTGATACATGGTACCCACCTGACCATGTTGCTCTTCTCTTTTATCTTTCGAATTATCCAAG
>JBJOND010000075.1:0-13328 GCA_046052065.1 Bacteroidota bacterium | reverse complement strand
CTTCTTCTTACTTTTTATTTAGTTATTACTGTTTCTGAATCATTCATTTGGTTTAATTCAATTATACGTTCAGTATTTTTTTGGAGTTATTTACTTACTGCTTTCTGGATTCTTTACAAATGGATTATAATTCCATTGTTAAACTTAAACAGAATAGGAAAAATTTTAACCTATGATGATGCTGCAAAAATTATCGGACAGCATTTTATAGATATCAACGATAAACTTTTAAATACGCTTCAGTTATTTGAGTCGTTAGAAAATAATAATCAGAATAAAGATTTATTACTTGCTTCTATTGAACAAAAAAGTAAGCACTTACGTCCTGTTCCATTTACCAGGGCTGTCGATTTAAGTAAGAATAAAAAATACATAAAGTACGCGCTTCCATCGTTGATTATTTTAATAGGGATATTAATTGTGGCACCTGGATTAATTGCAGATTCTACTAAACGATTATTCTATCATAACACACAATTCACTAAACCTGCTCCTTTTAAATTTAACATTACTAATAACAAACTTCAAACAACACAATTTGAAGATTATACATTAGAAGTTAAAGTAAATGGAAAAGAAATTCCGCAGGAAGTTTATATCGAATACAACGGTAATACATTTAAGTTAGATAAAAAGGATAAACTCAATTTCAATTATACTTTTAGAAATTTACAAAAGAATACTCCGTTTCAATTAATGGCGGATGGATTTTATTCGGATAAATATGAAGTTGAAATTATTCCTAATCCGTTAATTGTTCAATTCTCTGTAGACTTAAACTACCCTGCATATCTTCAGAAGAAAAATGAGAGTATAAAAAATACTGGCGATTTATACATCCCAGCAGGAACACAGGTAAAATGGAATTTTGGTACACAGAATACCTCTCAGTTAGATATTCGTTTTGGAGATACAATATATCACATCAATCAAAATGATGATAATCAATTTGTTTTTCAAAAACGTTTGATGAATGGATTACAATATTCTGTTCGGTCAGTCAATTCTTTTATTACTTCGAAAGATTCAATGGTATATACGATTAATGTAGTACCTGATCAGTATCCTACTATTCAAACAGAAGAACAAAAAGATACCACTTCTTATCAAAAATTATTTTTCAGAGGAATCACGCGTGACGATTATGGAATCAGTAAAATCAATTTTCAATACCGATTTATTAAAAGAGATGGACAGGCTGTAAACGAAAAAGTAAATGCTGTAGCTATTAATTGTAATCATACACTTCAAGAGCAATTCTTTTATTACTGGGATATAAGCACTGTGGGAGTTAAACCTGGTGATGAATTAGAATATTATTTTGAAGCTTGGGATAACGATGGAGTTTCAGGTCCGAAGAGTGTAAAGTCACAAGCAGCAGTTTTCAAAGCTCCATCATTGGGCGAATTAGCACAAGATGCAGAACAGAAGAATAAAGCATTAAAGAACGAAATGGAGGCTAGCATCCGCAAGGCGAAAGAACTACAAAAAAGTTTAGATGCGATTCAGAAGCAGTTGCTCAATAAAAAGAATCTTGATTTTGAAGACAAGAAAAAAATTAATGATGTTTTAAAACAACAGAAGGAACTTGAGAAAAAAATTCAGGAGCTAAAAGAAAAGTACGAGCAGAATAATCAACTTCAAAACGAAATGAAGTCGCCCGACCCTGAATTAGCAGATAAAGAAAAGCAACTCGAAAAATTATTTGATGAACTAATGACTCCTGAAATGAAAAAGATGATGGAAGAATTAGAGAAGTTGATGGCAGAGTTTAATAAAGAGAAGATCCAGGAGAAGATGAACGAGATGAAGTTTGATACAAAGGATTTAGAAAAGCAATTAGAGCGTACGCTTGAACTTTATAAGAAGATGGAGTTAGAGGAGAAGATGAAGGAAACAGCGAATCAGTTAGAAGAGCTTTCAAAAGAGGAAAATAAATTAGCGGATCAGGCAGAAAAGAAAGATGCGAAAGCAGATGAAATAAAAAAGGAACAACAAGAACTGAATAAAAAGTTTGATGATATTCAAAAGAGCCTTGATGATATTGAAAAGAAAAATCAGGAACTAGAATATTCTCAGGATATGAAAGATTTTGATCAAGAGCAGAAGGAAATTGATCAGGATATGAAGAATAGTGAGAATCAATTAAATCAAAGTCAGAGTAGTAAGGCCAGTAAATCGCAGAAAAGCGCTGCGAAGAAAATGCAAGACTTAGCCGATAAAATTCAACAACAACAACAACAGCAACAACAAGAACAAGAGCAGGAAGATGAAAATGCATTGAGGGCGTTGTTAGAAAATCTATTACGTTTTTCGTTTGATCAGGAGAAGTTAATGCAAGACTTACGCAGTGTTGACATTAATGACCCTAAGTTTTTGAAAATGTCGCAACAGCAACGTAAACTAAAAGACGATGCGAAAGTATTAGAAGACTCTTTATTAGCTTTAAGTAAGCGAGTAGCCAAAATTTCTTCCACGGTTAATGAAGAAATAACCAATATTAACGCGAATACCGAGAAGGCTATTTTTAATTTACAAGACCGACAAGTACAACAGGCTCGTTCGAACCAGCAATATGTAATGACATCGGTAAATAATCTGGCGCTAATGTTAAGTGAGTCGTTGGATCAGATGCAACAACAAATGATGCAACAGATGCCAAGCAATTCTTCTTGTAAGAAACCAGGGCAAGGCCAACCTAAGCCTGGACCAAATGCGGGCGATATTAAAAAGATGCAAGAGAAATTATCGCAGCAGCTGAAGGAAATGAAGGAGCAAATGCAAAAAGGAGGAAAAGATGGAAAGAGCGGTCAAGGCGGACAAAAAGGAATGAGCGAGCAGTTGGCAAAGATGGCCGCACAGCAGGAGGCTTTGCGTAATATGATTCAGCAACTCGACAAAGAACAGAATAAAGATGGGCAAGGAAAGTTGGGTGATTTGCAGAAAATTGCCAAGCAAATGGAAGAAACAGAAAAAGATATTGTTAATAAACGCATCACCGATTTAACGCTAAACAGACAGCAGGATATTTTAACGAGATTACTGGAATCAGAAAAAGCAGAGAAAGAACGAGAGCAAGATCAGAAGCGTGAATCATTTGAGGGAAAAGATATGTCCCGCTCCTCCCCTCAATTCGAAGACTATAAAAAGGCGAAAATGAAAGAAACAGAATTGTTGAAAACCATTCCGCCATCCTTTAATAATTTTTACAAAAACTTAGTTAATTCGTATTTCCAAAGTATCGGAAATTGAAGTTAGATTTGTACCGCTTAAATGTCGACCATCATGCAAATACAGTCAAAGCCAGAAAACATTAATGTAGTTGAGAAATTCATCGACGACTTAAAAGTGAAGCATAACCTTCACGAAGAATGTTATGGAAATATGTTGGTAGCTGTTACCGAAGCCGTTAATAATGCTATTAATCACGGTAATAAAGCTAATCCTGAAAAGTTGGTAGATATTAAATTTGAAGTGGATGATGATCAATTTGGATTTACTATTTCTGATGAAGGACATGGATTTGATTATTTGAATCTACCCGACCCTACAGATCCAGAGAATATCGAAAAGCCTAGCGGACGTGGAGTGTTTTTAATGAAACATTTAGCTGACCAAATTATTTTTTCCGAAAACGGTCGCGTTGTAGAATTGTATTTTAGAAATGTCGTACCAACCGAGTAAGAAAGGCGAAATTTATTTTTTTACAGAAGACATCGATTTTAAACTCGATGAGAAAAAGAAGCTAGTACATTGGATACATGCTACTGCTGCAGAATACTCTTTTAAAATAGATAATATCAATTACATTTTTGTTTCTGATGCATATTTATTTGATCTTAACAAGAAGTATTTAAACCATAAAACGCTAACGGATATAATTACTTTCGATAACAGTTTTTTCAATTTAGGATTAGCTGGTGATATTTACATCAGTATTGAGCGAATAAGAGAAAATGCTGTAAAGTACAAGGTCGATTTTCAAGAAGAATTATGCCGTGTTATGATTCACGGATTATTGCATTTATGTGGATTCAAAGACAAGAATGTGTCCGATAAAGAGAAGATGATTGATGCCGAAAATATGGCATTGTTGAATTATAATTTATAGTTCATTTTTATTCATTTAAGGTTTTTATTAACCAAAAAGCACCACAATTTTCTTATATATTTTATTGATTAGTAAATAGTTGACCCATTTTTTTTTCTTACTTTGTTTCACGTGGAACTATAAGAAAAATGATAGATCAAGAATATGATGTTATAGTAGTTGGTGCCGGTCATGCTGGCTGTGAAGCTGCTGCTGCTGCTGCTAATATGGGTTCAAAGACTCTTTTGGTTACGATGAACATGCAGACGATTGCTCAGATGAGCTGTAATCCTGCTATGGGTGGAATTGCGAAAGGTCAGATTGTTCGAGAAATAGATGCATTAGGTGGTTATTCAGGTATTGTGAGCGATAAGTCGGCTATACAATTTAGAATGCTCAATCGTTCTAAAGGTCCTGCTATGTGGTCGCCAAGAACACAAAATGATAGAATGCTTTTTGCCTCTGAGTGGAGGGTTGTCTTAGAAAGTTTGCCCAATTTGGATTTTTGGCAAGATATGGTTTCATCACTCATTATTGAGAATGGTGTTTCACGTGGAATCATTACTGGTATGGGTATAAAATTCAGAGGTAAATCAGTGGTTTTAACTAATGGCACCTTCTTGAATGGTATAATTCATATAGGTGAAAAGCAGTTTGGTGGTGGACGAGCAGGTGAAAAGGCCTCTACAGGTATAACAGAGCAGTTGGTGGAGGTTGGATTTACTGCGGGTAGAATGAAGACTGGTACTCCTCCGCGACTTGATGGGAGATCATTAAATTATGATGTAATGAAAGAGCAGTTTGGTGATGATAATCCTGAGAAGTTTTCTTATATAGATACTGATCCACTCGTTAAACAGCTTAGTTGCCATATTGCATATACAAACGAGGAGGTTCATTCTATTTTGGCCACAGGTTTTGAGAAATCACCCATGTTTACTGGTCGTATTCAAGGTTTAGGTCCTAGATATTGTCCTTCAATAGAAGATAAAATTACTCGTTTCTCGGAAAGGGACCGACATCAGTTATTTGTTGAGCCAGAGGGATGGAATACGGTCGAGATTTATTTAAATGGTTTTTCAAGTTCTCTGCCAGAGGATGTCCAATATGCAGCCCTACGTAAAATAAAGGGTTTTGAGAACGTTAAAATGTTCAGGCCTGGTTATGCCATTGAGTATGATTATTTCCCGCCATTACAGCTTAAACACACGTTAGAAACAAAGCTGGTTAGAGGTCTTTATTTCGCGGGTCAGATTAATGGAACAACCGGATATGAAGAAGCAGCTTGTCAGGGTTTAATGGCAGGTATTAATGCACATCAATATGTTAATGGACTAGAAGATTTTGTTTTAGATCGCTCTGAAGCTTACATCGGTGTACTAATCGATGATTTAATTACTAAAGGCACAGATGAACCTTATCGTATGTTTACGAGTAGGGCCGAGTTTAGAACTTTACTTCGTCAGGACAATGCCGATGTTCGTTTAACACCAAAAGGAATAGAACTTGGACTGGTAGATGAACATAGAAAAGCGATTTTTAATGACAAAATGAAGGCTATTTCAGCTGTTTCTGATATAGTTCTTAATCATAGTATTTATCCTGATGAGATAAATGAATGGTTGAAAACGCTAAATACAGGTGAATTATCACAAAAAACGAAAACAAAACAAGTATTATCAAGACCTCAGATCAATTTGAATGAATTAATAGCTAATTCATCATCTCTAAAAGCTAAATTGGAGGCATATTTATCGAATACTGATGTTTTAAATGCTGTTGAGATTGATGTAAAATACGAAGGTTACATAAATAGGGAGCGTGAATTGGTAGAAAAGATGAATCGATTAGAGTATATTCGTTTAAATGACACTCTTGATTATAATAAAATCGAAAGTTTATCACTGGAAGCTCGTCAAAAGTTATCTCAAATACGACCAGCTACATTGGGACAAGCATCCAGGATTAGCGGTATAAATCCTTCTGATATTTCTGTTTTAATGGTATATATCGGGCGCTAGTTCCACGTGAAACGCCTCCATTTTACCAAATGAAAATAAATGAAAATATAACGAGTTGTTCCACGAGGAACATTTACATATGGAAAAACTAAACAACTGTCCTGTTTGCTTAAGCGAACAATTTAGTCAAGTACTAACTTGTACTGATTATACAACAACAAAGGAAGAGTTCGTGCTTTGTCAGTGCTCAGAATGTTCCTTTCGATTTACCAACCCACGACCTGATGTAATAGAAAGCGGAAAATATTACCAATCGGAAGACTATATTTCTCATACGGATAGTACCAAAGGGCTTTTGAATAAGATATATCAGGTTGCTCGCGACTATATGATATCTACTAAGTATAAGTCGACAGTAAAGAAATATAATGCTAAATCTTTGGTTGACTATGGTTGTGGAACAGGCGATTTTCTAAAATATTGTATCGACAAAGGTCATAATGCAGTAGGCCTGGAAATAGATGAGAACGCACGTAGAATAGCATCTAATAAAGGTTGTGAAAAAGTATATGACCCGTCATATTTAAATCAACTTTCAGACAGCTCTGCAGACATTATTACACTGTGGCATGTATTGGAACACATACACGAATTGCACCCTACAATAAAGCACTTTAATAGGATTTTAAATAACAATGGTACATTGGTAATTGCAGTACCTAATCATGACTCCTATGATGCTAAACAATATGGTAAATTCTGGGCTGCATACGATGTTCCACGTCATTTGTATCATTTTAATGTAGCTTCCATGACACGCCTTATGAATGATGAAGGCTTCAAATTAATTGAAATGAAGACCATGAAACTTGATCCCTTTTACATTGCTTTACTAAGTAATAAATATCAATCAGGAGGTATGAATCCAATAAAAGCAACCTATGTTGGATTAATGTCAAACATAAAAACACTTATTAATATCCGTAATAGTTCATCCATTATTTACATTTTTAAAAAACAATAACATGAAAAAACTTTTAATACTCTTTTTGTTAAGCATAGCGTTAATCGGTAACGCACAAATTACCATTACAACAGCTGATTTACCAACGGCTGGCTCAAGTTATATAACGGTAACGGATACCCTTTATTCAGCAATAATTTCTCCAGGAGGTGCCGCACAAGTATGGAATTATTCACAATTGTTGAATCACGATCAAGATACATTAACGTTTCAATCGGCAACAGGAACACCCTACCAATCAAGCTTTCCGGGTGCTAGTTTAGCTACAAATAGCCCTCTAGACAGCGCATGGGCTTATTTTCTAAGTAACCCTAATGGTTTGTATTTAAAGGGCCTCTATACCTATAGTGTCGCTGGAATTGGAGGTGCCTCTAATGTAGCATTGGTATATAATCCCCCTCAAATCTATATTCCAACACCCTTCACTTATGGAAGTACACGTAATGAAGTTTCACGTTTTCAGATTGACATAACCTCTATGACTCCAAGTGTTAGAGTAATACGTAGAACAGAAACCACGTTAACGGGTGATGGTTATGGAAGTCTTACAACACCATATGCAACCTATCCCAATACACTTCGCATTAAATCCGTTGATCTTTCATACGATTCTGTATATGTGGATATATTCGGACTTGGCTTTTATACATTGGCACAGACAAGTCAATCGCAGGTTTCAAGTTATAGGTGGTATAAAAACGGTAACCCTTCTCTTGTGCTAAGTCTGAATGCAGATAGCCTAGCTACAAATGTTTTTGGTGCGGATTATTTGTATGCTCCTGGATCAACAGGAATCAATGCATTATCAAATCAAGAAGTAATTAAGGCCTATCCAAACCCATCGTCTGATATTTTAGTTATTGATATTCCGAAAGAATTAAAATCAGAAAGTACCTTACAGATTTATAATAATGCAGGGCAATTAGTCAATACAGTTGCAATTAATGACCTTGACCGTTATATGTTGGATGTGAAACAATATCCTGCAGGATTATATTCGTTTATCTTAGCAGGTACAAAAACGTATACTACCAGATTTGTTGTTCAACACTAATCTGTTTTAATAAGATCAAGTTGAATAGAATTAAAATCAACAGTTGGATCGGCTAGGAAAATTCGTTGTGGAACATTGTTTGAAATAGGTCCATACAAGTAGAATAAAATTTCTTTATCGCTATAACGCATACGTATAGCTGTATTTTTTGGAAGGAACAATAAAGGGTCTTTCAAATCGAATGAAACATCAATAAATGCCTCGTTGTGAAATTTTTGCTGCGAGGCATTATTAATTTTAAGGCTTACATTTTTAAGTAATTCACTCGAAGCAGAATCTTTTATTAATGGAACATAGTTTTGCTGTTTGAATGAAAAATAATTAGAAGGTAGGCTATCATCTGGTAGAATAATTTCCGTCCATTTAATCCATTGTTTGTTACTTACTTCGTTTCCTTGCTGCTTGATGCGATCCATGTGTTCATGAAGCATAGCAATGCTTACTACTTTTGCTGGTCCATCAACGGCCGACAATAACATGCTTTCAATACCATAACACCAGCCTGTGTTGGCAAATGGAAGTTGCTCTAATAAATTTTCATCGGCAATTACTTTCTGAGCGCCCATCAAACGTGAAACATCGATGATGCGCTTCATCTGCTCGTTGCGCAAAACGAACTCTTGTCCCGCTTGATAAATGTTAGTCAATCGTAAAATGAAAAACCCGAAGAGCAGTATAAATGAAAATAGTTGAATCTTCGGTTTGTTGTTATCATATTCAAAAAAGGCAATTGGCAGCGCAATCAAACATGGCAACGGAAGCAACATCCTTTCCGAATAATTACTAATATGTTCGAAATGATGAGTACAAATAATAATCAAAAGAAATCCTAAAACACTTCCAACATAAATTAACAGCGAACGAATAGCTCTATTACTGATGATTAAAAAGCAGGACCATCCGAAGAGAAAAAATAAAACGGGATAATTTGAAAATAGCATCTTGAAAAATGAAAGCAAATAGCCGCCATCTGTAATATTATTCATGTTGCCGTAATCATTGTATACCACAGGATAAAAAACCTTTTGACTATCATAAATATCCAACGTTAAAAATTTAATTGCGAGTAGTACAATAAACCATGAAGCCAAGAACCAATGCCTCTTTTCTAATTTGACTTTGAAAAAATAAAAAGCTAATAATGCTCCTAAAGGAATAAATAATAATGGATGAGAAAAAACAATTAGCAACGAAAGAACATAAATCCAGATTTGTGAAACCACCCCCACTTTTTCTATCAAACAAAAAACCACCGGCAATAAAACTAGTCCTTGCAATAGCTCGGTAACAGGACAATAAAAAGAATAAGCCAGTGTGCTCAAGTAAATGATAAAAAACCAAAGAGTGGCACGTTCATTTCGGAAATAAAAAATAAGCACTAAGAAAATTAGATAATAATAAAGCACATCCCCAACGCTGTATAAAATCATCAACCACTTCAATGGAACATTCAACCAAACACCGATTACGGGTAATACTTGTGAAACAAATCCAATCGGACGAAGGTGTGCGATGAAAAAAGATTTACGAAGAATGATTTCTAATAAATAATGTGCGGCATCAAATGCTTGTCGTTCTTTCCAAAAAACGATACTGAAATAAAATAGAATAGCGAAGAGAAGATGGCCGCCAATAATGACCAGCGTTTTTAAATTAAACGATTTATTCATAATTCAAGGTTGAAAATACAATTAAATCATCACAAAGTACATTCAACTAATTTGTAGTATTGCAAATAAGAAATACTTTATATGCTTACGTTGGTTCCAACGCCTATCGGTAATTTACAAGACATCACGCTGCGTGCGTTGGAGGTACTTAAGAATGCGGATTTAATTTTAGCAGAGGATACGCGTACTGCTCGTTTTCTATTACAACATTTTCAGATAGAAAAAAGAATTTTATCACATCATCAGCACAACGAACATAATGCTTTGAAAGAAGTTATTCGTTTGTTGAAAGAAGGAAATAAAATTGCATTGGTGTCAGATGCAGGAACGCCCGCGATTAGCGATCCTGGTTTTTTAATAGTGCGTGAGTGTATCAAGGAAGACATTGAAGTTTATTGTTTACCAGGTCCAACAGCATTTGTTCCTGCTTTAGTGATGAGCGGATTACCTTGCGATAAATTTGTGTTTGAAGGATTTTTACCTCAGAAAAAAGGGCGCCAATCACGATTTTTATTTTTGAAAGAAGAAGAGCGTACCATCGTATTTTATGAATCGCCATTCCGATTAGTAAAATTATTGGAAGAGGTGATGGAACATTTTGGAGCAGATAGAAAATGCGCTGTTTCGAGAGAGCTCACAAAGATGTTTGAAGAAACCCGTCGTGGAACAGCACAAGAGCTTTTCCAGCATTTTACGGCACATCCGCCTAAGGGCGAAATTGTTGTTTGCGTGGCAGGAAAAGAATAATTCTAAAGCAGAATTTATTTTACAATCAAAAACTGTTGTATATACAACAATTAATGTAATATCTTTGCGTCATAGCATTTATGAAAACAGTTAAGAAGATTATCGCTTCTGAAAAGAAGAACCTCGGACCTAAGCAATTTGTGATGAGTCCTTTGCCAAATCAATGGGTAGAACAAATAAGTCCGTTTATCATGTTAGATCATTTTGGTCCACAGCATATTCCTGCTGGCGAACCATTTTCTGTTCCTCCTCATCCCCACCGCGGATTTGTTCCAGTGACCATTTTATTTGATGGAGAAGTGGAGCACAAAGACAGTGTTGGTAATATTGGAAGAATAAAGGGTGGCGACGTTCAATGGATGACAGCGGGAAGCGGTGTTGTTCATTCGGAGGGTGCTCCTGAAAGTTTCTCGAAAACAGGTGGCGTTTTACATTTGATTCAACTTTGGATTAATTTACCTGCTGCGCATAAAATGACAGCGCCGTCCTATCAGGAAATTAAATCGGATTCAATTCCAGTTTTAAAAGAAGGAAACAGTCAGGTTCGTGTTATAGCCGGTAAGTATAAAGATTTGCAGGGGCCAGCAAAAACATTTTCACCTTTATCCTTGTTACATATCTCTATTCCCGAAGGAGAAGAAGTAACCGTTGAAGTTCAAAAAGGATTTAATGCATCTTACTATTTAACAAAGGGCGAAACAATCATCGATGAATACGAGGTGCCATCGCAACATTTGGTTTGGTTGAGTGACGAAGGAAATAATATAACAGTAAAGGCTATACGTGATTCTGAATTGTTATTTATGGCAGGAGAGCCGATTCATGAACCTCTTGTATCCTACGGGCCATTTGTAATGAATAGTAAAACAGAAATTATACAAGCAATACACGATTACGAAAACGGATTAATGGGATCCATATAAAAAAATATAATGAGCAAAATAGCAACTACAAAATATCCCGTAAACTCAATCATTAAAGAAAGGTGGAGTGCGCGTTCTTTTACAGATAAGAATATTTCTGACGATTTATTAAATCAGTTTATTGAAGCGGCATCATGGGCGGCTAGTAGCATGAATGAGCAGCCATGGCTTTATTATGTTGCTCATCGAGGAACTCCAGCTTTTGATCAGATGGCGGAATTATTAATGGCAGGCAATAAATCGTGGGCGAAAGATGCAGCAGTATTACTACTATCATTAGCCAAAAAAACATTTTCTAACGGTAACCCTAACCGTCATTATATGCATGATGTAGGAGCTGCTAATCAAAATTTAATGTTAGAAGCAACTGCAAATGGTGTGTTAGGACATTTAATGGGAGGCTTTGATGTTGTGAAGACAAAAGAGGTTTTTGATTTAAGCGATGACCTTGACCCAGTTGTATTTATTGCTCTGGGTTATCCTGGAAGCGCAGAACAACTTCCTGCTCCATTTAATGAGCGCGAAGTAGCAGCTCGTTCGCGCAAAGAGTTAGGTGATATATTGGTGAGAAAATAATATCTCTTACAACTTAGTATTGTTCATACCAATCAAAGGTTTCTTTGATAATCTTTGACTTCTCAGTTTTGATATGATTTAAATAGGCTTGACAAACAGGAGAGTGTCTTTTGCCTTTTAGCCAAATCAAACTCCAAGTTGTTTTAATAGGTAAACCCTTTATGGGTGTAATTTGTAAATCGCCATTATTTAATTCATTTCTGATGCCGATGAGCGGCATGATAGAATAACCTAGTCCAGCAATTAATGCTTGTTTAACAGCCTCGTTGGAGGTTAACTCCATTTTTTTATTAATGGTAAGTTTATTTCGTTCAATAAAGTTTTCCATTGTTTGCCGTGTACCAGAACCCTTTTCTCTAAAAATCAGCGAAAGTTCTTTGAACAAGTCTTTGGTTTTAATTTCTTTTTTTAGTGCCGCCTTTTTATTTCCAACTAAAAAAAGTTTGTTCTGAAGCAAATCTAGTTTTTCAATATTTAATGAGTTTGGTAAAATAGATACAAGCGCAAAGTCAACTTCATTTTTTTCAAGACTTTCAATCACCTTGTTTTTATTAGTCACATCCATCACCAAATCAACACCCGAATTTTGTTTTATAAACTCTTTGAGAAAGTACGGCATCACATACTTTCCAGTTGATACCACCGAAATTTTTAGTCTGCCCGATAACTGACCCTTGTAAGCAAGCGTTTTATGATTGATGGCATAAACTTGATTTAAAATATTTTCAGCAGCTTCGGCAATTTCTTTTCCAAAATCAGTGATGTAAATTTTTCTTCCAACAACTTCCGTCAAAGGAATATCAAATTGATCTTGAAAGTTTTTTAACTGAATAGACACTGCGGGTTGAGTCAAGAATAACTCCTCAGAAGCCTTAGTTACGCTTTGCGTTTGTACAATTTTTAAGAAAATCTGCAATTGATTTAAAGTATAATTCATAAAAATAATTTATGGATTGTATTACAAAGATAAATAAAAATATATGAAATGATTTTTTGAGTTTTGCGGCAACAAATAAAACATTAAGAAAAATGAAAAAGATAACTGTTGCAAAAGGGGATGGAATAGGACCCGAAATTATGGATGCCACGCTTGAAATTATTATGGCGGCAGGAGCTAAAATTGAAATCGAAGAAATTGAAGTAGGAGAAAAAGTATACCTAGCAGGAAATACTTCTGGTATAGCTCAAGAATCATGGGACATAATCAGAAGAAATAAAATCTTTTTAAAAGCACCAATTACAACTCCACAAGGAGGAGGTTATAAAAGTTTAAATGTTACTAC
>JBJOND010000074.1:0-14225 GCA_046052065.1 Bacteroidota bacterium | reverse complement strand
AAATCAAAATCAAAATGAAAATTTGATTTATGGAACGCGGGCTGTGCTTGAAGCAATTCGCTCAGGTAAGGAAATAGAAAAATTGTTTTTACAAAGCAATTTAAATAATCCGCTCATTAAAGAGTTAAAGTCTGAATTAAAATCAAGCGGAGTTCAATTTCAATTGGTGCCAATTGAAAAGTTAAATCGTTTAACAAGAAATAATCATCAAGGAGTTGTAGGCTTTGTTGCTGAAATAAGTTATTATACCATTGAAGATGTTGTTCCACAGCTTTTTGAAAAAGGAAAGAATCCTATTATAATAATTTTAGATCGAATTACAGATACCCGCAATATGGGAGCTATTGCAAGGACCGCTGAATGCATGGGTGCTTCTGCAATCGTTATTCCTTCGCGTGGATCAGCAATTATTAATGCCGATACGGTGAAAACTTCGGCGGGTGCTTTACATTATATTCCAATTTGCAGAGAAGATAATTTGAAAGTGGTAATTGATTATTTGAAAGAGTCAGGAATTTCGATTGTTGCATGTTCTGAAAAAACAAATGAAACAATTTATCAAGCAGATTATACAAAACCCGTTGCTATTATTTTAGGAAGTGAAGAGAATGGTATTTCCGGCGAGTATATGAAGCGCGCAGATACAATTGTTAAGATACCTATGACAGGTAAAATTGAGTCGTTGAATGTTTCTGTTGCGGCAGGTATGATACTTTCTGAAGTAGTTCGACAAAGAGTTAAAGCATGAAACGATTTTTAATTGACAATAGCCTTCTGATTGTGATTTTATGCGTAGGTATTGCTATGCGTTTTTATCACTTTGCAGATTGGTCGTTGACCAATGACGAGTTAAGTGCGTTATCACGTTTGCAATTTGAAAGCTTATCATCGGTAATTGAAAATGGCGTTCGATTAGATGATATGCATCCAATGGGAGTGCAAGTATTTTTATGGTACTGGACAAAATTTTTTGGGATGACACCTTTTATTGTGCGTTTGCCATTTGTAATTCTTGGATGTTTATCATTAGGATTATTTTACCTGATTGCAAAATATTGGCTTGGTACTAATCGCGCATTAATTGCCTTATCAATCTTTGCTTGTTCTGAATTCCCTATTTTATATAGTCAACTCGCACGACCTTATTCGCCTGGTTTATTTTTTTCGTTACTGTTTGTTTTAGCATGGAGTAAAATTGTATTTCAAAAAGATAATAGCAAGTCTGCTTTTGCAAAATGGCATTTACTCTTGATAGCAGGTGGAGTAGGAGCAATGTATTCACATTATTTTAGTTTTTTGTTTGTTGGATTGGTTGGTCTTGCAGGATTGATTTTTATTCGTGAAAATAAAACACGATTGTTTTTTTTGTTGGCTGGAGTAATTATGTTTTTGATGTATATTCCTAATGCTAATGTTTTTATAACTCATTTTAGTGTTGGTGGGCTAGGAGGAGAAGGTGGTTGGCTCGGAGCTCCAGGAAGATTTGCGATTATTGAATTTTTGTTTTACTCACTCAATAACGATTGGTTGCTTGTTGCCTATTTATTGATAATAGTTTTTGCCGCATTGCTATTGAATAAATTTAAGGTAGTCAACAAAAAAATATTTTTTGTTTCGATTATTCTTGGATTATTGCCAGTACTTATAGCGTACTTTTATTCTGTATTTAAGAATCCGGTTTTTCAATATTCAATTCTTGTTTTCGGATATCCACTGATTATAATTGCAATTTGTTCATTACTTGATTTTAAAAATACGACCATCGCAAAGTCATTAGTAGTTTTAACCATGCTGCTGTTTTTTTATAGTTCAGTATTTTCAAAAAAATATTACATTACTGAGCAATTTGCTGTGTTTAAAGAATTAGTTGATGACGTAAAAAGTTATTCAAATCAATACGGCGAAAAAAATATTGAATACACCGTTAATGTAATTAAACCTTTTTACTTTGATTATTATTTTGAAAGTGATAATCTCAAATCGAATTTTGTTCAATATCGATGTAATGACAACTCAACCTATAATGAGCTTGATAGTATTTTGAAGAATTCATCAAAGAACTATTTTCTTCATGCTTGGTCTAATAATTATCATGCACCCGAACTCGAATTTCGTATTCGTAAATATTTCCCTTATCTTATAAAACAAGA
Source organism: Bacteroidota bacterium (assembly GCA_046052065.1). Taxonomy (GTDB): domain Bacteria; phylum Bacteroidota; class Bacteroidia; order AKYH767-A; family OLB10; genus CAINEC01. Next base: position 12,075 of record JBJOND010000074.1, on the reverse strand, counting down.
TTTATATTTTAACTCAGGAATCTATTTGTTTTCGAAAAATATATCCGGAGAAAAAGATATTTCCAATGTATTGTTTGAAGAGAAAAATGATTTTGAAAAGAACTACTGGAATTTAGATGAAAAATTATTTATGTCCTCATCAAATGCAATAAGCGGTAATAATGTTTCAATAGTAGATTCAACATTAGAATATGGCCCTACCTATACCAATTCTTTGCAGCAAATAAAGTTAACTAAGAATAAGTCGTTGGTAGTTCAATTAAATGTTCAGTCAAAACAATTGCCCGCATTTGATAAGCTTATGTTAGTTGTTGAAATTGATTCCCCAAAAGGCGATATAAAAGTTTGGAGAAGTTTGCAATTCCAGCCTTTCATCAAACAAGAAAATCGGTGGACAACTCTTTATTATGGTTATAAGTATGTGGAAGATTTAAAGCCGGAAGATATTGTTAAAATTTATGTTTACAATCCGGGTAAATACAATGCACAAATTGATGACATGATCATCAGAGTTCTTGATTAGAATTTTTTTCCAACTGTAAATAACACCCTGGTATCACTATAATTCGATTCTATCAATCCTTCATTACCATTTTCTAGTACATATTGTTTTTCTACCGATCCAAAAACAGAATAGGCTAGTGCCATATCAAAGAAATAGCGTTCACCTTTATAGCCGAATCCTGTAGTAAACGTTTTTCTGCTTAAATCTGAAAAAGTATTAAGTCTAAATTGCGATTTGAATGGTGATGAAGAATAGCTTGCTCCTGCACGTACCCTCCAGTTATTTAAAATAGCTTCAGCACCTACACGAATTGTATGTGTTGCCTGATATTTTATTTTGATGGCTTCCCTTGCATCGTTAAAAAATTGGTTGATGCTGGCATCATTTGAATAAACGCTGCCTTTCGAGTAGTCGTTGTACTCATAATCTAAATTGACAGCACCAACTTTTGATGTTAGTCCTGCGATACTAGTAATCAGTTTAAGCGGCGTCATTATTCGATATTGAAACGGAATGGATAATGGCGAAGCATAATCATTTTCAATAATACCACCAGTTGAACTTTCTAGTTTAGCATTGATAGTAGATGAATAATCATCCGTTAATAAATAGCTACTAGGTGTATGAAAAGCGATTCCTATTCTCATTGCATCGAGTGGCTTGTAAATAACACCGAATTTGAAATTAACCGCACTTCCTGTTGTGTTTAACTCTGTATTATAATCGAGTGAATAAAATCCTGGGATCGAATCTTCGCTGTCGTATTCTCTCCAATTGGTAGTTTGACTAAAATTCACCGAGGCAAATCCGATTGTCATTCCAAAAAATAATTTGTTTTCAAAGTTATTCGCTAAGGTAATATCGAATTCTCCTTGTCCACCTCTTGTCCTGGTTCTTTTGGATTGCTGTACACCACCAAACGGCACCACATTAAAATAATACGTTTGTCCTGCATCTGAATTAACACTATCAATTAAAAATGTCTGCCATGCTAAGTCTACGTCAAAAGGAAAATCAGTTGTAAGGAATGCAGCATTATCACCGTTATAAGCTGAAGTTGCAGTATAGGCTGAATACGTTTGAATATTATCTACCACATTCAATGTTGGATCAAGTTTTCCTAATTCTTCACAGAAAGAATGTAGAATAGAATTATTGCCGTTAAAGCCTGATGCAAAATTATCAGAAGAAAAATTATTGGTCTGATTATAGGCAATTGCAAATGTCCAGCCTTTCCATTTACTGTAATTCTGATTTTCAAGATGCCACAACATTCCAGCATTACTAAATGCCATTTTAAATTGATTACTTTCCTTATTTGAATTGAAAAGCTGATCGTTTACAAATCGGTTATGAAAACCTAGTGACATACTGATTTCTCCTGAACGGTACATGCCTAATCCTGCGGGATTAGTTGCTGTACTACTCATATCTGCTCCTAATGCTCCAAAAGAGTTTGCCATTCCTAGGGAGCGACTAGTGCCTCCGTAATTTAACATAGAATAGCGTAACATATCGCCATCATTTTGTGAAAATCCGTAGTTAAATAAAAATGATAATAGAAAGGATGTTATAATTTTTTTCATACTGTTTTAATAAAATAAGAACTGCTACAATTTAGTAGCAGTTCTAGAGTAATATTCAAATTGAATTATCTTCTTCTTCCTCCTCCAACAGATCCACCACCTGAGTTATTACCTCCGCTGTTTCTAGGACTTGAATAGGATGGAGTGTTATTTCTTGGAGTTGAATTACTGCGAGGTGTTACATTATTCTCATTATTTCGGGGATGAGAGTAATTATTGTTTTTCGGTGTGCTGTTATTATTACTTTTTGGAGTGTTATAATTATTTTCTGAAGGTTGGTTGTTGTTTTTCGGAGTTGAATAATTATTATTTCGTGGAGTGTTATAATTATTTTCTGATGGTTGGTTATTGTTTTTCGGAGTTGAATAATTATTTTCCGAAGGTTGGTTGTTGTTTTTCGGAGTTGAATAATTATTATTTCGTGGAGTGTTATAATTATTTTCTGATGGTTGGTTATTGTTTTTCGGAGTAGAATAATTATTATTTCGCGGAGTGGAATAATTATTTTCTAAAGGTTGGTTATTGTTTTTCGGATTTGAATTATTATTATTTCGTGGAGTGCTATAATTATTCTCTGAAGGTTGGTTGTTTTTAGGCGTTGTAATATTATTGTTTCTTGGCGTCGTGTAATTATTCTCTGAAGGTTGGTTGTTCTTAGGCGTTGTAGTGTTAGTATTCTTCGGAGTACTATAATTGTTCTCTGAAGGTTGATTGCTTTTTGGTGTTGGCGTATAGTTTTTCGGGTTACTATAAGTATCTCCCTGATTGTTTATTGTGTTTAAGTTACTATTCCCTCTAGGAGTGTTACTGTTGTTTTGGTTCGAGCCGTTAGTTGTATTGTTATTTAAATTAGTATTAGCATTCTCGCCTTTGGGTGTAGTAATAGTTGTGTTATTTTTTACGGGGTTTGTTTTTATTTCACCCTGGTTAATTGTATTCGCATTTTGATACTCTGATTTAATTTCTCTCTTTGGTCTTCCAATTGCTTGAATGCCATCATTAGCAACCAAATGGTCATTGTCTTTTTCTACTCCTAGCTCATTATATAATTGTGAAACACTTGATCCTCTTCTTGGAGTATTATGCGCAATATGTCCATTGTTTCTTCCACCTCTTGGTCCATAATAATAACTGTAAGAGTCCATACTGTTGAAATAATATGGATTGAAAGTTCCGTTGTATAAGCCAGCATAATATCCATTCCAGTAACCATTGTTATAACCATTCCAATAGCCATTGTTATATCCCCAGCTATTACCCCAGCCGTTACCCCAGCCGTTATAACAATTTCCTCCCCATCCATAACCCCAGCTTGGCCACCAGCTATTGTAACTATAAGTAGTTGCTAATCCCCACCAGCTATATGTTGTATAAACGCTTACACCATATGAATAAGGATTATAATCATACCAGTACATGTTTGTATAGTATGGGTCGTAATAATTCCAGCCACATGAATGATTAAATCTTCTTAGGCGTGCTGTGTATGCATAATCGTAATAGTCATCATTATCATAATAGTTATTAGTAATATAAGTGTTTCCATTATCATCACTAAAACGGTTGGATGTAGCAGTTGAATTATTATTGGTGCTGTCATCAGTGTCAGTATTAACCGTATAGTTGTTCGTATTTCCCTGGTCTGATGAATTAGAGTAATCAACAGTTGAATTTTGATCTTGATTTTGGTCCTGATTGGAATTGTTGGACTGATCGTCGCTATTTTGCGGATAGTTGCTCGTTTGTTCTGTGCGGGGAACACTAGTAAAATAAACATCATCGGAACTACGAGTTGTATAACGATTAGAGGAGCAAGAAATAGTAGAAAGGGTTAGAAAAGTTAAGAAAAGAGTGGATTTGATAGGGTTCAATTTAATTATTTGTGTGAGAGATTTCATAAATGATAGAATTAAATTGTTTTTATGCTGTTAGTTATTCAATTTTGTTGTTAAATCAATTGACAAACACAATGCCAAAAATATTTTGGGTAAATTTATAAATGTATGAGCGAACAATTAACATCTAGGGAAGAAAATTACTCTCAATGGTATCAAGACCTTGTTGTGAAGGCCGATTTGGCAGAGCATTCCGCAGTTAGAGGTTGCATGGTGATAAAGCCATATGGCTATGCAATTTGGGAAAAAATGCAACAAGAACTTGACCGTCGTTTCAAAGAAACAGGACACGTCAACGCATACTTCCCTCTTTTTATTCCTAAGTCCTTTTTTAGTAAAGAAGCTAGTCATGTGGATGGCTTTGCGAAAGAATGTGCCGTAGTGACACATTACCGATTAAAAAATGACCCAGATGGGAAAGGAATAGTTGTAGATGAAGATGCTAAGCTAGAGGAAGAGCTGATTGTTCGACCAACATCTGAAACGATAATCTGGAACACGTATAGAGGCTGGATTGAGTCTTATCGCGATTTGCCAATTCTCGTTAATCAGTGGGCTAATGTTGTTCGTTGGGAAATGAAAACAAGGTTGTTTCTACGCACCGCCGAATTTTTATGGCAGGAAGGTCATACCGCTCATGCAACAGCAGAAGAAGCAGTAGAGGAGACTATTAAAATGTTGAATGTCTATGCAGACTTTGCTGAGAATGTTTTAGCTATTCCAGTAATTAAAGGTATGAAGTCGCCTAATGAGCGATTTGCAGGTGCATTAGACACGTATTGCATTGAAGCTATGATGCAAGATGGAAAAGCGCTACAGGCTGGAACTTCTCACTTTTTAGGTCAGAATTTCGCTAAAGCGTTTGATGTAAAATATACCAATCGTGAGGGTAAGCAAGAATATGTATGGGCTACTTCATGGGGTGTTTCTACCCGTTTGATGGGAGCATTAATTATGAGTCATTCAGATAATGATGGTTTGGTATTGCCTCCTCGATTAGCACCTATTCAGGTAGTAATTGTGCCTATCTTTAAAAATGATCAACAATTAAATGCAATAAATGAAAAGGTTGCTGAGTTAAAAAAGTCATTGGAAAAAAGAGGAATTTCTGTTAAATATGATAACCGCGATACACACAAGCCAGGTTGGAAATTCGCAGAATACGAATTAAAAGGTGTACCTGTGAGAATAGCAATTGGTCCTCGCGATTTAGAAAACGGTACAGTAGAGGTTGCAAGAAGAGATACTAAAGAGAAAGCTGTTTATCAAATGACAGATTTACATTTGAAGATTGAAAATTTATTAGAGCAAATTCAGGATAATATTTACAGAAAGGCGCTCGACCTAAGAGAAGACAAAACGAATCGTGCAGATACATGGGACGAGTTCATTGATATTTTAGATAACAAAGGTGGCTTTGTTTATGCACATTGGGATGGCTCAACTGAGACAGAAGAAAAAATCAAAGAATTATCGAAGGCAACGATTAGATGTATACCAATGGATAATCCAGAAGAAGAAGGTCAGTGTATTTTAACTGGAAATCCATCAGGTCAAAGAGTGCTATTCGCAAGAGCTTATTAAAATATCATGAACGAACAGATTCTTCATTTACTAAATACAAAGGTTAAGAATGCAAAAAATGCAACCGATACAACCTTTGCAGCATTTTCATTGATTAAGCACATGCTAATCGAATATGAAAAAGAACTAAAACATATCATGCTATTAAATGACCCACGTATTAATGTGAAATATACTGATAGGGGCACCTTTGAAGCTGAATTAAAGGTTGCAGATGATGTTTTAATTTTTATAATGCATACCAATGCATTTGCGTTTGATGCAACGCATCCTCTAACTAAATCCAACTATGTAAGTCTTAATCACGACCGCGCCGTTTGTGGGATGATATCCGTCTATAATTTTATGGCAGATGCGATGAAGTTTGAACGTAGAGGTGAGCTTGGTCAGTTGTTAGGAAGGATCTTTATTAATTCGGAAAATCATTTTTTTGTAGAAGGCAAAAAGCAGATTGGAATTTTGTTTAACAATTTCACTTCAGATACAATTTCAAACGATAACTTAAAAAAATTAATCGATCAATTTTTAATTAATGCCTTGGATACTGATGCTATTGTTCCTCCAATCGATGCAATGCGTGAAATTACAGTTCATGACGCATTAACCTACATGATTGAAACCTCAATGTATGACGGTAAAAAAGTCGGATTTAAATTCCGAAATCAGCAGGATGATGATGTAAAAGCATAAAAAATGGGGCTTAATTTTAAGCCCCATTTTTTTATTTACAATCTTTTGAGTTTTTAATTGCCTCAATAGAATCTTTTGCCTGTTTTGTTGTTGGATCTATTTCCAAAACTTTATTCCAATATTCAATCGATAAACTACAATCCTTAGCAACAAAAGCAGCAAATGCTAAATAACTATTAGCTTCAACTAAATTAGTTTTTTGCTTTGTTAAGTTAGCGGCATCTGCACTTGCTAACTCAATAAATTTCGCATAATGTGGCTTGGCTAAGCCTTCTTTAGCAGTATTATCAATTTGCGCGTTAGCACGACCTCTCCAGAAATATCCATTCGGCCATGTTGCATTTATTTCGGTAACTTTTGCGAATGCAGAATCTGCTTTCACATAATTCTTCGCATTGTACCATGCACGACCCATATTAAAATAATCAGTAATAGCAGCCTTTGCAGAATTATTGATTTTAGCTTCATAAGTCAAAGCACTTAAATCATATTTCTTTTGCTTATTATACATATCCGCTAAATCATCATATAATTCGCCTTGCTTAGGATCAATAGTTAAAGCTGTTTGGATGTAAGCAGTACCTAATTCAGCATTTCCGCCTTTAGCTAAAATTTTTCCAAAGTATGAATAATCTTTACCGATACGTTTTGTTGTATCTTCTACAGTTATATCAAATAATTTGCTGATTGTTTTTAATGCCGTATCGTTTTTACCTAATTCATAATTAACGTAGGCCATCATTCTCATCATACCTAAATTTGTAGAGTCCACTTTTGTGATTAATGAAAGTTCGAATCCAGCGTCATTGTATTCGCCACTTTGATATAAGAATGACGCATAACGCAATCTCGCACTATTATTGTTTTTAGAAAGCTCAAGGTATTTTTTATAGTTTTCTTTGGCTTGTTCAGGCTTTCTCATTTTATAATAACACTCTCCAAGCTCTCTATAAGCAGGAGCGAAATTAGGATCAAGACTTAATGTTTTATTAAACTCAGCTATTGCAATTTCGTAGCTCATTGATCTTTTATACAATTGTCCTTTGTGAAAAACAGATTTAATGTATTTACCATCTTTTTCTAATGCCAGGTTGTAATACTTAGCAGCCTCACTACCATTATTTTCTTCAGAATAGATATCGCCTATTAAATTATAGGTCAATGGATTTTTTGCATCTAGTTTTAAAGCTGCATCTAAATACACTCTTGCTAACATTAAATCCTGCGCTTTTTTATGGCGAATTAATGCTTCAGCAGCTACAACCATAATAGTCGCGTTTTTTGGTCCTGCAGATTTAACAGTGGCTTCGATGGCGGACTTGCCTTCGTTTAAATTACCAACAGCTAATTTTAATTCTGCTGTTCCAATTTGTAATAGTAAATTGCCTGGCTCTTTTTTTAATCCTTCTGAAAAAATGATTGCGGCTGAATCGGCTTTATCCGCATCTAACAAATTGTTGCCCCAGTAATAATAGTAATCCCCTTTAGTTGGCTCTAACGAAATTAATTGCTTGTATGCACTTGATGCATCGTCATGCTGTTCGTTTTCGTTTAATCGAATTGCGTCTTTTAAAGTCTGAGCACTTGCATTAAAACCTAAGCTTATCATTAATGCAATAAAAATTTTCTTTTTCATATCAGTAATTTTACTCTGTTTTTATTATTCGAACCGGCATTGTGGCAGGCAATAATCCGGCCATTCTTATTATTCGTTGTCCGGCATCTCCTGCAACGAAAGAAACGAAGCCAGTCCCAAGACCTGCTCGACCTTCTCTGTTTATCATGTATACTTCTCTTATCAAGGGATATTGTGATAGTGCAATATATGCTTGGTAAGGCTTATAATAATCATCCGGATAAACTGGGTTGTCAACTGTAGTTAAGTCCATCACTTTTATTCTTGATAGAAATCCCTGACTGCTTTTATCATCAATATCACTAATCCATGAAACGCCAATTATTCCAATGGCGTTTTCATTTTCTTCAACATACTTTACTACTGCTGGGTTCGATTGTGAAGCGAAACAATTTGAAGCGAGCGAGTTGCCTGAAAGTAATTTATCTTGTAAGTAGCGAACATTACTTGATCCATTATTGTCGAATACAACAGAGATTTTTCCAAGTTTGGAGGATGGATAAATTTGATTCCAATTCGATACCTGCCCTGATAAAATTGATGTGAGTTGCTTTAAGGAAAGTAGACTGTCGACATTACTTTTGTTTACAATAATAGCAATAGCATCTAATGCAATTTTAGTCGTGATAGGAATTAAATTTCTCGATTTAAAATAGTCGTTTTCTTTTTGGTTTAACTTACGACTCACAATGATAACTTTTGTAGAATCATTAATCAAGTTTGCAAAGCAAGCTGCTTCAGAAGTATGTGTTACATTTAATTTTGCATACTGATATAAGCCCATAAAGGTGTCTTTTTCCGAATCAACTAGCGGTTGTAAAGTTTCGTCGGAAGCTATTTTTACGTTACCAGAGGTTGGCGTATCGCTGTATGGCTTTTTGAAATCAGTACCACAAGACATTAAGAAAAATAGAGAAATTAAAAAGAAGGATTGTTTCATTAGAATTAAGATTCCTTGTTTTGTTCTTGAAGGTCAATATTTTTTTTCATCGACTTTAATCGTAAAAAACGAAATACGCCATAAATTAAAAGCATACTTCCAATGATGTAACGTTTATTGCCGGGTAATAGTATTTCTACGTTAGGTGCAAGCAGAATATAAATTCCAACAATTGGGTACAATGCAGACATGGCTGCTGTAACGTAAAAAAGTATTTTATTTCCTTTCAATGGGCGTAAATTTTTGATTGACGGCAAAATTACGAAACATTAACCATTGTAAATAAAAAAGAGCCCCAATTGAGAGGCTCTTTTTATTAAAAATCTAGTTAAATATTAATTTCTTAACGTAAACGAAATTGGAACGTTGAAACTAACTTTTACTGTTCTTCCGTTTTGCTTACCGGGTGTCCATTTTGGCATCGATTTAATAACTCGAATTGCTTCTTCATCGCATCCGCCACCAATACCGCGAAGTACTTTTACATCAGCGATATTTCCGTTTTGGTCTACCACGAAATTAACGAACACTTTACCTGTGATATTGGCATCAACTGCCATTTGAGGGTAGCGTATGTTTTTTGTAATATAAGTATACATAGCTGATTCTCCACCATTAGGAAATGCAGGCATTTCTTCTACATAGGTAAATACCTTGTCTGCATCAGGATCCACAACTGTCTCAGGAGGTAATTCGGTTGCACCTTCCGTACCTTCTTGTGTTACAACACCAACATTTGTTTCGTTTAACTTTTCTTGTGGAGGTGGTTGTTCTTCTTCAGCAATCTCCTTATCCACTACTACGGGAGGGGTGAATTTTACCGTCTCAATTGTTGGAGGTGGTGGAGGTGGAGGAGGAGGTGGTGGTTCGTTTTTATCGAGTGGAGGTGGCTCCTTTAACTCCACTGTAACTTCAATTGGTTTCTCAGCTATTTTCTCAATGTTTGAAGAAATCAACTTGTAAATTACAGGCGCACATATACAAAGTGTGAAAAAGCTTATTGAAATTAACATAGCTCTCGATGCTGTTTTCGTATATCCTTTACGAATTACATAAGCACCAAAGTCTTTGTTGCGATTTTCAAAAACCAATTCAACTCTGTCGGAGTTAATCACATTGTCCCATGAAGGATCAAGTATGTTTGACATAATTATTGACCTGGTTGAAAGTTGTTTATTAAATCATATTCGCGCGTATCTAAATCGACCAACGCGTATTTACCGATTAAACAGATGTTTAATTCATCTATAATATCGATTACATTTTTGTACTTGGCTTTGTCGTCTGTTTTAACGAGAACCATTAATGCATACTTTTTACCTTTGATGTCAACAATACGACTTTTCAAAGTGTCTTCATTCATTTTTGTTTTTAATGCATTTTCTTTTAACGTCTTTATTTCATCAACTGCTTGTTTATTGTAGTCAAGAAATAATTTGCGTATGCCTGTTGCTGAGAAATCGGTAAGGGTCAATTTGGTTTCTGGCTTTAATTCACCGTAGTACCAATAAATTTTATTATCACCGCTCAGCAATATAGTAATTGCATTATTAACTTCATTCTTAATTTCCTGCCCTGGAGGTGGTTTAACTGGCATGTTAATTTCCATCGTTTTAGGTTTACCAAACGTTGTTGTTAACATGAAGAAGGTAAGCAATAAGAAGGCTAAGTCTACCATCGGAGTCATATCGATATGCGTAGACTGTTTCTTAGCTCTTACCTTACCGTGTTTCCCGCCTTTACCCGAGTCAGAATCGTTGGATTGTATTTGTGCCATTTCTTTTCGACTGGTTAAGGGTTAATTAGTTGTAGGATTTTGTTCTAAGGTAGTAACTAGGTTAAATCGGTTTACTTTCATTTCCTGAAATACTTCAATAACCCGCTTAATTGCAGTATAATTAGCATTTGCATCCCCTTTAATGGCAAATCGTAAAGCTTTATCTTTTTCAATAGGAGCTCCATTTGAACTTTGAGCATCAGCTAAACGACCAAAACGAATCCAGTCGCCTAATTGATTATTCAATGAATCGTATGGAATTCCCATACTTTTCTTCATGAAGTCCTTTCTTTCCATTTCATCTAATGGTAAGTATTGCTTTAATTGCTGAACTGTCATACCGAAAGTCGCCATAACAGCAAAACGATTTGTCTCATTCTCATCGAACTTTACACCATACTTAGCACTCATTTGGCCAAGCATTTCCTTCCTTAAATCTTTTCCTTCAAGATTGAAGAAAACACGTCCGGAAGAATCAATGGTCACCAACATTACTTTATCTGGAAGAATTTTTTCAGAAATAGATGATGGCGAATCAACTACAACAGGCTCGTCTGGACGAAACTGAGTAGTTAACATAAAGAACGTAACCAGCAGGAATGCCAAGTCAACCATGGGAGTCATATCCAACACGGGACTGTTTTTGGGCATTTTAACTTTTGGCATACGGATCTTGAGTTAGATGATTAGTGTTTAGATGTAAATGTTTGAACGATACTATATCCAGCCTCGTCAATTCCGTAAGTAATAGAATCGATTTTGTTTGTGAAGTAGTTGTAGAAAATAATAGCAATTGCAGATGTTCCGATACCGAAAGCAGTGTTGATTAAGGCCTCAGAGATACCTGTTGCTAAGGCAGTTGCATCTGGCGAACCTGCTTGCGCTAACGCAGCGAATGCTTTAATCATACCGAATACCGTTCCTAATAGACCTAATAAAGTTGCGATAGAAGCAATCGTAGAGATGATTACTAAGTTTTTAGATAACATTGGTAACTCTAAAGTAGTAGCTTCTTCAATTTCTTTCTGAATTGAAGCAACTTTATGTTCTTTGTCTAAAGTTGAGTCTTTAGACATTTGCTGATATGCATTAACACCTGCTAAAACTACAGCTGCAATTGAACCTTTTTGCTTATTACATGCTGCAATTGCTCCGTTCATATCATCTTTTGATAAAGACTGACGTACAGAGTGAATGAATGCGTCAACACGGCCAGTTCCTTGAGACTTACCAATTGTAATAAAACGCTCGATTACGAATACAATCGTAATTAATAATGTCGACATCAAAATAGGTACGATAAAACCGCCCTTATAAATAATGCCTAAGAAATTTCCTGGTAGTGGATTTAGCTCAGGATTGTTGTCCTGGAAGTTTGCTGGATTTCCCAATACAAACAAATAAATTAATACAGCAATCGCCAAAGCTGCTGGAATAACAATGGCTGATAACATGCCATGTA
>JBJOND010000073.1:0-14688 GCA_046052065.1 Bacteroidota bacterium | reverse complement strand
CTGAACGTCCAAAATGCTATCGACTGACTAAGTATTTTTTTAAAATCTGATTGCATATTGATTATCGATTAACGCGTCTTTTTGAAATTGTTTCTACCCAAATATTAATGACCATTGTGATGATAAATAAAATACATCCAAGTCCAAATAATGCTTTGTAGTGAATACCATTTGCAGGTGCTTCACCTAATTCAGCGGCAATTGTTGCTGGAATTGTTCGTAGTGGTTCTAATAATGAATGTGGCATTACAGCAGCATTTCCAGTTACCATTAATACAGCCATTGTTTCGCCAATTGCTCTTCCAATGCCTAAAATAGCAGCGGCCGAAATTCCTGATGCTGAGTAGGGGATTACGACTTTGTAAATAGTCTGCCATTGTGTTGCTCCCAAAGCAAGGCTTGCTTCTTTCATTGCACGAGGTGTATTCCTCAATGCATCTTCCGTAACAGTAATAATAGTTGGCAGGGCCATAATCGCAAGTACTATTGCACCTGCTAATCCTGATTCGCCAACCGGTAAATCAAATATTTTTTGAATTAAAGGAACTATAACTATCAATCCGAAAAAGCCATATACTACTGACGGAATTCCTGCTAATAATTCAATAACTGGTTTGTAGATAGCACGAATTTTTGGATGTGCTACTTCAGCAATATAAATAGCCGTAGCTAATCCAATAGGCAATGCAATAAGAATAGCAACTATCGAAACATAGAGTGTTCCTAAAATCAAAGGTAGTACACCAAGTTGTACAGCGGGATTTGCAGTTGGAAACCATTCCTTACCTAATAAAAAAGTTTTAGGCGAGATGTTATCAATAGTAGCAACTTTAGACTTGTGATTTTTGTCTAGATATTTTTTTGAGAAGACGGCAATCATTCCCGGATTAGCTTCAATGAGCGAATCCATTTTATGAGGTAAAAATTCGAATTCAGGGCCTAGCTCTTCTTCAGAAAAATAATTACTAAGATCATTGAAAGTGAAAAGTAAAATAGAGTCGTTGGCACCACCGACTAATTTCCAATTAGTGGTTTCTTGATCAAAGATTTTTTTTACATCAACAGAAGTTAAATGACTAACCTTGTTTTGGTTACTTAAAACAATAACGTTTTCACCTTCGAGAGGCGATTCCTTAAAGACAGATACGCCTTCTTTGAATAAGAATACGACAATTAATAAAACTGTTAAAGTAGTTATGGTACTACTTAACATTAATAGCCATTCAATTATTTTATTTATTACTTTTTTAATCACGGTCAAAGGTAGTGGTTTAACTAAAACTAATAAAAGCCGCATTTCCCAATGCGGCTTTTATTTAATAATTCGTTATTAAAATCCGTCTAAAGAAATGTATCCAATTTGAGATACTAATCCTTGACCAGTTTTGCCAGTTACGTATTCAATAAAAGGTTTAACGATCGCTTCAGATTTAGTCGGATAATAGAAGAACAATGGGCGAACAACTGGGTAGGTTTTGTTTTTAGCAGTTGCAACAGATGGTTTAACAAATGTTTTCCCTTTGTCAGTTGATACTCCAATTGCTTTAACACTTTTATCAAGGTATGCTAATCCAACATATCCAATAGCACCTTTTGTTTGACTAACTGATTGAATAACTGCTCCTGACGCTGGCATGTTTAAGCATGTAGCAGCATAGTTTTTACGGTTTAGTAAGTGCTCTTTAAAGAACTCATAAGTTCCAGAAGATGTTTCTCTAGCATAAGCAACAATTTTCATATCATCTCCTCCAACTTCTTTCCAGTTTTTGATTTTACCTGTAAAGATTCCTTCGATTTGTTCTCTTGTTAATTGCGTTACTTTGTTACCAGGATTAACAATAATACTTAAAGCATCATAAGCGATTTTAACTTCTTTATATTGACGACCTGCTTCTTGTAATTTTAATTTTTCATCCATTTTTATTGGACGTGAAGACATAGCGATTTGAGTAGTTCCATCAATTAAAGCAGCGATACCAACACCTGAACCACCTCCAACAACACTAATATTTACGCTTTTATTTGTTTTCATGTACTGCTCCGCTTCCTTCTGACTTAAAGGTAAAACAGTATCACTACCTTTAATAACTAACTTTTGAGCGAATGAAATGTTGCTTGATAAAATCAGTAATGCAACAAGGGTTTTTTTAAACATATTTTTCATGATTAAGATATTTTAATTTTTAGAATTTATATTGAAAACGTAAAGTAAAGATATTATCGTTTATGTCTTGTGTGTATCCAGCAAGGTTTTTTGAGCTTTCATTTTTAATAATATCGTAATAGGCTAATACCTTTGTGTTGTTGTCAATTAAATAAGCAGCACCAAAACCAAAAGTGTCATAGCGTAAATCAGTATTGTTAGTTGCTTTGCCAAAGGTTGTTGTTTTTCCAATTTCGTCACCCGCTACATCTGTATTTTCATCATACCAATCATACTTTAAAATTAATTGTGATTTAATTCGCGTAATGTTTTGCACCAATGTAAAGTAGGCTCCATTAAAATTACGTGAATACATGAATGAAGTTGGTTTCTCCATATAACATTTTGTTGAAGTCGCAATTCCTGGTTGGGTTCCCTGGATATATTCTCCTTTGAAAGTAAAAATCCCCCAACGAAAATCTTTTTGAAGTTGGAAGTCAACACCAAAATATTCTTTTTTCGTATAGCCTAGTTCGTTCACTACGTTTACTTTAAAATATTTATTTCCATTTACGTCAGAGGAAATTGAATAAGTTGTATCGTTGTTATTTCCGTTGGAACCTCCATAATAAGAAACACCAAAACCATATTTTAAATCTTCATTTCTATTACTTCTATTAGCTGATAAATGGGCTACAAGATCTTTGTGATTATCATAGTCTTTAGTGAATTTATTCGCATCGGGAGAGCTAACACCTGCTACTAAGGCTAAGTCTAATTTTAGCCAGTTCCATATACCTGTTTTAGGACCTTGTATTGTTAATTTAGCTCCTAAATCTCTTTCGTTAGGGAACAACAAACTCGACATTCTACCACGCTCAGGAGCCTCGCGCACATTGGATCCATACTCAACTTCATGCCCAAATGGCTTATTAAAAATACCTGCTGTTAAAGTGAACCACTGTATTTTATTGTCGGTAATACTAAAATAGGCATCAACTACTCGAACTCCTCTTTCTGAAAGATCAACTTGTAATACTCCTTTGCTATTATACTTATCGTAAGTTAATTTAAAACGACTTCTTCTAACAGAAAATCTATTTTTCACGTTTGTGTCAAAATCACCTCCTGGGCCACCTTTAACTCCCGCAGAGTCTGCAATTTGATATTGAGTTTGAACATATCCAGTAATATGGAAACGCTTCAGGAAGTCAATATCATTGTACATTTTCGCAATTGTTTGCTGGGTAGTATCCTCTGGTTCCAAATTAATTGTGGTTTCAACAGCCGCACTATCAGTAACTTGCCCATTGACATTATTAAGTCCTATAAAGAACAAAATTAAAGTTAAGACAATACTTAATTTGTTAAATAATCTTTTCATTGGTTAGTTTGTGTTAAGACAATGCAAATAGATTAAGTTAATGTTAATGACATATTATTCCAATATTAAATTAATGTTAAGAGCGACACAAGATCGTATCGTAATATTAGTGAATAAAAGGTAATTATTTAATAATCAAATTGATATAACTTAACAGTTTGTCTGTCGCTTATTTGAAATTGAAAAATAGTTTTGTTAATTTTTATAATACCACTATCAAATAATGTAATTAGATTTACAAAATCGTTTGCCGGGTTAGTTTTTCTTGTTGATGCACTTGATTTGTTTTTCCTTTAATATTGGATTAACAATTTGGTAATAAAGACAAGATATATTTGACAAGTTTAAAACTACTTATGGAAAATTCAAACATCAAAATACTTTTAGTCGACGACGAGCCAGATATTCTTGAGTTCATGGAATACAATCTCAAAAAAGAAGGATATCAGGTGCTTCAAGCTAAGAATGGTAAAGAGGCTGTTGAGATTGCAAAAAAAGAATTTCCACACTTAGTTATTCTCGACATTATGATGCCAATAATGGATGGGATTGAGGCTTGTAGAGTGATGAGAGAAATACCGGAATTGCAAAATACACTTATTACTTTTTTAACTGCTCGTAACGAAGAGTATTCTCAATTAGCAGGGTTCGATGTAGGTGCTGATGATTATATCACAAAACCAATCAAACCAAGAATCATGTTGAGCAGAGTAAAGGCACTTTTGAGAAGATTAAATGGCAGCACAGGTTCATCGACTCCAGTTGTTCAGATTGGGAATTTAAAAATTGATAGAGAGAGTTATTTGGTTTACAAGGGAGAAGAGTCGATTGTATTACCTCGAAAAGAATTTGAATTACTTGCGCTCCTTACTTCTAAACCAGGTAAGGTATTCACCCGTGAAGATATTTTGTCGAGAGTATGGGGTTCTGATATTGTAGTTGGAGACCGTACTATTGATGTGCATATCCGCAAAATCAGAGAGAAGTTAGGCGACGATTCAATCAAGACAATTAAAGGAATCGGATATAAATTCGATATTTAATAATTAGGTACTTTTGTACAAGAAGCCATTTGAAGTGAAGCCACTCAAAATAACCATCATTGCATCTTTAATTTTAAGTTCTGTTGTAACGGGTTTGTTTTATCTTGTTACTTCATTGTTTTTTTCTGTACTTCCTGCATTAGGTTTTGTTATTCTATTCGTGATTGTTTTTTTGCTTTCACTCGCATCTTTAAAATACTTGTATTCTCACTATATTTTTAATAACCTTAACAGGATTTATCGCGATATTATTAAACTTAAAAGTCCGAATGAGCCAATACGTTTATTCCACGGTCAGGGAACTGACATTACCAATGAGATTCAGAAAATATTGGTCGACTGGAGTAAAGAATCGAAGGAAGAGATTGATAATCTTAAGCAGGTAGAAGTTTATAGAAGGGAATTTTTAAGTAATGTATCACATGAATTAAAAACGCCTATTTTCTCTGCGCAAGGATATATACATACGCTGATTGATGGCGGGATAGAGGATGCTGATATTAATGTGTTGTATTTAAATAAAGCTGCTAAGAGTATCGATCGTTTGGTTACCATGGTAGATGATCTTGAATCAATTTCTAAGTTAGAAGCTGGAGAGTTGATTGTTGAGATAAGAACGTTTGATATCACTGATTTGATTCATGATGTGATTGACTCACTAGAGATGCAATCGAAAGAAAAGAAAATTAGGCTTCATCTTTCCGAAGAAGCTAATCGTCCAGTTTATGTGAATGGCGATCGCGATCTTGTTCGTCAGGTTGTTGTTAATTTACTCGTTAACTCAATTAAGTATGGCGTGCAAGGAGGAGAGACATTGATTAGTTATGCTGATGGAGGCGATAAGATTATTATTGATGTTGCAGATAATGGAATTGGTATTGAGAAAGGGCATCTTCCACGCCTTTTCGAGCGCTTTTATCGTGTTGATAAAAGTCGTTCACGCGACCAGGGCGGTACTGGTTTAGGTCTAGCCATCGTGAAGCATATTATCGAAGCACATAGTCAATATATCAGTGTACATTCTGAAGTTGGAAAAGGAACAACCTTTTCATTTTCTCTGCAGCTAAGCAAATAAGCCAACTAAGCAGCAAATTAATTACCTTCGCATTTCAAATTTTTAATATGAAATTAAAGACGGTATCTAGTTCATTAGCAAAAAGAATTGCGAAGATTAAATCATTTAATCCTAATTCGCCAGGTTTAAAGGAAGCCAATGTATTTGGGTTGCCTTTTACTCCTGAAGAGTCGGAAATAGTTTTAATCCCAGTGCCATGGGAAGCTACAGTTAGCTATGGTGGCGGTACGTCGAAAGGGCCTGCAGCAATTTTAGAAGCATCTGCACAAGTTGATTTATTCCATGATGAATTTCCTGAATTATGGAAACAGGGTATAGCCATGACTGATATATCCAAACAATTACAAACGCAAAGTAAGGCTGCGAAAAAATCAGCAGCTAAAATTATTGATGCATTTGGTGAAGGCAAGAGTCCGCAGAACGATCCTAAACTAAAGAAAGCACTTGATGAAGTTAATGCAGCCTCTGCTGTAATGATTGATCATGTAGAGAAAGAAACAACTCAATGGTTGAATAAAGGTAAACTAGTTGGATTAGTAGGAGGAGACCATAGTACACCACTTGGGTTCTTTAAGGCATTGTCGAAGAAATATAAAAAGTTTGGAATTCTTCAAATTGATGCACATATGGATTTGCGTAAAGCTTACGAAGGATTTACTTATTCGCATGCATCAATCATGTATAATACACTTCAATTAAAAGAAGTAACGAAGTTGGTGCAATTGGGTATACGTGATTTCTGTGAAGAAGAAAATGATTTTGCAGTAAAAAATGCACGTCGTGTAAAAGTGTTTACCTATGCAGATGTACGTAAAAAACAATATGAAGGTGCTTCATGGAAAAAGATGTGTGATGCTATTATCGATTCGTTACCTGAGCATGTACATGTTAGTTTTGATATTGATGGATTAGATCCTAAACTTTGTCCTAATACCGGAACACCAGTTGCAGGCGGATTCGAATTTCATGAGATTACTTATTTGTTATCTGCATTAGCAAAAAGTAAAAAGAAAATTATCTCCTTCGACTTAAACGAAGTTTCTCCTGGTGAGGATGATTGGGATGGTAATGTAGGGTCGCGAATGTTATTTCACCTATGTGGAGTGTTAGCGAAGAGTAACAAGAAAATTTAAAAACTATATTAAAGTCGCTGTATTGGCGACTTTTTTTATGATTAATATTATTATTTTAAAATAGCTTACTGAAATAAATTATCTTTAATTCAGTAAATTACTTTTACTTTTTATTATTTCAAAAATAATGGCTTTTAAGATTCAAGGATTGACAAGTGAGGAAGCAAACAAATTGCTTCAAAAGATTGGTCCTAATGAGTTGCCAAAGGCAAAGCCTAAAAATATTTTAGCAATTGTTCTCGATGTCTTGAAAGAGCCTATGTTCATTCTATTGGTTGCTTGTGGTAGTTTGTACTTTGTTTTAGGAGACACAACAGAAGGAGTTATTTTACTTTGCTGGGTATTTGTTATCATTTTTATCACGTTTTATCAATCGTTAAAAACGGAAAAAGCACTTAATGTTTTAAAGCAATTAGCTTCTCCCAAAGCATTGGTTGTTCGCGATGGAAAAGAGGTTGTTGTTTCGGGAAGTGAGTTGGTCCCTGGTGATATTATCATATTGAATGAAGGCAATAGAGTTCCTGCGGATGGCAAATTGATTTCATCAAATCATTTAATAGTTGATGAGTCACTTTTAACTGGAGAGTCTGTTGCGGTTTTAAAATCTGAGATTGTTGAGTTAAAAAAATCTAACATCGTTTTTTTAGGTACACTTGTAGTGCAAGGAAGAGCTATTGTAGAAGTTTTATATACAGGACAACAAACGCAGCTCGGCAAAATTGGGAAAAGTTTACAAACAATAGTGCAGGGTGGTACAAGATTGCAAGTTGAAATGAAGAGGCTAATTAAGAACTTATTTTTTATTGGTGCTTTTTTAAGTATTGTTGTTATCTCAGCATTTTATTTTACCCGTGGTGGATTTGTATTAGCGTTAATGAATGGATTAGGCACTGCAATGGCAATGTTGCCTGAAGAATTTCCGGTCGTATTAACTGTTTTTTTAGCGATAGGTTCATGGAGATTATCAAAAAGAAATATTCTTACAAAAAAAGCAACCGCTATTGAAAATTTAGGTTCCATTACAGTTTTATGTTCTGATAAAACAGGAACCATCACGGAGAATAAAATGCATGTTGCATCTGTTTGTGTTAACGGGCAAATTATAAATAATAAAGAATTCCAAATTTTAAGTAAGGAGATAATGCCTTTGTTTTTTTGTTCATTACATGCTTCACGGGAGCACTCTATTGATCCTATGGAAGATGCTATTAAATCAGTAGCAAGTGATTTCGATTTTGGTAACTCAAGTATTGGTGAATTAATTAAAGAATACCCTTTGAGTAATGAGTATTTCGGAATGACGCGTGTTGTACAAAGTGATAAGTTTGATTGTATTGCTTATTGTAAGGGTGCACCTGAAGTTATTATTCAACAATGTGATTTGACGAGTGAAGAGCTGATTCATATAAGGCAAATTTTGTTTCAGTTGGCGAATGATGGTAAAAGAGTATTAGCAGTAGCGAAAGCAAAACTTCATCAAAATGAATTGCCACTAAAACAACAGGAGTTTAATTTTTCATTTGAAGGTTTTCTTGCATTTGAAGATCCAATTAGAAAAGGAGTTAAAGAGTCGGTTATGGATTGCCATAATGCAGGAATAAAAGTGATGATGATTACAGGTGATAATGAGAATACTGCGTTGAGTATTGCCAAGCAAGCTGGAATTAATTCAGATGGAGGTGTTTTAACTGGCGCTGAATTGAGTCAGCTTTCGGTTGAAGAGTTAAGAGTGAAACTTAATACAACAAATGTCTTTGCTAGGATTATTCCTGAGCAAAAATTAAAAATAATCGAAGCGCTTAAATTGAATGGAGAGATGGTCGCTATGACGGGTGATGGAGTAAATGATGCACCTGCATTAAAAGCTGCTGATGTAGCTATTGCGATGGGTAGTAGGGGGACAGATGTAGCCAGAGAAACAGCAGATCTCGTTTTGTTGGATGATAATTTTAATTCGATTGTAGATTCTATTCGATTAGGAAGAAAAATTTATGACAATTTACAAAAGGCGTTAGCCTATATTGTTTCTATTCATATTCCTATTATAGGGTTAACATTAGTTCCTGCATTTTTTTCGGCCTTGCCAATTCTATTGTTGCCGTTGCATATTGTTTTTTTGGAGTTGATTATTGATCCTGTTTGTTCGATTGCATTTGAATCCGAATCTGAAGAACTAAATGTGATGAAGCGTTTCCCTCGTAAAAAAGATGAACGATTTTTTGGTTTGAGCAAAATCCTCGAAAGCGTTTTAATTGGATTGTTTTTATTTTTTATCGTTTTAGCTGTTTATTTTGTTTCTATAAATGAAGGCCATTCACCTGCAGAAGTAAGGTCGGTTGCATTCACTTCGTTAATACTGGGTAATGTGTTTTTATCTATTTCTATGATATCAAAAACTCGACATGTTTTTAACGTTTTTAGGGAAGGAAATACTTCGTTGTATATTTTAGTTTCTATAGCCTTTTTGTTTTTGATATTGTTGCTTACCAATGACTATTTAAATCAGCTGTTTGGTTTTGGCAGGTTGGGGTTTTCTCATTTTGTGATTGCCGCCAGTGGATCGGTAATAGTATTATTGATTTTAGAAATTTATAAATTGTCAAAAGCAAAAAAAGAGCTGCCATAAAGCAGCTCTTTTTTAAAATCACAGTTTAACCATTAACTAAGCAGGCACGATTTCCTGATTCTTAAATACAAAGTTGTTTGCTTTGTCGATATCGATTTCGATAACTGCGTCTTTATTTATTGTTCCAGCTAAAATTTGCTTGCTTAATTCGTTGAGTACACGTTTTTGCATCACACGCTTAAGCGGTCTTGCTCCAAATTGAGGATCATATCCTAGTTGCGATAGCCAATCGATTGCATTTTCAGTTATCTGAATTCGAATATCATTTTTAGCTAGCATATTAGCAACAGAATCGAATTGAATCTTAACAATATTTTTGATTTCATTTCTATTCAATGGAGAGAACATAATAATCTCATCTATGCGATTCAGAAATTCAGGGCGCATTGATTTTTTTAATAAGTCAAACACTTCAAGTTTTGTTTTTGCCATGATTTCATCTGAATTAAAATCAGTAAGCGATTCGGAATTTGATTGTATCAAATGAGCACCAATATTAGATGTCATAATGATAATCGTATTCTTGAAATTCGCTATTCGACCTTTATTATCAGTTAAACGACCATCATCTAAAACTTGTAATAAAATATTAAATACATCGGGATGCGCTTTTTCAATTTCATCAAGTAATACTACACTATAAGGTCTTCTTCTAACAGCTTCCGTTAATTGTCCACCTTCATCATATCCAACATATCCCGGAGGCGCTCCAATCAAACGACTTACACTATGACGTTCCTGGTATTCACTCATGTCTATTCTCGTCATGGCATTTTCATCGTTGAATAAAAACTCTGCTAGCGCCTTTGCTAATTCCGTTTTACCAACACCTGTTGTGCCAAGGAAAATGAATGATCCAATTGGCTTACGGCTGTCTTGTAATCCTGCACGACTTCTTCTTACTGCATCAGATAATGCTGCGATTGCTTCTTCTTGTCCAACTACACGTTTGTGCAACTCTGTTTCGAGGTGTAATAATTTTTCACGCTCACTTTGTAGCATTCGTTTTACTGGTATGCCTGTCCAGCGACTAACTACATCTGCAATATCTTCTGCATCGACTTCCTCTTTAATGAGCGCTTTGTCTTTTTGTGCTTCAATTAATTTTTCGTTGAATGCAATTAATTTTTCTTCTGCTTCTTTAATCTTACCATATCTAATTTCTGCAACTCTTCCATAGTCGCCTGTACGTTCTGCTTGCTCTGCTTCAATCTTAAAATTCTCAATTTCTGCTTTCGTTTGTTGAATGGTAGTGATGATTTGCTTTTCACCTTCCCATCTTCCTTTGATTGCATTGCGTTGCTCATTTAAGTTAGCTAACTCTTCTCCGATTTCATTAACTTTTTTCGAATCGCCTTCACGTTTGATGGCTGCACGTTCAATTTCTAACTGCATTATTCTACGTTGAATTTCGTCTAACTCTTCAGGAACTGAATCCATTTCTAAACGAAGTTTCGCTGCTGCTTCATCCACTAAGTCGATAGCTTTGTCAGGTAAGAAACGATCACTAATATAACGGTCACTTAGTTCCGCAGCTGCAATGATTGCTTCGTCTTTAATTCGTACTTTATGATGCGTTTCATAACGTTCTTTAAGTCCTCGTAAGATGGAGATTGTATCTTCTGCACTTGGCTCTTCTACCATTACTTTTTGAAAACGTCTTTCGAGTGCTTTATCTTTTTCAATAAACTTTTGATATTCATTTAATGTAGTTGCGCCAATAGAACGAAGTTCACCTCTTGCTAATGCAGGCTTTAAAATATTGGCTGCATCCATAGCACCTTCGCCACCGCCAGCACCAACAAGCGTATGAATTTCATCGATGAATAAAATTATTTCTCCATCTGCGCTGACAACTTCTTTTACAACAGATTTTAAACGCTCTTCAAACTCACCTTTGTATTTTGCTCCTGCTACAAGAGCACCCATATCGAGTGAATAAATCACTTTTGTTTTTAAATTCTCTGGAACATCACCATTGATAATACGATGCGCTAATCCTTCTGCAATGGCTGTTTTACCAACACCAGGCTCTCCTATAAGAACCGGATTGTTTTTTGTTCTTCGAGATAAAATCTGCAATACTCTTCTAATCTCTTCATCACGACCGATAACAGGATCTAATTTACCTGCTCTCGCTAATTCATTTAAATTGCGTGCATATTTATTCAAAGCGTTATAAGTTTCTTCTGCTGATGCACTGGTTACTTTAGCTCCTTTCCGTAAATCAAGAATAGCGTTCTTTAAATCTTTCTCTGAAACACCTGTTTCTTTAAGTAGTCTTGCGGTATTATCGCTATTGCTAATCAACGCTAACATTAAATGTTCTACTGATACAAATTCGTCTTTAAAATCCTTCAATAATTGAAGTGATTTATTAAACGTTTGATTCATTTCATTACTTAAGTAAGTAGAGCCACCCGATGTTTTCGGATATCCATCAACAATTTTATTTACACTATTGGAAAGTGTATTTAAGTTTACATTTAACTTCTTAAGTAAAAAAGGAACTACATTCTCATCCACCTCTAATAAGGCTTTTAATAAATGACCTGTATCAATGGTGGGATTACCATTTGCACTTGCAATTTGCTGTGCTTGCTGTATCGCTTCCTGCGACTTAAGCGTATATTGATTAAAGTTCATAGTTGTTATTTTTTTGCTCGCTTATCAAAACAATAACCAATGTGAAAAAAGAAAATTATCAAGCAATAATGGCATAAAAAAATAAAGTGGTGCGACTTAATTGCCGAACCACTTTTAATATCAGGACAAGATGTCTTGTTTTATTAGAAGGTAATTGTAATTGTACCTTTTTGCTCTAATGGGAATGTTGTTCCTCCATCAAACATTGCACTTTCTGCTGCTTGTTTTGCTTTAGTCAAAAGGTATGAACTCGTAGTTGTTGTTCCATCAGCACCTGCTTCAGCTTTCATGATATTACCGTATTTGTTGATGGTGATATTAACGACTACAATTCCTTTTTCCATTGTCAAGTTGTCAATTTTAGGCTGACGCGTTAATTTCCTTCCTGGCATCACATAAGTAGCCCCTTTTGTAGTTGTTGTTGATACAGAAGAACCTCCCCCTACAACGCCATCAAATAGAATAGATGAAATTTCTCCTACGTTAAAAGTGATATTACTTCCTTTATAGAAGAAAGTAACCGTATTGCTTTGTATTGATTGAAGCTCTCCATTAAGTTTACTTCCATCCTTCATTACTACTGTGTGTTGTGCATTTGCAATAGTTGCTGTAGCGCAAAATGTCAAAGCGATTAATATTTTTTTCATGATTAAAGTTTAATATTCAAAACTAACAAATAAAAGAAGGATTTATTGCTGTATTCATTCGTTGCTTTATAACAATCACTTGTTAATTTGTATCTTCGCCCAATATTTAGAAAATGAAATTACTTTTTTCGTACTTAAAAGTTTATTGGAAATTAGTTGCGCTTGCTTTAGTACTTGCAACAATAAATCAAGTTTTTTCTTTATTAGATCCTTATATTTTTAAGCATATAATTGATGATTATGTAAATCAATTTGGTAAGCATGATAGATCTTCCTTTTTTCGTGGGGTTGGTTCGTTGCTTTTAGCTGCGGTTGGTGTTGCTTTTGTTAGTCGTATTGCAAAAAACTTCCAGGATTACTGCGTGAATGTAATTACTCAAAAGGTTGGTGCTAAAATCTATGCAGATGGAATCATGCATTCATTAGAACTTCCTTATAGTGTTTTTGAAGATCAGCGTAGCGGGGAAACATTAGGTAAACTTCAAAAAGTGAAAACGGATGTAGAGCGTTTAATAAGCACCTTCATCAATGTTTTGTTTACTTCATTAGTGGCTATTGTCTTTGTTACTGTTTATGCAATTAATGTTCATTGGATTATTGCTCCAATTTATTTTGGAACTATTCCGCTCTTAGGAATTTTAAGTTCTTATTTGAGTAGAAAGGTTAAATCTATTCAGAAGAAAATTGTTGCTGAAACAACCGCACTTGCAGGCGCAACAACTGAGTCGCTGCGTAATATTGAGCTAGTGAAAAGTCTAGGATTAGCAGGGCAAGAAATAAAGCGATTAAACGATACAACAACAAAGATTTTAGATCTAGAGCTGAAGAAAGTACGATACATACGTTCGTTGAGTTTTATCCAAGGCACCTGTGTTAATTTACTTCGAACAGCAATTTTATTTGTGATGTTGTATTTGATTTTCGATAAGCAAATTTCAATCGGACAGTTTTTTACGATGTTTATTTATTCGTTTTATATTTTTGGTCCACTCCAGGAACTAGGCAATATCATTAATGTATATCGCGAAGCAGAGGTTTCACTAGCTAACTTTGAGGAGATATTGGCGGTTAAAAAAGAACCAAAAGCGATTAATCCAGAAGGAGTAGGAAGTATAGACCGTTTTGAATTTAATCATGTACATTTTAAACATCCTTCTTCAACAACAAAAGCAATTATTGATGTTGATTTTAAAGTCGAGAAAGGGGAGACCATTGCATTTGTCGGACCTTCAGGCTCTGGAAAAACAACTTTAGTAAAATTATTAGTTGGATTGTACACACCGTTAGAAGGCGAAGTGACATACAACGCTAAAACAAGCTCTGTAATCAACCTGGATGAGTTGCGTTCTCAAATTGGATTGGTTACTCAGGATACCCAATTGTTCTCAGGAACTATCAGAGAAAATTTATTGTTTGTTGCTCCTAATGCAACAGATGAAGAATGTATGTCTGCTTTAAAGAAAGCCGCACTTGATAATTTGCTAAATAGAGCCGACAAAGGACTTGATACAATTATTGGAGAAGGTGGTGTGAAAGTTTCTGGTGGTGAACGACAACGTTTGTCAATAGCAAGAGCTTTATTAAGAAAGCCATCACTTTTAATTTTTGATGAGGCAACCTCTGCCTTAGATTCGTTAACGGAAGAAGAAATCAATTCAACCGTACGTACTATTTCAAAAGATAGCCACCATATTTCAGTGCTTATTGCACATCGATTATCAACAGTAATGCATGCCGATAGAATTTATGTAATGGAAAGAGGCAGTGTTGTCGAACAAGGTAAGCATGAAGATTTATTGCAGGAAAAAGGTTTGTATTATGCGATGTGGCGTCAGCAAATTGGTGAAAGAAAATTGTAATGAATACCAGCAGCGATATATTATTAAGCAGAATTAATCAATCGTTGTTAAAGGGGTTGCCTGGTGAATTGGCGCATTTAAAATTAGCGCCGCAACATCGCAAACCAGCCAGTGAATATTTAGCTGAAGTAA
>JBJOND010000072.1:0-15018 GCA_046052065.1 Bacteroidota bacterium | reverse complement strand
GTGTTTGCTTAGATAAATTAATAGACTTACGAATGATGTAATTTGTCCTTTCTTTGATATCTAAAATTACACCTGAACCATCTGTTTGTTCTTGCACCGATACGATGTCGCCCACCGCAACAGGATTAGTGCTGCTTATACCTTTTAGCCGTAGCTGACCTCTGATTCTGCAGGAAATTGTTTTTTGATTGGGTAGTTCTACCTCAAACCAGCTTCCTGTTGATTTTAATACTCTGCCTTCTAACATCAAAACAAAGATAGTAGTTTAAAATACTTGTTATTCGTTTTGTTTATGCATTGTTTAACTAGTCAATCTTCAAAATCTTTGAATAAGGAATTTATTATTTCAATCAATAATTCTACATTTGCCAAATATGTCTGTTGAGGTAAAAAATATTACTAAACTTTATGGCACGCAACGCGCGCTGGATGATGTTTCATTTACAGTTGAGCCTGGTCAGGTAGTTGGATTTTTAGGTCCAAATGGTGCAGGGAAATCTACTATGATGAAAATTATTACATGCTTTTTGCCACAAAATTCAGGTACTGTTTCTGTAGATGGTTTTGATGTTACTACAGATTCAATTAAAGTCCGACAGCGAGTAGGTTATTTGCCAGAGCATAATCCTTTGTATCACGATATGTATGTGAAGGAATTTTTAACATTCATTGCTGGAATACAAGTCCCTTCTGCATTAGTTGCCGCACGTGTAAAAGAAATGGTAGAAGTAACTGGCTTAGGAGCTGAGCAGCATAAAAAAATTGGTGCTTTATCCAAAGGCTATCGTCAGAGAGTTGGCTTAGCACAGGCTATGATTCATAATCCTAGTGTGTTGATTCTTGATGAGCCTACTACAGGCCTCGACCCAAATCAGTTGGTTGATATTCGTCAATTAATTAAGAATATTGGTAAAGAGAAAACAGTTATTTTATCAACGCATATCATGCAAGAAGTTGAGGCTATCTGTGATCGTGTTATCATTATCAACAAAGGAAAGATTGTTGCCGACGATAAAACGTCTTTCCTTCAGCAGAAATCAGAATCAGAAACAATTGTTTTGGTTGAGTTTGATAAAGAGATTTCGATAGGAAAATTAAATACTATCGCTGGTATTGAAAAGGTACTTCCTGTGAATAATAAAACCTTTAAAGTCTTTGGTCCTAAAGGCCAGGATTTACGTCCGTTGATTTTCAATTTTGCGGTACAGAATAATTTAGCTGTTATTACAATGCAGAAGGAGGAAAATAGCCTTGAATCTGTTTTCAGACAGTTAACTTCTAAAAAATAATCCTGAATTTTTCTCCTTGATGGCTTTTTTTATCTTTGTTGCTTGAATTACTAAAAACACAATAAAAAAACATGTCATACTTATTTACTTCCGAGTCGGTTTCTGAAGGACATCCAGATAAAGTTGCCGATCAAATTTCAGACGCATTAATCGATTACTTCTTAGCATACGATCCTTCATCGAAGGTAGCTTGCGAAACACTTGTTACTACAGGACAAGTTGTATTGGCAGGAGAAGTAAAATCTAATGCTTACCTTGATGTACAAGATATCGCAAGAGAAGTTATTCGTGATATCGGTTACACAAAAAGTGAGTACATGTTCGAAGCGAACTCATGCGGTATTTTATCTGCTATTCATGAGCAATCGCCAGACATTAACCAGGGTGTTGTAAGAAAGAAGAAAGAAGATCAGGGAGCGGGAGATCAAGGAATGATGTTCGGATACGCTAACCGTGAGACTGATAACTTTATGCCATTACCTTTAGAATTATCTCATACTTTATTGAGAGAATTATCTGCGATTCGTCGCGAAGGGAAGGTGATGAAATATCTTCGTCCTGATGCAAAAAGTCAAGTTACAATTGAGTATTCTGACGACCATAAGCCAGTTCGTATTGATACGATTGTAATCTCTACTCAACATGATGACTTCGCTAAAGAAGCAGAAATGCTGGCACAGATTAAAAAAGATGTGATTAATATTTTAGTGCCGCGCGTAATGAAAAAATTACCTAAGCGTGTACAGGCATTATTCAATAATAAAATTAATTACCATGTTAATCCTACAGGTAAATTTGTTATCGGCGGGCCACATGGCGATACAGGTTTAACAGGAAGAAAAATCATCGTAGATACTTACGGTGGAAAAGGTGCTCACGGTGGTGGTGCATTCTCAGGGAAAGACCCTTCTAAAGTAGATCGTTCTGCGGCTTATGCTGCTCGTCACGTTGCAAAGCATTTAGTTGCTGCAGGTGTTTGTGATGAAGCATTAGTACAGGTTGCGTATGCAATTGGTGTTGCTGATCCAGTTGGATTATTTGTGAATACTTATGGTACTTCAAAGGTGGATATGACAGATGGACAAATTGCTGAGAAGATTGGTAAAATGGATGCTTTTAACATGCGCCCATATTTCATCGAAAAGCGTTTTAAATTACGTACACCAATTTATCGTGAAACAGCTGCATACGGTCATATGGGTCGCGAGTGCAAAGAAGTAACGAAAGTGTTTAATAAAGGAAAGAAAAACGAAAAGAAAATTAAAGTTAAATTATTCCCTTGGGAAGATTTAAATGCGGTTCCTGCTGTTAAAAAAGCATTTGGAATTAAATAATAAATTATTCGTTTTTTAAAATTCAAGGAGGGCTTAAAACCCTCCTTTTTTTATTCTATAGCAGTGTTTAAAAAATCTAAAAACGGTTGTATTGTTTTTAGCCCTTTGATGATTTGCTTATTTAATTTTTCTGACGTTAAATCGCCATTGTCGATTGGTGAACTAACCACATAACTAGTGTATTTTAATAACTCTACATCGGGGTGAGAGGGATCAATACCTTTTGGCGCTTTTTTTAGCTTGTGTTCTTCAAGCGAACCATACAAAGTCTTAAACTTTTTATCATTGATGATTTTTTTAAAGTCGTCAGTATTGTATTCAATTTCCTGACGGACTTTTTTTAGCACATCGCCTTCAGGCATCCAAAAACCACCTGCTATAAAGGAGCCGTTTGTGCTAGGTTCAATGTGAATGTAGAATCCACAGTAAGGTGATTTCTTGCCTCCTTTTTTCAGTTGTGCACCCATATTGTTTTTATAAGGCAATTTGTTTTTACTGAATCGCACATCACGATAAATTCTGAAAACACAATCTTTGACTGCTAATTGCTGGTAATCATTATTTGTTTTCTGCGCTTCGATAATGATTTTATCGACCCAATTATTAAAGTCAACTTTTGCCAACTCATATAAATTCTTGTTTTTTTCAAACCATTCGCGATTATTGTTTTTATCCAGCGATTTAAGAAATTTAAGGGTGTTGGGATGTAGCATTATATTTTGAATTATTTTTATTTTTACTTTTTGCTATGAAAAAAATTAACATTAAAATTGTACTAAAGTTTTGTTAAAATAGAATAAATCTTTTTTACTTTTGTGCTGTGCTTGTTGCACAAAGTAAATGTAATGATAAACTGATATAAATAAACTCATATTTTTAACCATTAAATTTTGCTCAACTCTCGCAAATGAAAACTTCCAAGAAAACTGGAAAAACACCTGAGTCCAAACCTAAAAAAACTAGCGACTCTTCAAAAGGCCGTAAGATGGAGCCTTTAAAATCGAAAGAACTAAAAAATAAAAAGTTCGATGATTTTGATGATGACGATGAAGACATGGATCCAGATGATATGCCTGTCGGTAATCTAGAATCATTCGACGATTTCTACGATGACGATGATGATGACGAGTAATTAATGGCCTTTGTACAAAGCGCCACCAATACTGTCTTTTTTTGATCCTGTAGCACTCGACAATGTGTTAGTTTTATTTTCGCAATACAACCAGCCAAGTAACGCAAAAATTAATGCTTCTTTGTGATTGATTACATCCGCATCAGGAATAGAAATTTCGGTTTCAGTATTTGCAATAATTCTACTAATTAAAAACTCATTTAAGGCTCCGCCACCTGTAACTAGGACGGGGCCTTTTATATTTGCATTTGAAAATATAAAGCTATGTTGCATAGCAATATGCTCAACTATCGTGCATAGTATATTGGCAATTTCTGCATTATCTTCTTTTTCAAATTTTGTAACAACAAGCAAGAAATGCTTTTCAAACCATTCTTTACCTAGTGATTTTGGTCCTGTTTCGAAGTAAAAGGACAATTGATTTAATTGGCTTAGTAATTCTCCGATAACTTTTCCGGTTGAAGCAATTTGTCCTTTATTATCGTACGCTAGATTTAATTTTTCTGCGTAATAATTCAACGCCATATTCACAGGGCAGATATCGAAAGCAATCCTTTTTTGATTCTGAAAATAAGAGATGTTAGCTATTCCACCGAGATTTAAACAAGCTTGGTAATGACCAAATAAATACTGATCACCTATAGGAACTAAAGGAGCACCTTGTCCACCAAGGGCTACATCTTTCGTTCTGAAATCACAAACGGTATCAATGCCAGTTAAAGCGGCTATGTTTGCACCTGATCCAATTTGTAATGTAAATCCATTGTGCGGTTGGTGAAAAACGGTATGTCCGTGGGAAGAAATTAATGCAGGCTTTAGACGATTACGTTGAATGAAATCTAACACAGCATTTCCAAAATAATTCCCAAGTTCATGGTGTAATTTAGTTAGGTTTTCTCCGGATAATTGAACCGCATTGTTTAGTTTTTTTGTCCATTCCTCCGAGTAAGAGATTGTTTCGGCGTGTATAATTCTAAATTGAATTGAATTATGGTTGTTCGTAAACTCGCAGGCGCAGATGTCTAGTCCATCTAATGAGGTTCCCGACATAAGTCCAATTATCACTGCATTATCCTTCCTTTCCATGGCTTGAAAATAATTCCAAATATGCAACGAAATAATCGAAAATTAGGCTTAAATAACTTAAATTTGCACCTTTAAAAGTAAGAGCTATGCTATTTCAATTAAGTGAAGAACATTTAATGATTCAACAAGCTGCGCGTGATTTCGCACAGCAAGAACTATTGCCAGGTGTAATTGAGCGTGATGAACATCAAAAATTTCCGGCAGAACAAATCAAGCGACTAGGTGAGCTTGGTTTCATGGGAATGATGGTTTCTCCTCAATATGGGGGAAGTGGTTTAGATACCATTTCATACGTATTAGCAATGGAAGAAATTTCAAAAGTAGACGCTTCTGCATCAGTAGTAATGTCGGTGAATAATTCTCTAGTTTGCTGGGGATTGGAAACATTCGGTAATGAAGAGCAAAAGCAAAAATATTTAGTGCGTCTTGCTAAAGGTGAAATTATTGGAGGATTTTGTTTGTCGGAACCTGAAGCAGGGTCTGATGCTACTTCGCAGCGTACAACCGCAATAGATATGGGTGACCATTATTTGTTGAATGGAACTAAAAACTGGATTACTAACGGTAACTCGGCGAGTGTGTTTTTAGTGATGGCGCAAACAGATGTAGCTAAAGGTCATAAAGGAATTAATTGTTTGATTGTAGAAAAGGATATGCCTGGATTTACAGTTGGACCAAAAGAAAATAAATTGGGTATTCGTGGTTCTGATACACATTCATTGATGTTTCAGGATGTCAAAGTTCCAAAGGAAAACAGAATAGGAGAAGACGGTTTTGGATTTAAGTTCGCAATGAAAACTTTAACTGGTGGACGTATCGGTATTGCAGCGCAGGCATTAGGAATTGCAAGTGGAGCTTATGAATTAGCGCTTAAATATTCAAAAGAACGTAAAGCATTCGGTACAGAAATTTCAAATCATCAGGCAATTCAGTTTAAGTTAGCTGATATGGCAACGGAAATTGAAGCAGCACGTTTGTTATGCTTGAAAGCGGCTTGGCAAAAAGATAATAAGGTTGACTACAACCAGTCTAGTTCAATGGCTAAATTATTTTCTTCAGAAGTAGCAATGAAGACAACTGTTGAAGCAGTTCAGATTCACGGTGGCTACGGATTTGTAAAGGAATTCCATGTTGAGCGTTTAATGCGTGATGCGAAAATTACACAGATCTACGAAGGAACTTCAGAAGTTCAACGAATTGTTATTGCGAGAAGTGTTTTACAATAAACAGCTATAATGAAAATAAATAACGTCTTCCTAAGTTTTGTATTATTAGTCCTAATTGGATTTATGTTTTCTTGCACTCCTCAAAGGAAGATTGTTTATTTTCAAAATAATACAGGAAATACTACTGATACATCTGCCTTTGAAATGAGATTGGCTATAGGTGATATCATTACTGTTGATTTATATACCATAAATCCTGATGCCTTTCCTGGAATTGGAATCAGTAAGGATAGGGCAACAATAGTTGATAATCGTTCTTCCTATGAAAAAGGATTTACGATTGATAAATCAGGAAAGGTAATATTGCCTTATATTGGTGAAGTCTTTTTACAAGGATTTTCTATCCCGGAAGCACGCAATTTAATTACTCAGAAATTTAAAGCGTATTTAGATGAACCAGTTATTGTGGTGAAGAAATTAAGTTTTAAAATTTCAGTAATAGGTGAGGTGCAAAAGCCAGGATTGTATTATGTGCCTAATGAAAGAATTACTTTGATTGAAGGACTCGCCCTAGCAGGTGATGTAGCTAATTATGCCGATAGAACGAATATTAAAATTATTCGCCAAACAGCTCAGGGCTCGATTGAAATTCCAATTGATCTTACTAATCAAAGTTCGCTTGTAGGTGCAGGAAAATACCTTTACCCCGATGATGTTGTTTATGTTGCGCCAAGTCGTAAAAAAGCATTCTCGCAAATCAGTGTAGCTGCGGGAATATTCACATCGATTGCAACTTCGTTGGCATTTTTAGGTACACTGTATATTAGATCAAAATAGATGAATAAAGGTTCCGTTAATAAAAAGAATAATGATGAGCTAGACCTCAATCATTTGTTCAATGAGATATTATCTAAGTGGCATTATTTCTTGATTACAGGAGTAATATTAGCGGCACTTACTTTTATTTATGTTTATGTTACTTTGCCTGTTTATCAAAGTACATCGTCGGTATTAATTGATGATAGTAAAACTTCTGACAATTTTGAAGATTTTTTAACCAGTGATTTGTTTGGTACAAACACAAGTGTGTCAACGGAGATCGGTAAAATAACTTCACGAACTGTAATACATAATACGATTGATGAATTAGGATTGCGAGTTGAATATTATAATACTTCGGTGTATCCTAATCGCCCGATTTATCCTTATTCTCCTTTTATTGTTGAGGTTAATAAAATAAATCAATTTATCCAGGACCAGTCTTTTACTGTGACAGTTATTGATAAGAGCCATTTAAAAATAGATGCTGAGTATAACGGTGATGAATTACCATCGTTTGAATTTTCAAGAACAATAGCGTTGGGAGAAGGTTTGAAGTTGAAAAAAGACACGTTAACTTATTTTGATTTTGTTATAAATGCATCTGACACTATTTCGCTTCCCGAAGCTGGTTCAACTTATTCTTTCCGCGTTAGAAACATAAACAAGCTTACAAGTGATATTATTAGCAACTTAACCGCTGAGCCCATGGAGAAAGATGCTAATATTATTATCATGACCTACAAAGACGTAATACCGGTTCGTGCGTTGGATGTTTTAAATACAATTGGGAAAGTATATATTGATTTAGATGTTGAGAACAAGGCTACCGTTGCCGCCTTAACGCTAAAGTTTGTCGAAGATCAGTTAAATAATACAGGAGATTCTTTAAATATTTCAGAACAGCAACTTCAGAGTTTTAAAGAGAAGAATAAGACTGTCGATTTAAGTGAGGAGTCGAAGGCGATGGTAATTAAGCTTAGTGATCTTGACATCCAACGTGTGAAAAGCAATATCGATATTTCTTCTTTGCGTAATCTTTATAATTACGTATCAACAAATCAGGATTTATCTACTATGGCTCCTTCAAGTATGGGCATTCCTGATCCGTTATTAATCGAGTTGCTTACCAATTATCAAACACTTCAAGCAAAAAGAAAAAGTTCTGCTTTCGGAGTTAAAAGTAATGCACCTGCACTTAAAATTATCGATCAGCAAATTCTTGAAACAAAGAATTCTATTCTTGAAAATATCAAATCTATTCAAGACCGTTTGTTAATTACAAAATCTTCAATTGATCAGCAAATAGCTGGAGTTGAATCGCAAATTAAACAAGCACCTGAATTGGAGAGAGATTATATCGGTATTCAACGAAATGTAGAAGTGAATCAAAATATCTACACTTTCTTATTACAAAAAAAAGCGGAAACAAGTATTGCTAAAGCTACAGCTGTTTCTGATAACCGAATTTTGGATAGAGCAAGTATTGGTGATAAAATCGTTTCTCCAAATAAAGCGCTATTAGTTGCATTGCTTTTAATCTTTTCACTTTTATTACCAGGAGCATATATTTTAGGCAAATCACTTTTGAAATCTACTATTCAAAATCGTGATGATGTAATTAAACTTACTTCTGTACCTGTTTTGGGAGTTGTAGGACATTCTGAGGATAAATCAAATCTCGTTGTAAGTAATAAGCCTAAATCACCTTTAGCAGAAGCCTTTAGAACCATTCGTACCAATATGCAATACTATGGTCTTGGCGAAGGAAGTAAAGTGATTACTATTACTTCTTCAGTTGGAGGAGAAGGGAAGTCGTTTGTGTCTTTGAACCTAGCTACCATATTTGCAATGCAAGGCAAAAGAGTATTAATAATTGGCCTTGATTTACGTAAGCCTAAATTATTCGATGATCTGGACATTAAGAACTCAATAGGAGCAAGTAATTATTTATCTGGAACGGCATCTTTAGAAGAGGTAATTGTTAAAACTAAAGTAAGTGGATTAGATTTTATTTCTGCAGGTCCAATTCCTCCCAATCCTGCTGAGTTATTATCTAAAAAGAGTTTACAAGACATGATTGAAAAAGCAAAATCGCTTTACGATTTTGTAGTTGTGGATACTCCTCCATTAGGTGTTGTTGCCGATGCATTATTAATTATGCCTTTCTCGGATATCAACCTTTATATCGTTCGTCAAGGATACTCAAGAATTGAGTTTTTAAAATCGTTGAATGAACTCTACGAAGAAGGTAAATTCAAAAATTTAAGTATCATATTAAACGACTCCGACTTTAATCGTACTTATGGTTACGGGTATGGACACAACTACGGATATATTAGTGGTAATGAAGATTATTACAGTGATCCAGTGCCTGAGAAATGGAGTTTGAAGAAATTATTTAAAAAGTAATCACCCGATTGCTTCTAGCAATTTCTCCATTTTACTTCCTCTAGATCCTTTAATTAATATTGTAAAACTTTCAGGCAAGTTTGCTTTCAACCATTCAGTTGCTTGCACTGAATTTTCGAAATAGTTTGCATTAAGTGATGTGGCAACATTTTTAAAATTGCTTCCTACCAATATAATTTGTTGCGGGTTTATTTCTTTTATCAATTGACCTATTCTTTGGTGTTCTTGCTCGCTTTCAATTCCTAGTTCAAGCATTTCTCCTAGAGCAATTATCTTATAACCTTCAAACGACTTATTAAAGTTTTCCAATGCAACTTGCATACTACTCGGATTAGCATTGTATGCATCTAATACAATGGTGGCATCTTCTTTTCGTATAATCTGAGAACGCTGATTGCTTGGCTGATAATTTTCTATCGCCTCTTTGATGTCGTTAACTGAAACGCCAAAATGATTTCCAACAGCAACAGCAACCAACACATTATCTAAATTGTAGTTGCCCGTTAGATTGGTTTGGATAATTACATCAAGTGGTTTTTTAATAGCAACTTTTAAAAATTCATTTCCGCTGATTGCATTTCCACAAACATCAAATTCATTCGTGGTGCCGTAGGATACAAACCGATTGTAGTCACTTAATAAATCGCATAAGGCTTCACTATTCTTTTGAATAAAAATTACTTTTTGATTAGTCTTTAAATTTTGATACAATTCTCCTTTTCCTTTTTTTACACCTTCAATTCCACCAAAGCCTTCGAGATGTGCTTTGCCAATATTGGTGATAAGTCCAAAGTCTGGTTG
This sequence comes from Bacteroidota bacterium, assembly GCA_046052065.1. Lineage (GTDB taxonomy): Bacteria > Bacteroidota > Bacteroidia > AKYH767-A > OLB10 > CAINEC01. The sequence goes on along the minus strand of JBJOND010000072.1, from coordinate 4,979 downwards.
TGCAATAGACGCCAGTAATTCAATTTCTTTCTGATGATTAGCACCCATCTCAACAACTGCAAAATTATTTTCGTTGGTAATGCTTAACAGTGTGAGTGGAACTCCAATGTGATTATTTAAGTTGCCTTGTGTATAATTGACATTGTATTTTTTAGAAAGTACCGCCGCAATCAATTCTTTGGTTGTGGTTTTTCCATTGCTGCCTGTTATTGCTAATACTGGTATTTTAGTTTGTATACGATGATACGTAGCAAGGTCCTGCAGTGCTTTTAAAACATCATCAACCATTAATAATCGATCATCGTTGATTTGTATATCTTCATCAATAACTGCGTAGGCAGCTCCTTCATTCAAAGCTTGAAATGCAAATTGATTTCCATTAAAGTTACCACCTTTTAAAGCAAAGAAAATTCCGCCCTTGGTTAATTTTCTAGTATCTGTTATTATATGTGGATGCTTCAGAAACAAAGAATAAAGTTGTGCAGTTGTTGTCATTGATTTTATAATAGGGTAGGGTAAAAATAAAAAAAGGTCACTTATACAAAGTGACCTTTTCCTTTAATTTATTCAGATATTAATACATACCGTCCATTCCACCACCTGGCATTGCAGGCATTGCAGGTTTGTCTTCTTTAATATCAGCTAATACACATTCAGTAGTTAATAACATCGATGCAATTGAAGCAGCATTTTCTAAAGCTACACGAGATACTTTAGTTGGATCGATAACACCAGCAGCTAACATGTTTTCATAAACATCCGTGCGCGCGTTATATCCGAAGTCATCTTTTCCTTCTTTCACTTTCTGAACAACGATAGAACCTTCGGTTCCTGCATTAGCAACAATCTGACGTAAAGGTTCTTCTAAGGCACGCTTTACAATTGCCATTCCTGTAGTTTCGTCGTCGTTATCGCCTTTCATTTTTTCTAATGAAGCAATGCAACGAATGTAAGCAACACCACCTCCTGGTACGATACCTTCTTCTACAGCAGCACGAGTAGCATGTAATGCATCATCAACACGATCCTTCTTCTCTTTCATTTCAACTTCTGTTGCAGCACCAACATAAAGTACAGCAACACCACCAGCTAGTTTTGCTAAACGCTCTTGTAATTTTTCTTTATCATAATCAGATGTTGTAGTTTCAATCTGAGCTTTGATTTGATTTACACGAGCAGTGATATTTTCTTTTTTACCAGCACCATTTACAACAGTTGTATTGTCTTTGTCGATTGTTACTTTTTCAGCCTTACCTAAGTAAGTTAAATCAGCAGCATCTAATTTATATCCTTGTTCTTCGCTGATAACAGTACCATCAGTTAAAATAGCAATGTCTTCCATCATCGCTTTACGACGATCTCCAAATCCTGGTGATTTGACAGCAGCAATTTTTAATGATCCACGTAATTTGTTTACCACTAATGTTGCTAATGCTTCACCATCTACATCTTCAGCTATTATTAATAACGGGCGACCTGTTTGAACTACTTTTTCCAAAATAGGAAGAAGTTCTTTCATGTTGCTGATTTTTTTATCGTAAAGTAAGATGTAAGGATTTTCTAAAACAGCTTCCATCTTATCAGCATTAGTCACGAAATAAGGACTAACATATCCTCTGTCGAATTGCATACCTTCTACAACAGTTACAGTTGTTTCTGTTCCTTTTGCTTCTTCAACTGTGATAACACCTTCTTTCTTTACCTTGCCCATTGCTTCTGCAATTAACTTTCCGATTTCAGCATCGTTGTTTGCAGAGATAGTAGCAACTTGTTCAATCTTCTGATTGTCGTCGCCAACACTTTTACTCATTTTTTTCAAAGCACCAATTACTTGCGCAACAGCTTTGTCAATACCTCTTTTTAAATCCATTGGATTAGCGCCAGCAGCAACATTTTTCAATCCTGCTGTGATAATTGCCTGCGCTAATACAGTTGCTGTTGTTGTTCCGTCTCCAGCTACATCAGCCGTTTTAGAAGCAACTTCTTTCACCATCTGAGCACCCATATTTTCAACTGGGTTTTTCAATTCAATTTCTTTCGCTACAGAAACACCATCTTTAGTAATTGAAGGAGCTCCATATTTTTTATCTATAATAACGTTACGTCCTTTAGGACCTAAAGTAACTTTAACTGCATTTGCCAAAGCATCTACTCCGCGCTTTAAAGCATCGCGAGCATCTACATTAAAACTTATTTCTTTTGCCATATGATTTTATTTTTTTCTGATTTTATTATTTCAATTATACAATTGCAAAAATGTCGCTTTCGCGCATGATTAAATATTCGTTACCATCAACAGAAACTTCAGTTCCTGCATACTTACCGTATAATACAGTGTCGCCAACTTTAACGGTCATTGGCTCATCTTTTTTTCCTGTTCCCACAGCTACAACAGTTCCTTTTTGTGGTTTTTCTTTAGCGGTATCAGGAATGATTAATCCGCTTGCAGTTTTTTCTTCTGCCGGTGACACTTCCACAATCACGCGGTCAGCTAACGGTTTAATGTTTACTTTGCTCATAATAGTTAGTATTTATTAAGTTTTAAATTAAATTGATTTGCCGTTTTTTACGGCGCGCGCCATTGTCGACAATTGTGCCAATAAAAAAATGCTGTCAATTTTTCCAATTCGAAATCTTAACAGCATTTTTTAGGTGACAAATTTTGGAAATTTTGTCACAGCGCGACGAATACTCTGTCAGAATTACTTTTGTTGAGGTGCAGCTCCACCAGCAGGTGCAGCAGGTGCCTTAGGCGCAGATGGAGTAGGGATACTCTCTAATTTTTTATCTAAATCAGATTTTACACCTGTTGTTCCATTTGTTTGAGGTAAAGCTAAGTTGCCAATTAATGATAAAATAATCAACGTAATTGCAAATCCCCATGTTAATTTCTCTAATGCGTCAGTAGTTTTACGAACTCCCATAATTTGATTAGAAGCTCCTAAGCCAGATGCTAATCCACCACCTTTTGAATTTTGTACTAATACAACGGCACCTAAAAGGATACTAACGATAACGATTAAAACTAAAATTAATGTGAACATGATTTATTGATTTTGTTTGTTTTTTAATTCTTGAATAAGGATTGCAAAGTAAACACTTTTTTCGGGAAATTTCAAGGAAAGCTTCTCGTAAAATGAAATTGCCTTCTCAAAATTGCCTTGTTGAGCATAAATCATTGCCAATGTCTCAGTAACTACATCGTCCGGCTGAACAGTGCTCTTACGAGCCATGTTCACAGGGTTGTATATGGTTGCCTTAATTGGGGTAATTCGTGGTTCTTCCTCTATAAAGCGATCGATTATTTGAGATTGGTGTTCTGGATTTTTTGTCGGTTTCGTTGACGCTGCTTTGTCTTCTGATTTGTTCTTGTTCTTGCGTTCAGCAGCCCTTCCTTTCTTTATTGGTCGAATTACTTCTTTCAGTCCTAATTCTTCGTTCGTTCTCAGAGTTCGACCCGTCTGAATTGGTGCTGGCTCATTGGTAATGGTGGCAGCCGGGACTTCAATATCATCCGCTGTAATTTCTTCTGTTTTATTTGCTGGTGCAGGTACCGATTCTACCTCAAAATTTTCTTTAATCTCTTCTTTTAGATATAGAAGTTTGGCAACTACAGGAGTACTATTTTCTTCTTTAGCTGGGGTGTTTGTACTTGAAATGATAGAAGACTCTTCTTTTCGATCCTCATGTGGAAAATCTTTACGCTTTAACCATTCTGTAAAGCTGAGTACTGGTGTTTCAACTTCTTTGGTTTGATGTTGAGATTTTTCACTTGCAGCTGGACTAATGATCTCATTTGATTGAGTAATGCTCTCTAGATAGCCACTTACAAGCGTATTATGATCATCCTGTTCAATATTTTCTGATGGTGTAACTACTACTACTGTTTCCTCAGGCTCAATTGATTCAATATTTGCTGATTCCTCTTCTATGATTTCTTCTGCAATAGAAGGTTCTGCAACTAATTCGGTTGATTCTATTAGCGTTTCAGAAGTAGAAATTACCTCGGGAATCGATTCTTGCTTCTCCTCTGTTTTCTCCTCTGTTTTCTCCTCTGTTTTCTCTTCTGCTTGCTCCTCCCACAAATTGAGTTCTTTTAATCGATTGACAATTATTTCCTGAGCACTAACTTCCTCGTCATCTTTAGTTCTTGTTTTATCTTCTTCGGATGTTGTTTGTTGTATGACCTCCTGAGGTTCAGGAGTAGTATCAATAAATTCGGAAACAGGAGTTGGTTCAGCTTCTGATGGTAACTCTGTCGTTATTTGTTCAAGAGTAAGTTCTTGTTCAATTGTGTTTTCAACTAAATCTGGGAATGCCGAAATTCCTATAGGTGAAGTTGTCTTGTTCTTGCTGTTCATTACCTGATATAATTTCACTCTATCTGGAGAATAGGCAGCAGTTTCTTTTAAACGCGACGAGTATTGAATGGAGTTATTAAGTTTTAATTGCTTTAGTTGTAGAACACGTAAAGGCTGACAATACGGAAAATCAGCCACCAATTGCTGCAGCTCATCGCCTGCAAAATTTGCAATCGATGCAGGGTCGCGTAAAAAATTGGTGAATTGGTCTCTTGTCATGTTACCAGTTACTTACTGATTTGTTGAATATATCGTCTACTAATTGCTTATTAATGTCCTCTATAAGTGATTGCTCTACTTCTGCTAAACTTTTTTGCGCGTCGTAGTCGGCATACCTACTGAAAACAGTTTCGTAGTTCTGCTTATCATCTTTTGTGTTGGTAAATTTAACACTTATTGATATAGTAAGGCGGTTTAGCGCTGCTGTTTGTGTTCCCTGAATGGCTACAGGCTGTGTTTTATAATCTGATATATATCCCTCAATTTTCAATTCCGCACCTTCGGTAATCAGTCTAAGATTGGTTTGAGCGATGAACTTTTCTTTTAGTTTTTCTGTGAAAGCCTGACTTAAAGTTGGTTGTATTAGAGGGGCTCTGTTTGGAAAATATTTAATGGACA
>JBJOND010000071.1:0-15251 GCA_046052065.1 Bacteroidota bacterium | reverse complement strand
AGCACCTGTTAATGGAACAGAAGCCGCAAGTGTTAAATGTACATCGCCAGTTCCAGGAGGTAAGTCAATAAATAAATAATCTAATTCGCCCCAATCACCGTCAGAAAATAATTGACGTAATGCTTTTGCTGCCATTGGTCCGCGCCATACAATTGCTTGTGCAGGATCGGTTAAAAATCCGATAGATAATAATTTCACTCCGTATTTTTCTACTGGAACCATTAACTGCATGCCGTCGCGTTCAGTTATAAATAATTGTTCGTGCTCAACACCAAACATGATTGGTTGTGATGGTCCGTAGATATCAGCATCAATTAAACCTACACGAGCACCTGTTTGTGCCATTGCTATTGCAAGGTTAGCAGCAACAGTAGATTTTCCAACGCCACCTTTACCAGAAGAAACAGCAATAATATTTTTTACTCCTTTCAAGAAATCATTTCCTTGATTACGTTGCGTTGTAACACGTGCAGTCATGTTTACCGTAACAATCGCTTCACTATCTACCATGTGAATGATCGCATTGCGACAAGCATTGGAGATTAGTTCTTTTAGCGGACAAGCGGGAGTTGTAAGAATGACAGTAAAACTTACATTCTTGCCATCAATTTCCACATCACTGATCATATTTAGAGTAACAAGGTCCTTTTTTAAATCGGGTTCCTCTACATGACTTAACGCTTCTAATACTTGTTCTTTGGTAATCATTTTAAATAATTGTGTTGCAAAGTTAGGGCTATTAGCTATAACAAAAAAGAAACCCCGGAGTTAATTGTCCGGGGCTTATTTTAAGAGTATATTTTTTATTTTTTCAGATAAACAGGAATCTGATTTTTAATCAAGGAATAACTTCCGAAGAAAACCAATGAATAAAATAAATCACCTGTGATTGTACCACGGAAGAAAGGAATTGCCATTGTGAAACAGTTTACTAATCCTGTCATGGTGTAGCCATAATAACCCAATATCCATACTCCGAAATTGGTAGTAATGAAGAATAGGATTGCACTGCCTACAGTTGCCAACAAAATATTTTTGAATTGTAATTGCTCTCTAATTTGAAATCCGATTAGCGAACTGAAAATTGTACAACCATAAACCAAAAACATCTGATCATGGAATCCAGTTCCGTTTACTAATTGTAATAAAATATCACTGATAAACATTGCTGCAAAAGGGATCATAATTGCAAGACGCTTATCGTTCAATACAGCTGCTCCAAACAAAGCCATTGCTGCAATAGGAGTGAAGTTCAAAGGATGAGGAATCAAACGGCTTAGTGCGCCTAAAAGGATAATTCCCGAGATAATACTGATGTCTTTAAGTTGAATGTTTTTCACGATAGTATTCTATTAAGATTGCGAATATACAACGAACTAATTAGTTTTTGAAAGGGAAAGAGATTTTATTAGTGTTAGAGTTGGAAATGGGATTTATTCTGTAGAAGAGTTTATTTTCCAGCAAATATGTTTTTGGATATTCCTTTAAAAATAATTTGGATAACTTTTGTAATTACACCAAGTAAATAAGCATCAATTGCCATTGAAAATGGGATTAAAATATCAGAAAATAGCATGCTGTTTTTGAATAAGCCATCGCCAATGAGCCTTCCAGTAAATGTAATTGCACCAATAATTTCATGCTGAACTTGTCCACTATGAGTAGTTTGATTTTCCTCTTCAAATTGAGCTGCATCGCCAATAAATAAAAAAAACAATAAACTAAGAAATATCGCATATACGGCAACAATTTCAAATGATGGTTTTAGCATATTAAGACAAATTTATATTAAAACATCCATATCTTCCATGATTCCTCAGCCTGTCTAATCAGCATATCATAACCATTCTTAGTCATGGCTCCTTGAAGTCCTGCTTTTTTCAAAAATAGTGTCTCCGCTGGATTATAAACAAGGTCGTAGGCTAAATGAAATTTATCCATACCCTCGTAAGGGATCGCCGGGAAGGTATTTACATTTGGACTCATGCCAAGTGGCGTGGTGTTAATGATTACACTCGCGTTGCGAATATCTATCGCACGAATATCTCCGTAGTTAATAATTTGTCCTTGCGATGTTTCTCTGCTCGCTATTTGAAAATCAATATCGAGTTGATTTAAGACGTATGCAATTGCCTTTGAAGATCCACCATTCCCTAAAATTAATGCAGAGGTATGAAAGGGCTTAAGTAAAGGTTTTAATGTTTCTCTGAATCCGATATAATCTGTATTAAATGCTTTGTATCCATTGTCTGTTAGCATTAAAACATTCGCAGATTGAATCGCCTTGCATTCAGGACTTATTTCTGATACAAATTTTAATACGTCTTCCTTCCAGGGAATTGTCACATTAAAACCATGAAAAACTTTTTGAGCAAGTATGTTTTTAAGCTCCTCTTCGGAGGTAATTTCGATGTTCTCATAGGTGGCATCTTCAATGCCTTCGCGTTCGAACTTCGCCTGAAAATAGGATTTGGAAAAAGAGTGGGTAAGGGGATTTCCGATTAAAGCAAATCGTTTCATTTATTTCTTGCTGAATCGATATTTTAAATAAGAAATTACCATTGGTAAAATTGAAATCAATACAATCAGAATTACAACACCTTCAAAATGATTTTTCACCCATTCAATTTGTCCGAAGTAATAACCACTAACCGTCATAGATGTTATCCAAAGAAAACCTCCAATGATATCGTACGGTAAAAATTTCTTTTTGTAATCCATCTGACCAACACCAGCTACAAACGGAGTGAATGTTCTTACAATAGGTACGAAGCGAGCCATGATGATTGCTTTTGTTCCATATTTCTCGAAGAATTCTTCTGTCTTTTCAATGTACTCGCGCTTGACTAATGGTTTATTTCTAAATTGCCAACTCGTAACATGCTCGCCTAAATAACGACCAATAGCGTAGTTGCAATTATCACCTAAAACTGCTGCAATGATTAGTAGTACAATTACATAAAAAATATTCAAATCATTTACTTCATTAGCACACAAAGCACCCACCGCAAATAGTAAGGAATCGCCAGGCAAAAATGGCATCACTACTAATCCTGTTTCAACAAAGATGATAAGAAATAAAATAGCATAAACCAATGTTCCATATTCACTGACCATTACTGATAAATGATCATTAATGTGAAGGATAAAATCAAGAAGTTGAGCAATCATGGGTAACGGAGAAATAATTAAATAGGACTAAGCGAAGAATCAATTTCAGCGGCATAAGCTAATATCCCACCTTTTAAGTTATGCAAGTTCGTAAATCCGAATTGAGCTTCTAATGCATTCACAGCAACAGCACTGCGTCCGCCTGCTTTACAATGAATAATAACGGGGATGTCTGTACGAACTTTATCTTTGTTATCAATAATTGTCGCCAAAGGAATTAACTCTCCATTCAAATTGGCTGCATCAAATTCATACTCTTCACGAACATCAATCAGTTGAAACTCCTGATTTTCGTCCAACATTTTTTTTAATTCCTGAACACTTAATTCTTTCATTATACTTTCGCTGTTTTTGATTTATCTGTTGTTTCTTTCTTTGATTCTGATTCGTTTTCCTGACGGAATGATTGCATATCATCATCCAAAAACTGGAAGAAAGTATCGCTTCTAAGGCCAATACGTAAAGTCTCCAATGCTATTACTTCGTTAGGAGCAATATTACCTAAGTTGACATTTGCACCAAAGTGTTTTATAAAGTAAGCTTGTTGTGATTTTTGAGGAGTTTCCCAGATGATTTTGTCGGATGGAATTTTAGCAACAATTTTATTTATTAAAACCACATGTGCCTTCCCGTTAGGACGGTAAATTCCTACAGTTCCACTTTCTCTCGCCTCTGCAATTACTTTCCATGCACCCGCCTGTAATTCTGCATGCATCATATCAATCCACTTGTTCGGTCTGATAAGAATACCTTCTTCTTTCGACCCAACTTCGCTGATTACTGTTGCATATTTTGTAAGGCGGTGAATGTACTCGCATTTTTGCTGATGCGACATAGTGATTGAGCCATCTGAAATCTCGCAGTATTCCATTTTGTAGCGATCCATCAAACGGATATAATCATCAAACATTCCTCTTACAATAAAGGCCTCTGTTAAGGTCCCGCCAAAGTAAACAGGTATATTTGCTTCTTTGAAGAAAGCTAATTTGCGTTCTAAATTTGGAGTAACCAATGATGATCCAAACCCAAGTTTTACAATGTCGACATAAGGTCCTGATCCATCTACAAGGTTTTCACATTCTTTAATGCTTAAACCTTTATCCATAACCATTGTTAAGCCCGCTTGACGAGGCTTAGCTGTTCTTTCAGGAATATTTGATAAGTGAAAATTCATCATATTTTTTTATTTGTATTAATAATCCAATTTGTTCTTTCATCGTTTAACATTGCAGGGGCAATATCAAAAATAATACGATGTTGATGGTAGTCCATTTCTAATGCCATTTCGAGTTCTGCCATACATGATTCTATATTTCCAATTAGAAACAAATAAGCAACTAAACGGTAGTGCATTTCTATATTTCCCTGGTGATGTGTAAGTCCTTGAACTAACAAGGCTACCGCTCTGTGATCCTCGTTAAAATCATGCAATAAATCACTGTAAGCAATCCACGCATCTACATTATCCGGATCAATTTTTATAGATTTAGCATAGCAATTGTCTGCCTCTGGGAAATTACCAAGTTGAAATTCGCAATCTCCTAGTGCCAGCCAATATTCTCCATTGGCATCATCATTTTCTATTGCTTTCTTGATGTAGTACATAGCTTCGTACCATCTTTCCTCTTCTTCGTAAGTGACTCCTATGCCGTACCATGCTTGCGCCATGAAGGGATCCGACTTAATTGCTTTTTGGTAGTAATCTCTAGCTTCATTCCATTTTTTTAGTTGCTCATAACACTCGCCCAAATTGTAGTAAGTGTAAGCATCAGGATGACAATACTCAAAAGCTGTTTTATAAGCTGTAATTGATTCTTCAAATTGATCATTCATCAAATAAACCTGAGCCATATCGAGGTAGGCAGGTGCAAAACGATCATTAATTAACAAGCAATAATCAAAAGCTTTTAAGGCCTTTTCAAAATCGCCTTGCTTTGTATAAAGTTCACCTAAGTGATACCAAGCAATATAGTAGTAAGGGTCTTCGTCAATTATGGAATTGATTAGGTTAATTCCTTTTTCGAATAAATTTCCAAACTCACTGCATGCAACCACTTCACTTATGCAACCTTCGTGTGTAGGGTTGTCAGTAAGGCATAAGATGTAATTGTCCAATGCAAGATTGAAATTTCCTAAACTCTGATATGCAATTCCCAAACGAAAATAAATATCATCTTTTTGTTCATCGGCTAAGCTTAATGCTTTCTTATAGCTTGCAATGGCTGCATCAAAAATCTGAAGTATAGAATAAATATTCCCTTTGATAACAAAAACTTCAGGGTCGAATGGAGAAACTCGCTCTACTTTTTCTAATGCGGCCAATGCTTTATCTTTCTTCCCCTTCATTGCTAATAACTCAGCCTCTTTAAGTATAAAACCAGTGCTATCAGGGTGAATGCTTCTTGCATAATTAGTCACCTCGTCAGCACTATCAAAATCTAAACACTCTAAGTAATGGTCAATTAAATTTAAAAGGGTGTCGACATCAAAAAAGTATTGGGTTTTACGTCTCCTCATCTCTTCGAATCTCTTCAAAGAGTGTCCTAAAAATTCATTGTCCTCAAATGGTCCCTGGTCTTCCGTCATATCCGCTTTTTGTACTCTCACAAATTTAGCAAATAATACCTTTAAATCCTTATGATTCTTATCTGAAAATTGTATTAATCCTTATCAAAAGTTAAATTGTTTTTAGATTTGCATTCTGAAAAATTCCTTTTTATATGATTTCCAACTCTTTGACTCAAAAAGTACTTATTGCAGGGGCTACCGGATTGGTCGGTGGTGCCTTGTTAGAGATATTAACAAAAGAGATTACCGTACAAGAAATTATTGTTCTCGGGCGCAACGAGCCCTCACTGAAGTCTGCAAAAATAAAATTTATACCTACTGATTTTAATGATGTAGAACGTGTAAATGCTTGCTTTGAAGGAGTACATACTGTCTTTTGTTGCATCGGAACAATAATCAAAACTGCAGGTTCGCAAGAGGAATTCAAGAAGATAGATTTTGGAATCCCTGAGACCTTAGCAATACTTGCCGCTAAACATCAAGTGAAAAGTATGATTGTCATTTCTTCAATCGACGCCGATGCCAGCAGCAGTAATTTTTATCTACGCACTAAAGGTGAAATGGAAAATATTGTTTCAAGTTATAAAATTCCTAAAACAGCCTTCTTGCGGCCATCGCTGATTAATGGTCCAAGAAAAGAGTTCAGATGGAAGGAGCTGATAACTAAAGTGTTTTTGACTCTATTTTCATTTATGCTCGTCGGGAAATTCAAACGGTATAGAGCTATAGACCACGATGTAATTGCCATGGCTATGTGGCGTATTTCGAACAGCGCAAACAATACAATTATCTACGAATCGGAAGATATTCAATGGATAGGTGGTTAATGTTTTGATAACAAAAATGTATTTCTTACTTTTCACTCGAATTGATGGGCTGCAAGTTTTTATTCTTATTGTCTACTCATTAATTTTTAATGGATTATTAATGTTTGATAATAAATAAGGATGAATAAGCAAAGTTGTAGAATTTTATTAGCCACACTTTTGGGTGTTGGGTTAATATGCCTAAATTCTCTGGATGCTTTTTCTCAGACTAAAGTTATTAAGACAGATTCCGGATACCAATTGTACCATAACGGACAACCCTATTATGTGAATGGATTAGGTGGTGAAGTGAATTTAGATTTAGCGGTGAAAATTGGTGGAAATTCAATTCGTACTTGGGGAATTGATAATGCACAACAAGTATTAGATGATGCGCAGAAACGTGGACTAACAGTGATGCTTGGTTTTTGGTTGCAACATGAGCGTCATGGCTTTGATTACAACAACGCTGAGAAAGTAAAAACACAGCTTGAGCATTTTAAAAAAATGATTGACAAGTTTAAAAACCATCCCGCTCTTCTGATGTGGGGTATCGGTAATGAACTTGACCTTCAATACACCAATACTAATTGCTGGAATGCTGTTCAAGATATTGCCAAATATGCCCATGAGGTTGATCCAAATCATCCAACATCAACGGTTACTGCCGGACTTGATTCGATGGAGGTGCAATTAATTAAACAACGTTGTCCGGATATTGATATATATTGTGTGAATACCTATGGCGATATTGCCGGAGTTCCTGCAAATATTAGTCGCTTTGGCTGGACAGGCCCTTATATGATTACCGAATGGGGGGTGAATGGATACTGGGAATCGCCGAAAACTACTTGGGATGTTTCTATTGAACAAACAAGCACAGAGAAAAAGCAAGTGTTTTATGATAGATATAATAATTACATCAAGCCAAATCAGAACTACTGCTTAGGCTCTTATGCATTTTTGTGGGGCGCAAAACAAGAGTATACAGAGACGTGGTTTGGATTGTTTACCAAAGACAATCTTCCAACTGAACCTGTCGATGCGTTAGAAATGGTATTTAAAAATCAGGCTCCTGAATTAACAGCACCTACAATTGTATCTTTAATTGTTGACAATAAAAAAGCATTTGATAACATTCATGCTAAAGCTGGAGAGTTGTATACTGCATCGGTTAATGCTATGATTGGAATTAATATGCAAGCCAATGTCAAAGATTCTTCCAATAAAATACTATATAATTGGAAAATATTAGCAGAAAGTACAGATAAAAAGAGTGGTGGAGATAAAGAAGAGGAAGCAGTAGAACTGAATGGATTAATCAAGTCAAAGAAAAGTAATGACATTAAGTTCAGAGCTCCTTTGCAAGAAGGTGCCTACCGAATATTTGTTTCAGCCTTTTATAATGGAAAGGTTGCCTATGCGAATATTCCGTTTTACGTCGATAAAAGATCTGAGCAAGATGGTCAGGCAAGGTTTATACAAGTGAAGAAACAATCAATGAGCGATTTTAAGTGATGAGGTTTAAAAAGAGAATGCTTATTATTACTACTGGATTTGTTTTATCTGGTGTTACATCTTTTGCTCAGGTGACTGAAAGTACAAAGCTGGATTCCTCCAAGAATACTTTTTTTCAATCATTGTTTGATAATGGTAATTTCCCTAAAAAGCAAAGTTCGGTTTTAAGTCAGTTTAATGTGAGTGGTTATTATCGTTTTGTTACCAATTATCGCCATCTCGAAATTGCATATCCTCATCTTCGTAAGAACCCCAATAACATTTTCGTTGGGGATGATAGTCAGATTCCACAACTGATGTTGAATCTTGGTGGAAGTATTTCTAAGAATACTTCATTTGGTACTGATTTATTTATGTGGGCCCCTATGACAGGTGCTGGTGAAGTAGAGAATGTAAAAGGACTCAATCTTGGTATTAGTTTGTATGGTACTCATTCAAGTGATTATGGCGATTTTACAGTAAAAACAGGCGGGATCAACTGGTACGCGTTGTCCCCATTTACTTTTCAAACTAATAAAGGATACGATCGTTATTCAATCTTTGAAAGAAATCCTTGGGATCCGAACACTAAAAATATCGATTCTCGTTATGCTACTTTTTATAATTCTGGAGCAATCAATCAAGACGAGCGCTGGGGACAACAAGCTTTTCAAGGTCTAATTATCGAAGGAAATAAAATGCCAAACGGATTTTCTGGTGCGTTTATGTATGGCAAAACACAATTGAATGGAGGTTTGTCTCCACTTCCTAATTCTTCTTATGGAGGTAAGATAAAGAAAGAGTATAAATCGAATTTTATTTCGTTCAATACTTTTAATAATAGTAGTTATACTGACTCAACTCAAAAGTCGACCGTTGGTTTTAATGTTGCAACTATTGAATTTAAAAACACAATCGGCAAAATGATTGTTCGTGGCGAAGTTGGAGGAGGTAGGAATTTTGCAAATGATAATATCAGCGATTGGGGTGAAGCAATTTCTGTGAAATTCGAATATCCTATTCAAGATAAATATCCAACAGAATTTCATGTGTATCGAATAAGTCCGAGGGTGTTAAATAACAGTGCCACTTTTATTAATTCTGCTATTGATCAAAGTGTCTTAACTACTTCATCTGTTGGGGTGCAGCCTGTTCTTCCTGCTGTTGCAAGTGCTATGGTTCCTATTGGACAATTGGTAAATAATCGTCAGGGATTTGATGTGAATGCACAAGTCAATATCGGTCGATTAAAAACTTCTTTTGGATACAGTAATAGTTCAGAATTGGAGAATATTTCATCTAAGATTACGTATAGTCATCCTATCAATAGTTTGGTGCTTGCTCATTTCTGGCGTTGGGATTTTCCAAGCAATGTTGGACCTTATAATAACCTTTCTAAAATTTATCGTACGGTTTATGAAACGGTAAATATTACAAAATTAGATGCAGGAACTCGTTTACCGATTGATCGAAAATATTTCAATAGTATCGAGATGAACATGAAGTGGAAAGGAACTATTTTTAATCGTGATTACTACCTGTATTATTTAGGTCAATATTCATCTTCGCAATCAACTGCCTCACCAATAACGGTTTTCTCTGAGCAGGCTTACCTACGAACGTATTATCATCAATTAGAGTCATACATTAAATTAAACAAGTCGTTGGTATGGTGTAATTATGCTGGCTTCGAGCGAATTATTGCAAACTACGATACCGAAACGGATATTCTAAGCAAACGACCAAAAAATCAAACTGGTTATAGCATTGCAACAGGATTTGATATTCGTATGAGTAAAGGTGCAGGTTTATATCTGCGTCAGCGTTGGATGCAATATGCCGATGCCAACTTTAAAGATGATCAGTATAAAGGATTTGAAACAACAGTAGAAATAAAGATATTCTTCTAATGAAAAAACATTTATTCAAATATATGTTGCTGCTGCTGACATTGATGTCATATCATTCAATGGCACAACAGAAGCGAACAGTCGATTTTATTGGTGGGGCCCGTTCGGTTTTATCCAATAATAATATCGCTGTTAGTGACAGTCTACCAGATACAACAACTATCAAACGTAATTCAGGTGGTTATGCTTTAATTGACTTAGGTGTTGATATCAAACCGAATAAAAACACGGAAATACTTGGTATGTTTCGTATAAGAAATGCTTACGGTGGATTTTGGGGAGCTGGTGTTACTTTCGGTGTGCGTCAGTTGTTTTTAAAAGGAGTTATTAGTGATAGAATCAGATATCAGGTAGGTGATTTAAATTTAAAGCAAACGCCATTCACTTTGTATAATCATCATGCCGATCGTTTGGATTCGTTGCCTTCTGTTTTTAAATTACAAAATGATATTTTGAACTACGAAAAATTTTATCGCGACAATACATGGCGTCAGCAAGGTGTTAATGTCGATTTTGGATTTGAATTTTCGAAGGGAATTAAAGAATTAAACTTCACAGGATTTCTTACGCGTTTAAATTCAACTGACTTTTTGTCTATCCCTGACCGTTTGATGGGTGGGACGACTATTCAATTAATTCAGTCGAAGAATTTAGCTATTTCTTACAATGGATTTTCAGTGTTTGATGTAAAAGGAACTGTATTGGATAGTAATACTTATACGAACAATGTAAATACAATTGGAGTTAAGTATTTATATGAACTCAATAAAAATACCATCGAATTTAATGGTGAAGCAGGAAGGAGTAATGTTCAATATGCAGAAGATTTTGAAAATTCGTATCTCGCAGATTATTTTGTTAATGCGAGTGCAACGTTCAACTGGTTAAAAAAGAATTTATCATTTACCGCTGGTTACCTTAATGTTGGTCCTGATTTCAGAAGTATTGGTGCTCAAAGTAAGGAAGTTGACTACTCACGATTGACAGGTTATTATAATCGCTACACGAATGATCAGATTATTCGTCCTATTAATTTGATGGATTTAGTAACAGGCGATAGCTTGTATGCTACATCGGTTTCAAGTAAACTAAATATTGCAAATCCAGTTTATAATAATGTAATGCCTTACGGGTTGGCTACTTTTAATCGTATTGGAGCTTATTTAAAGTTAGATTACCATAGCGAAAAAGGGATTCAGTTGAATGCACAACATTTTTATCTGAATGAAATTAGAGGGCAAGGTACATTAAAATTAAAACAGTTTCAATTAACGAAGTTAACGGCTCAATTTGAGATGGATAAATTATTTCATTTTCAAAAGCGCATGAATATTCAAATTGGTGTAATGAATGAACTTACAAAACGCAATAGTGATGTTGCTGTTGAGAAAGTGGATTTGAAAACAATGCGATATCAGTTGGGTGCCGAATATGAAGTATTCAAAAAGATTGATGTGCTTGCAGGTGGTATGTTCTTGAATAGTAAAGGCAATGAATTTATTCCAGAGAGAAATATGTATTCAACTGTTTCTTTTTTCAATGAAGCCAATTTTAATCTGACACAAAAAATAATTGCCGTTGGTGCTCGTTGTCGTTTTGATGAGAAGATTCATTTAACTGCACTTTATCAGGTAAGTGAATACAACGATAAACTAGTGGCGACACCTAAATACAGTATTAATCAGTTTACATTAATTTATAACATGACTTTTTAAATTATGAAAAAACTACTTGTCTTGTTAATCTCATTAAGTGTTGTTGTATCCTGTAGGAAAGACGATACATCATTCGATGGAAACAATATTCAGGAAATGTACAGCAATTTCATGTTACTCGACGACTTTAAAGTTGATCGTGATAGCGTAGAATTTGCAAATGGCGAAAAAGCTGTTTTCTCTGCACGTTTCAATAAACTAGTTAGCTGGAAAATCAGTATCAAGGGCCAAACTTCGAAAGCAGAAAAAATTATTACGGGTCAGTCGAGATCAATTGATTTAACTAACGCAACTTGGAATGGTTCGACTACCGTGTTTCCGATGTTTAGAACAGAAAATTGTATTGCGCAGTTAACAATAGATGGGGTGGTAGATACTTTTCAGGTTCAAACAAAAATAAAATCAGTAAAAATAAATCAAGGATTAACGATTGCTGATTTTGAAAATGGTTTTAATAGTTCCTGGATTAAGTTTGTACAAACAGGTGCGAACATGGATTTCAATATTAAGTCTGATACATTATGTCCGCAGGGCGCTAAATATTTACGTATGGCAGGAACTGTTAATTGGGATTATTTAATTGGCTTGATAGATTATCCTGCTACCGCATACGGCACAACGAAAACATTTAACCTTTCTAGCAATCCAAACGATGTTTATTTCAATTGTTTGATTTACGGCGAATCAGCTTCGAACCCATCTATCGTTTTATTTCAGTTCAAAGAAGATGAGAATGCGGACGGTAATATCAATTCAAATACAGATGATCAATACGATTATCAAATTAACGTAAATTGGATAGGCTGGAAATTGGTAACAATAAAATATGCTGATCTTGTCACCTTGGTTAACGGACAACCTTCAACTCCAAAAGGAAATAGTCAACATAACCCGGACAAGCTTGGAAAAATTTCGATGTTGCATTTAGCAGATCCTAGTCAGGGATTTGCAGCTTGTAAAATTGATTACATCATGTTTACTAATGCACCTTTAGAACCATAATGAAAAAGCACTTCATACTTCCTTTGTTATTCTTAGTTACTGCTTGTTCTACGAGTAAGAATTCTATTGTTCAAATGCAATCGAAGGAGTTGTATGATTCTGCGGAGGCTATTGATACAAACGCAATAAATGGATTTAAAAACACCATGATCTATGCTGATGATATGAGCAGCGAGATATGGGTATCGCCAGAAAAGCAATGTGTCACGATGGATAAAACTTCTCAAGCGACTTACTCTGGTTACGCCAGCTTGCATTTGAAATGGGATAAAGTAACGAATGGCTGTAAGTGGATAGGGATAGGTTTCGGATGGAGTAACTGGCAACCAAAGGATATGAATGAAGTTGTTTCCGAAAGTGCAGTTCAAATGAAAGTGAAATCAGTAAAAGGAGCGTTTTCAAATTTGCCAGTTGCTTTTGCGTTCGAAGATTACACTGGCGTGCAAACGTATTATGGTTTCAACACAGCGCTTGCTTCGGGATTGTTTAATGAGCAAACATGGACCACCGTTACAATACCCTTAAAGAATTTTCCATTCGAGCGTAATGATGCCGATTTAGGAAAGATAAAGCAGTTTATGATTCAGCTTGAAGGCGATGGTGATATTTATTTAGATGATATTCGAATTGTAAGTTTAGTTAAATGATGAAAAAATATTTGTTAATTGTTTTTTGCTTTCATTTGTTTTTTACTGCTATAGCGCAAACAAATGATGTTGCGAGTAAAAATTTTTCGTTAGCATATTCAATAAAAAATATTGACGAGTTAATCAGTAAAATGTCGCTCGAAGAAAAAATAGGCCAGATGTCGCAAGTTGATTTAGGCGTAATAGCTGAGGGCGATATTTGCAATTTGAAAAATCCACAACAATTAGATATTACGAAATTAGAAACTGCATTGAACAAATATCATGTTGGTTCAATTCTGAATGTTGGTTGTGGTAGTGGTACTATTAGTCTTGAAAACTGGAAAAAAATAATTTCTGCTATTCAGATAAAAAATCTAAAGTCGTCTAAATTTCCAGTACCTGTTATCTATGGAATTGATGCGATACACGGAGCTAATTATGTAATGGGAGCTACATTGTTCCCTCAACAAATTGCACAAGCTGCAACATGGAATCCAACCTTAGTTAAAAGTGCCAATGAAATTTCGGCATACGAAACAAGAGCTGCTGGTATTCCTTGGAATTTTTCTCCTGTATTAGATTTAGGTCGACAGCCTTTATGGTCACGATTTTTTGAAACCTATGGTGAAGATGTTTGCCTTGCAAAAGCAATGTCGGTTGCAGCTATTAGTGGATTACAATCGGATGCAGATAATACGTATCATGTGGCGGCATGCATGAAGCATTTCTTAGGATATAGTTTTCCTTTGAGCGGACATGATCGTACGCCAGCATGGATATCTGATCGTGAGCTTCGCGAATATTTCCTTCCAACGTTTCAGGCAGCAATTAATGCAGGTGCAAAAACGGTTATGATTAACTCGGGAGACATTAATGGGACGCCTGTTCATGCTAACTATGATGTATTAACGAAGTTGCTTCGTGATGAGTTGAAATTTACGGGTGTGGCCGTTACTGATTGGGAAGATATTTATAAGTTAGTCAACGTGCATCATGTGGCTGCATCAAAGAAAGAAGCAGTAAAGATGGCAATCATGGCGGGCATCGATATGAGCATGACTCCAAATGATTTTGAGTTTAATGAGCTATTGATTCAATTGGTGAAAGAAGGAAGTGTTCCTCAAAGCCGAATTGATCTATCAGTTAAAAGAATATTAACTCTAAAAAAAGAACTTGGGTTGTTCGACCAGGTAGTTTATTTGCCTTCTAGTTATCCTGATTTTGGAAGTCAGAAATTTGCAGAAGTAAGTTATAATGCAGCTTCAGAATCAATCACGCTATTAAAGAATAACGGGAACGTATTACCGATAACCAACAAGGATGAAAAGTTGTTTGTTTGTGGACCTTCTGCAAACTCACTTAATCTGTTAAATGGTGCTTGGACACATACATGGCAGGGAGTTGATGAAAAGTACAATACAAAAGGTAAGCTGACTATTTTACAAGCATTGAAAAACAATTTTTTTTCTTCAAACATCAATTATCTTCAAGGAAGTTTATTAGATAGTATCTTAGATATCAATGCTTGTGTTATTCAAGCAAAAAATGCAGATAAAATTATTGTGTGCTTAGGTGAAATGCCTTGTACGGAAATTCCCGGTAACATCAACGATCTAACATTGCCTGCTGCGCAACTAACATTAGTCGATGAGCTCTCAAAATTAGGCAAGCCAATTATATTGGTTTGTTGTTTTAATCGCCCAAGAATAATTCATTCAATCGTAAATAAAGCAGACGCAATTATCTATGCTTATTTACCTGGTGATGAAGGTGGGCTAGCAATTGCAGACTGTATTTCAGGAATAGTTAATCCGAGTGGAAAACTTCCGTTTACCTACCCAAAGGCAACGAATGAAATTGTGCACTACGATCACAAAGCATCCGAAGATTTAGCAACTGATTTTTCAAACAATGCCTATCAACCAGAGTTTGATTTTGGATTCGGAATGTCAT
>JBJOND010000070.1:0-15321 GCA_046052065.1 Bacteroidota bacterium | reverse complement strand
ATGCAACACTAAGTGTAAGTAATGGTACTTCTTGGTCTTGGACAGGTCCTTATGGATTTACTTCTTCGCAGCAAAATCCTACAGTATCAACTTCCGTATTTGCTTTGTCAGAAGCAGGAGCTCAAGTGTATACTGTTGTTGTTACTTACGCTGATGGATGTACACAAACAACTTCAACAACACTTGTATTAAAAGATTGCTCTTGTACGCCTCCTACACTTACATCAGTAAATACAAATGTATTATGTAAGAACGGAACAAATGGGTCGATTGACTTAACCGTTGTTGGTGGACAAGCACCATACATTTTTGCATGGTCTAATGGAGCAACAACAGAAGATGTTTCAAATCTTGCAGCAGGAACATATAAGGTTGTTGTTACTGAAAGTTTAGGATGTAAGGATTCACTTATCATTACAATTACTGAACCTTCTGTTATATTATCATCAAGTACTTCAGTGACAAATGCAACATGTAATGGAGGTTCAAATGGGTCGATAACATTAACTGTTGTTGGTGGTACTAGTCCATATACGTACTTATGGTCTAATACCGCAACCACAAAAGATGTATCAGGTGTAGTTGCTGGATCATACAGCGTGACAGTAACGGATGCCAATGGATGTACTACTGCAAATACAGCAACAATTACACAGCCCGACGCAATTACTTTAACTGAAAACACAATAACCAATGCAGTTTGTTATGGATTGAATGGCTCTATTGATATTTCTTCTTCTGCCGATGTAGTAACTAATTCTGCAAATGATCCAGGCTTAATAATATCTGAATTTATGGCCGATCCTGCTGGAACTGATAACAGTATAGAGTGGGTTGAATTAATCGCAACGCGTTCTATCGACTTTAGTGTAACGCCTTTCTCTGTTGTATTTGCTAATAATGGTACTGCAACAACCAATGGTTGGAAAGCTGGTGCAGGAATTACCTACGGATTTAATATTAATACTGGTACTGTACAAAGAGGAGATGTTGTTTATGTTGGTGGATCATTAATGAGTCCAACAGGAACTAAACTTAGAGTTATAAGTACTGGTAGTGTGGCAGGTGATGCATTTGGAAACGCAGCAACTGGTGGTGTATTAGGAAATGGAACTACGAGTGCAGATGCTGTAGGAGTATTTAACGTTGCGGCTTCTTCTATTACAAACACCACTGTTCCAGTTGATGCAATATTTTATGGGACGGCTTTGGGTAGTGCTATTGTTAGCAACGGAACTGCTGGTTATGTTCTGCCTGTTAACGATATTTATGCTGGTGGCTATTTGAAATCTACCAGTTACTTTATTTCATCTAATCCTACCTCAGGAAAATCATTCTTAGCCACTGGAACATTTAATTACCAATCTGGACTTTATCCTACAGCTCGTACTTGGTCAACAGATGCCAATTCATTTACCAATAGCACTTCAACAGTAAGCTTGATAAACAGTACTACTTATCTATGGAGCAATGGTGCAACAACACAGGATGTATCAAATGTGCCTGCTGGAGCATATACAGTAACAGTAACTAACGCTGCTGGATGTACGCAAACTGCAACATATACAATTACTCAACCAGCTCAACCGGCATTACCAACATTAGCATGTTATGAAACAGCTACATTTAATACAACATCATGCTCATGGGTAGTATCTGGAACTCAACCTCAACAACCTGCGCTGGCATGTTATGAAACAGCAAGCTTCAATACAACAACATGTATTTGGGATGTAACAGGAACACAGCCAACTGCGCCAACTGGATTAGCATGTTATGAAACAGCTACATTCAATACAACATCATGTACTTGGGTAGTAAGCGGAACACAACCTACTCAACCAACATTAGCATGTTACCAAACAGCAAGTTTCAATACTACAACATGCTCTTGGGATGTAACAGGTTCTCAACCTTCACTTCCAACATTGGCATGTTATGAGACTGCAACGTTTAACACAACAACATGCTCATGGGATGTAACAGGTTCTCAACCTTCACTTCCAACATTAGCATGTTATGAGACAGCAACGTTTAACACTACAACTTGCTCATGGGATGTTACAGGTTCTCCTGCAGCTTCAATTGTAACTACTACTACTTCTTGTGGTTCATATACATGGTCGGCTAACGGGACTGTATATACGCAGTCTGGAACGTATAATTACACTTCAAATTGCCAGGATTATGAGTTACAATTAACGGTAGTTAACGTAATTGTTAGTGGAGTAAGTCCAACATCAGGTTCGGTTGGCTCTACGGTAGTAATTTCTGGTTCTGGATTTACTGGTGCTACGGGCGTTCAATTTAATGGTACTGCAGCAACATCATTTACAGTAAATAACGATGGACAAATTACTGCGACCGTTCCAACAGGAGCATCAACAGGAAGTATAACTGTTATTAATGGTTCTTGTAATGGAGCATCATCAGGAAGCTTTACTATTTTAGCAAATGCTTCCTTGAATTTGAAAGCGTATATTCAAGGGTATTATGCAGGAAGCGGATTAATGACTTCTGTCTTGTCAAATCAAGGAGTAGGCACAAATACAAATGAAGTGGATACAATCACAGTTGAACTACGTGATTCAGTAACAGGTGCAAATGTGGAAGCATCTGCTAAAGGCGTTATTTTAACTGATGGTACTGTTTCGTTAAGCTTGCCAGGATCAGTTGTAGGTAATAGCTATTACATTGTTGTAAAACATAGAAACTCATTACAAACATGGTCTGCAGCTGCGGTTACAATGGCTGCTACAACATCATACGACTTTTCAACTGCTTTAACGAAAGCATTTGGAGATAATATGATTGAAGTAGAAACGGGCGTATTCGCAATATTTACTGGTGACATCAATCAAGATGAGTTCATAGATCCATTTGACTATCCATCTTTTGAATTTGATAACGTAACGTTTGCAGGTGGATATCTAGCGACTGATCTTAACGGAGACGGATTCGTTGATCCTTTTGACTACCCGGTATTTGAGTTGAACAACGTTAACTTCGTGATGTCTGCTCATCCATAGTAATTTACATAACTAACAATGAAGGCGAGGGATTAATTCTCTCGCCTTTTTTGTTTTCAATTGAATGCTCTACTTTTACCAAATATTAAAAAAGCAATGAACAACAACTCGAAATTCGCTACTAAAGCAATACATGCTGGACAAGAACCTGATCCAACAACAGGCGCTATCATGACACCAATCTATCAGACCTCTACCTACGTGCAGGAGTCGCCAGGTGTACATAAGGGCTATGCCTATGCAAGAGGTAAAAACCCAACGCGTTCAGCACTTGAACAATGTATCGCAGCTCTTGAGAATGCGAGCTATGGTTTATGTTTTAGCAGCGGACAAGGAGCGTCGGATGCGATTATAAAGTTATTGCTACCAGGTGATGAGGTAATAGCTACCAATGATTTATATGGAGGGAGCTACCGTATGTTTACGAAGATATTTGAACCGTTCGGAATCAAGTTCCATTTCGTAAATATGCATGATGCAGATGAAATTAAAAAGTACATCAATACAAATACAAAAATGATTTGGGTGGAAACTCCAACAAATCCTACCATGCAAATTATTGATATTCGTAAGTGTGCTGCAATTGCCAAAGAGAACAATTTAATTTTAGTGGTTGATAATACTTTCGCGTCTCCGTATTTGCAAAATCCGTTAGAAATGGGTGCTACTATTGTGATGCATTCTGTGACTAAATACTTAGGCGGACATAGTGATGTGGTGATGGGCGCTATCTGTACAAATGATAAACCGTTATACGATCGACTAGCATTTATACATAATTCCTGTGGGGCAACACCCGGACCGATGGATAGCTTTTTAGTCCTGCGTGGAATAAAAACGCTACATGTGCGCATGGACCGTCATTGCGATAATGGAGAAGTAATTGCCAACTTCTTGCGTAATCATCCTAAAGTTGATAAAGTGTATTGGCCAGGTTTCCCTGATCATCCTAACCATGATATTGCTAAAAGTCAGATGAAGCGCTTCGGTGGTATGATTTCTTTCACGTTAAAAGATGCTACCTTAGAAGAAACCTTCGCTATGGCGTCTAAAGTGCGTGTATTCTCTCTTGCAGAGTCGTTAGGCGGGGTAGAATCACTCTTAAATCATCCAGCAACTATGACGCATGCTTCTATTCCTAAAGAAGAACGTGAGAAGGCCGGCGTTACAGATGGTTTAATCCGTTTAAGTGTAGGAATTGAACATATCGATGATTTAATTGCTGATTTGACACAAGCAATAGGTTAATTGACTATTAAATGAATAAATAACTAGCTGAAACTTGCTATTATCGATTTAAATGCTTTGCTTTACAAAAATCAAAGCATTTTTCTTTTATGGTCATTTTCGAAAACGCACAAGAAACATCAGACGGTTTAATGATGGATTACTCCAACATCATGCATGTATGGCTGATGAAAATAATAGCTTTTTATAGTGTAGTTTATACTTTCATTAATATTTATTTAGAGGATGTTCAACAAGCATATGCTACCGCTGTTTCTTTAGTATTAGTATCAATTTCATATTTCATTTATTATAAAGGATTTGTTTTTACTTCAAAACTATTTAATGTAGCAAATATTTTAATTACGATTACTGTATTATCGGTATTAGCAGGAGTCATGTCGTTAATGTTTTTATATTATTTCCCATTAATCATTGCTACCTTGATTTTATTTCAAGGGAAACAAAAAATGACCGGCTATGTAATTACAGGAATTATTGTTATACTGTTATTATTGGCATCTAGAGTAGAACAACCCTATGGCTCAATTCATTTAGATCCTGAACATCTAAAGTCCGATCAGTTTGTAAATATTATGGGTGTTTGTGGACTTTGTATCATTTTACTTTTTTTTGCAAACAAGGGTGTGACAGATATTCGTAAGAATCTTGTTGATCAGACATACGAGCTTAGCAAGAAAAACGAGCAACTAAAAGCAGTGATTTATACAAGGGAAAAGATGATGTCGGTAATTTCACATGATTTGCGATCTCCAATTATGTCACTTAATTCAGCTATGAATATTTTTTCTGAACAAGATATAGATCCAGCATTTCAAAGAGAACTAGTGGGTGATATCAAAAAGAAATCAGATAAACTGTTAACTATGATTGATGATTTACTTGTATGGACAAAGGCGCAATCTGAATCGATAAATTGTTCTATTGAAAAAATAAGTATCGCTCACTTTAAAGATTATTTAACTGATTTAATAAGTTTAATTGGCGCAACAAAAAAAATTGAACTTGAATTAGATTTTAATTTTAATCCCGAAACAGAATTTATTTTATGCGATAAAAATTTAATGGAAACAATTTTAAGAAATCTTGTTTCTAATGCTATTAAATTTTCGAATGAAGGCAGTAAATTAATTATATCAGCTATTGATAAAAATAATAAATGCGAATTCAGTATTAAAGATTTTGGGAAAGGCCTGACAGAAAAGCAAATGGCAGATATTAAGAGCGGAAATAGTTTTACAACCAAAGGTACTGCACAGGAAAACGGTCATGGACTAGGTTTACAATTGGTGCAGGAATTTTTGAAGAAACAAAATTCAGAGTTAGAAGTCGAATCCAGCTTAGGAGAAGGCAGTAGGTTTTATTTTTCAGTGCCTATTCATCAAAATCATCAATAAATTATCCTTATTGAATAACCATTCTGAAGATTTTCTTATCTCCATTTTCAATTATTACAGAAACCATATAAACGCCCTTCGGTTGATCTCCTAAGTTCAGTTGATAGTTATCGCCAAATGATTCTTTGCGGAGTATCTGACGGCCTAAAATGTCGTTCACTAGAATTACAAATGATTGCTCATCTCCTAAATCAATCGTTGCATTTCCATTGTTCGGATTAGGGAATAACAAAATCTTGTCAGACATTAATTCATTTGTACGACAAGTAACATTTATTGCTTGATATTTTATCGCTTGTGATCCACAAGTGTTTTTAGCTGTTACACGAATACTTCCACTTGTAGTTCCCCATTTAACAATTGCTGTTGATGTGCCTTGACCTGATAGAATACTTCCTCCAGTTGGAACGCCCCATGTATAGGTTACACCAGGTTCTGCGGTTACGCTATACGTTAGATTTGTTTGTCCTGCACATACGCTTAATGGACCAGTAATTTTTACAGGTCTTAATGGAAGAGTTGTAGCAGTGGTTAAACATTTTGGAAGACTACTGCCACAAGCATTATTTGCAGTTACACAAATTGATTGATTTGTAAGGTTTGATGAAGGCCATGTAACCTGAATGGTTCGTGTTCCTTGACCACTATTAATTATTGCTCCTGCAGGAACTGTCCACGTATACGATGTTGCTCCAATTACATTATTGATGCTGTATGTTGTTGTTGCTCCACATAAATTACTTGTAGGACCTGTAATTGTTCCTGGAGTTGCAGGCGCGCTTCTCACAACTGCAGTTACCGTTGATGTATTCAAACACACATTACTTCCATATACACTGATATTTCCAAATGTGAATGCAGTGCCGAATTTCACAGTAATTGCATTTGTGTTTTGTCCACTAATTATACTGGTATTGGCTGGTAACGTCCAATTGTAATTAGTCGCATTAGCAATAACGGGTACTGAATATGTTTTTGTTGCTCCAGGACATACCCCATTTTTTGTTCCTGTTATTGTTCCTATTGTACCTATTGATGGAGTTCCTGAATTTGTAAGTGTGACAGTATTTGTCAAAACACAACCATTCGCATCAGTTACTGTAGCTTGATAAGTGCCAGCCGATAAGTTGGTGATTGATGAACCAATGCCTCCATTGCTCCATGTAATATAATACGGAGCAAAACCACCTGATACAGATATGCTACATACTCCATTTGAAGCAGCACAAGTTTCATTGATAAAATCAATAGGCCCGATTAAGGTATTATCAGGTTGTGAAATAATTACTTGTTGTGTTGAAGTACATCCGTTGCCGTTAATAACAGTGCAAGTATATTGTCCTGCAGTTAAATTATTTATTGTTGAACTTGTTTCTCCTGTATTCCATAAATATGAAACCGATCCTGAAATATTTCCTGAAATATTTACAGTAGCACTGCCAGTTGATGATCCACTACAAGACACATCAGAATGGTTTTCGGTTAATATTAATGTTCCTAAATCAACAGTTGTTGTTCCCGAGGCAGTACATCCATTTATGTCGGTTGCAACACTTGTGTAGGTAGTTGCTTGAGCAGGACTTGCTGTCGGATTAGAAATGGTTGCATTGTTTAAACCTGTACTAGGTGACCAATTATAAGACGTAATCGTATTTGCTGGTAACTCAATTGACCATTTGTATAATGTACCAACATCTATTGATCCCAAATCAGTAATCTTTAATGACCAATTACCATTTGCAGAACCTGTTAGCGATGTAAAAGATTGTGATGGTGCAAATGAACCAGTGAATGGTGCAGTACCGTTATTAATGGATGTGCCAACAGGAACAAATTTTGTTTTTATGAAATTAGTACCCGCAGCACCAACTGAATTGGCAAGTATGATTGATGATCCCGAAGGAGATATTAATTCAATTTTTAAATCGCCATCATAAGTATGAATTAAAGAATCAATTGTTACAGATAAAATTGCATTGGCATTCGTGCTTCCGGAAACAGCAATTGTTGAAGAGACTCCTGCAGATGGATAATCAGGAATAAAAAGAGCAGTAGCATTACTTCCAATATTTTGCCCTTGCCCATATACACTGCCGTTAGCGTTTAACTGAACGGATAGTCCATCACATACTAATCCGCCTCCACTTACTATTGTAGAAGGAGAATTATTTAAAGCAACTTTTGTACTTGCAGTTCCACTGCATCCATTCGCGTCTGTTACAACGCAAGTATAGTTTCCATTATTTGAAATTGATGTATTCGTTATAATCGGATTTTGTAAAGTAGATGTAAATCCTCCTGGACCTGTCCAACTAAACGAAGTTCCACCAGAGGCACTTAATTGTAATGGAGCTCCTAAACAACTTCCACCTACAACTGTGGTAGCAGCTAACGAATTTAATGAGCTAGTTGCTACACCAACAGCATCCCAAGCATTTTTGACTTGTAACGTATTAAAGGAACAATTACCAAAAATATCGTTAGACGATTTAATTGAATAAAAAGCCGCATCAGCATATTGAGAACTACTCGTCAAATAAAAACAATTATTACGATAAGCAATTTGTTCAGCATTGGACATTCCAATGTTTGCGACATTGTAGGCAAAACCTAAATCATTAGTTCCGCTACCACCTGTACATAATAAGTAATACCAGAAATTTTGAACTCCGCTGTTAAAATGCACACCACCGTTATCTCCAGTGCCAATGTACCAATTGGTTCCAAGGTATGTATCTGGATCTCCCGCTAAATTAGGATTGTTCATATAACGAATCCCATCGCCTGGTGTAGCCGGAGTATAACAATTATCACCTATTGTCCAGTTAGCAGTGGTAGGATTAGCATAAAAATCAACTGATACACCAAAGATATCTGAAAACGATTCATTCAATGCGCCAGATTCGTACGAGTAAATTAAATTAGATGAAAACTCAGTAACACCATGTGATAATTCGTGAGCTGCAATATCTAATTCTGTTAGCGGTGAAAAAGTTGTTCCATTACCGTCACCATAAGTCATCACACTTCCATTCCAAAATGCATTGTTGTAAGAAGTACTATAGTGAACGTATGACTGTAATATACTCCCTAAGTTATCGTAGCTATTTCGGTTATGTTTCAGTAAGTAATAGTCGTAGGTTTTTCCTGCACCATAGTGTGCGTCGAGTGCGGCATTATCTTGATTGGTAGTAGTGTTCCAATAATTATCAGCATCTGTAAAATCAACAGCCGATGCATAGTTGGTTCCTGATTTCATGTTTAATGTTTCTACTCCAGCTCCTCTAGAATATTCTCGCAAACGATAACTTGTTGGAGATAGACTATCAACTTTTATAGTTTGCACTCCACTATATTTGGTTACTGCAGTACCGTTAGTAGTAATCGTACAGATTCTGTTTTCTTTAAAAATAATTTTTCCTGTAGTTGCATCTACATATACGTTATACCTTTCGTGAGGGGTAGTGGCATATACATCCAACTTCCAGCATAAAACAGCAGGTTGCTTTGAACCATTATTAAATGATGGTAAAATAACAAGATCTCCTGTTGGATTGTGAATATGACCTGTTAATGCCATCTGTTCAGCCTCGGAGCAATCAGTTAAATATTTTGATGCTCCAATGTCTTGCTTCGCTAATATCAATGCTTGTTGTTCAGAAATGGAGGCTGTTGTATTGACATTTAGTGGGGTGTAAAATATGCCATTGGCTGAAACCAAACGATTACCTTTTTGATGTAAAATATATTCGCCTGAAATAACTTTTATATTTTGATAATATTGTTGGTAACGGTTATGCGTAAACCCTAAATTATCTTTATCGCTTCTTATTAATTGCCAAGAGTCAGCTGCTTTCATTCCCAACAAGCTTGCAATTCCATTTATTCCTTCAGTTGCTGAAATGGCAGAGATAGGAGAAAATTCAAGGTATAATGGCGCTTTAGTTCGTTGATCATAACGAACCTCCATCAGATTTTTATCAATAGCCTTGGCTTTTTCGCCAGATAAAACCTGTGCATTTACTGAGAACGAAAGTAAAATTACCGCAATAAGGGAGTAGATTCTTAGCATTGTTTTTTAATAATTAGAATTCTGAGATCTAAAGAAATTAAGTGGTGGTGTTGTAAATGGGAAATCTTAATTATCTTAAATCAAAATTGTTATGTAAAATGTTAGTACAAATTACGACAATTTAGGCTATAAGTCAAATAAAAAGTAATGATTTAAGCCAATCTAAAGCAAAAGGACAATTAACGATTAATTTATGTTGTTTGTTTTTCAAAGTTAATGCTGAATAAAAATTAAGACCTTTATTTATTATTCAGATACTGACGCATCGGTTATCAATGAATTAAATAAATTTGAACTTGTTTTTGTTTTAGTTAATTAGTCGTTTGAAACAATGTTTTAGTCCTATTAAATATTAAAAGTAAGTGAAATGAAGTATATCACCTTGCTGATTTTGATTTTTTGTTCCTTTCAGATAAGGGCTCAAAATGAATTACAACAGCTTCTAAAAACAGGTTATGATAAATCATCCAATGTTAAAACAAGACTAACAGCCTTGCATAAGGCTGGTGGAATTCTTACAGACGCTAAGCTCGATAGTGCACTATTAATTTTGGAGGAGGCCTCCTCAATTCTAAAAAGTATTAGCGGAATTGATAGTTTAAAATTTGCACAGGAAAATAACCTGATGCGCGCTAGAACTCATCTCATTCAAGGATTATATCCAAAAGCGCTCGAGTATGCTCAACATGCATTAAAGGTAAGTGAGCAATTAAATGATAAAAAGTTAATGGCTGATTGTTACAGTGTAATTGGTCAGATATACGAACGTCAAGTAAATAATGTTAAAGCGGAAGAGTACCATAAAAAAGGTTTAAAGATTAATCGCGTAATTGGCGATTCTTCACGCATTGCAACTTCGTTGAGTTTATTAGGGAATATTTATGGAGCCACTAAACGTCACTTTGAATCACTAAAATTTTATAATGAAAGTTTAAAGTTTATTAATCCTGAAAAGAATCCGGTTCAAGTTGCAATTGCCTATGGAAATATTGGATATGTATACTATGAACTAGGTACAATTGAGGAGAAAAAAAAGGATAATAAAAAAGCAAAAGTTTCTAAATATTTTGAAGAGTCTTTGGCCGCTACTGATAGTGCGCTCAACATATTTAAAAAAATTGGAAATAAACGATTTCAAATTATTGCCAGCTTAAATAAAGGTTTAGTTTATAATGAAACGAACGATTATATCACAGCAAAAACATGGTGTCAATCGGCTTACGATGCAGCAGTAGATTTAAAAATTCCGCCATTGCGAAGCGATGCTTGCGAATGTTTGTATAAGAGCAATAAAGCAATAGGGAATGCTGATGAAGCGCTAAAGTATTTTGAGATTTATAAGCAGATAAGCGATTCAATAAAGAATACCGATAATGAAAGATCGATGGTTGAAAAGGAACTCAATTTCAATTATGAAAAAGAAAAATTATCTGATAGTTTACAGTACGCACAGAAAGAAGCAATCGCCGATTCGCAAATACAAAAGCAGCGCATTGGGCTCATCTCTGCCTCAGGAATTGTAGTGCTGATTGTGCTATTAATGGTTGTATTGATTAAAGGTAAAAAACGTTCCGACGAGTTATTATTAAACATTCTTCCTTTTGATACCGCTCAGGAATTGAAGAAGAAAGGAATGGCAGAAACAAAAAACTTTGATAGCGTAACCGTGCTCTTCACCGACTTTAAAGGATTTACAACGATTTCTGAATTACTTTCTCCTAAGGAATTAGTTACAGAAATTGATACGTGTTTTAAAGGCATCGATAAAATAATGGGTAAGTATAATATTGAAAAAATAAAAACAATAGGCGATGCTTATATGGCTGCTGGCGGATTACCAACTACAAATACTACTCATCCAATTGATGTGGTAATGGCGGCTCAAGAAATTATTTTGTTCATGGAAGGTTTAAAGCAAGAACGAATAAAAAATAATAAACCGTTTTTTGAAATACGAATTGGCATTCACACAGGACCTGTAATTGCAGGAATTGTAGGTATAAAAAAATTCTCGTACGATATCTGGGGCGACACTGTGAATACAGCCTCACGTTTAGAAAGCAGCGGCGAAGTCAATAAAATTAATTTGTCGGGTGCTACCTATGATTTGATTAAAGATCAGTTTCAATGTGAACACCGAGGTAAGATAGAAGCAAAAAATAAAGGCAAGATTGACATGTATTTTTTGGTTGGTAAAATCCAACAGAGCTAATCGATTAAACCTTAATAGTAGAAGTTGTAGTTTTCATTTCCATCAAACGATATTTACTCGTTTGTAAGTTGTATTTTCACCTAAAATTTTAATAAAATGGAATACAGAAAATTTGGTAGCACAGGTCTGCAAGTAAGCGCACTTTCATTCGGAACCTGGTTAACTTTCGGAAAGCAAATAGCAGATACTACCGCAGAGGAATTAATGATTAAAGCCTACGATGCAGGCATTAACTTTTTTGATAACGCAGAAATTTACGCTCGTGGAAAAAGTGAAGAGGTAATGGGAAATATTCTTAGTAAGGTAAAATGGACGCGCAGCTCATATATGGTTTCGAGTAAAGTGTTCTTCGGATTTGAAGAGAATAAGCCCAACCAACGTGGATTAAGTCGTAAGCATATTATTGAAGGTTGTGATGCAGCGTTGAAAAGGTTGCAAGTTGATTACATCGATTTATATTATTGCCATCGCCCAGATAAACAAACTCCAATTTTAGAAACAGTTCAAGCAATGAATCATTTGATTCAGCAAGGTAAAATTTTATATTGGGGAACATCTGAGTGGAGTGCGCAAGAAATTTTACAAGCGCATTTAGAAGCTGCTCGTCATCATTTAATTCCGCCAGTAATGGAACAGCCTCAGTATAATATGTTGGAGCGTAAAAAAATGGAAGATGATTATTTGCATTTATTCAAGCATCAAGGATTAGCAACTACCATCTGGTCGCCGTTGGCAAGTGGAGTATTATCAGGGAAATATTTGTTTGATAATCCTACCGACACACGACTTTCTATTGAAGGATTAGAATGGTTGAAAGAAAGAAATCTGACGGAAGAGCGCATCAATAAAGTAAAGGCAATCAAGAAAATTGCAGATGACATTAACGTATCACTTCCTGTATTTGGCATTGCGTGGTGCTTGAAAAATCCGAATGTAAGTACCGTTATTTTAGGTGCAAGTAAAGTTCCGCAGCTGGAAGAAAATTTAAAAGCCATTGATGCTCTACCATTATTAACTTCGGATGTGATGAATAGCGTTGACCTTGTGTTAAACAATAAGCCTGTATTACCTGATTTTTAATGTCGAAGTTAAAAACGATTGCTGTTAATGATACCATCCTGCATTATTCTGATGCAGGTCCTTTGAGTGACCTCAATGGTCGCAGTGCACCAACATTTTTATTTGTGCATGGAGCAGCAGCCAGTTGTAATCATGTAGCATTTCTACGCGATTACCTGATTCGTGATTTTCGTGTGATCAGTTATTCGCAGCGATTTCATTTACCGAATCATCCGAACCCTACTGGTGAGTATGGAGCGGATATGCATGCCCGTGACCTTGTTGCGTTTATCGAGGCGTTGGAGTTGAAGGATGTTGTTTTATTAGGACATTCCTATGGTGGACTAGTTGCAGCGAGTGCAGCTATCCTGGCGCCTCATCTGATAAAACATTTATTTCTTGCAGAAGCAACCTTGCCATCGCTGGTGAATAACAATCCGATATATCAGGAGATTATCAATATCAGAATAAATGCATTCGAAAATATTAAATCGGCATTTGAATCTGGCGATCCTGCTTTAGCTGTTAAAACGTTATTAGACTATGCCATTGGTGGTAAGGGGTTTAATGCACTTCCCGAGGAAATGAAAAAAGACATGATTGCAAATGCTAGTTCACTCTTTCATTTAGTGTATCAGCAATCACCACCAACCATCGCATCAGCAGAAGCAATAAAAAAATTATCAATGCCTGTTACCATATTACTCGGCGAAAAGTGTACACCCATGTATCAAGCAGTAGCAGAGGAATTAAAGAAAATACTTCCAACAGCAGAACAAAAAATATTTACAGGTGTAGCGCATGATTTAATTTTTGAAGCTGCAGAAGATTGTGCTTTTGAAATAAAAAATGCAATTTAATCTTCTTTCTAACGTTGAGGATATACGAAGGAAAAAGGGAAAAAGGGATAGTTAAAAATTCGAATTCTTTTTTTCTAAATAAGATAATTTTTCAAGTAAAAAAGCTTTTTCGCGAATAAATTTTGCAACCGCTATTTTGTTGAAAAATGCAGTCAATTGTGGATAAATAGGGCTTGGGAATGAGCATATCTTTAACTTGATTTGTAACCGGCTACAGCAGTCGGACCCGGAAACGGGAAAGCGCTGGTTTTCAAACTCAAATCAGTTTCTAGAGTACTTAAATAAGGCAATAAATAGTTGTCAGTGGAGTCGTCGCCTCTTTTAAGTCCGGAAAAAACAAAAGAGTTAAACAAAGTAACAATAACCACAGTCTAAAAACGCTTTAAACGTATGTTCGTAATTAAAAGAGATGGTAAGCAGGAAACAGTAAAGTTCGACAAAATTACTGCCCGCATTCAAAAGCTTTGCTATGGTCTTTCACCAGACCATGTTAGTGCACAAATAGTTGCACAAAAAGTAATTGAAGGGGTATTTAATGGTGTTACCACCACTGAGCTAGATAACCTTGCTGCTGAAACTGCTGCCTCTTTAACTACGCGTCACCCTGATTTTGCGCAACTTGCATCGCGCATCGCGGTATCCAACTTACATAAGAATACTAAAAAAGGATTCACGGAAACAATGCGTGACCTTTATACTTTCATCGATCCAAAAACTGGAAAGAATGCTTCATTAATCGCGGATGATGTGATGCAGATAATTGAAAACAATTCTGATCTTTTGGATTCAAGTATCATTTACGACCGTGATTTTGGATATGATTACTTCGGTTTCAAGACTTTAGAAAAATCGTATTTATTAAGAATCAATGGAAAAGTAGTGGAGCGTCCGCAACATATGTTAATGCGCGTTTCAGTAGGTATTCATAAATCAGATGTAGAATCTGCTATCTATACCTATAACTTAATGAGCGAGCGTTGGTTCACACATGCAACGCCTACATTATTCAATTCTGGTACTCCAAAACCTCAATTAAGTTCTTGCTTCTTATTACAGATGCAAAACGATAGTATTGATGGAATCTACAATACATTAAAACAAACAGCTCAGATTTCTCAATCGGCTGGTGGTATCGGACTAAGCTTACATAATATCCGTGCTACGGGTTCTTATATCCGTGGAACAAACGGAACAAGTAACGGAATCGTTCCAATGTTACGCGTGTTCAATGATACAGCTCGTTACGTAGATCAAGGTGGTGGAAAGCGAAAAGGTTCTTTCGCAGTTTACCTAGAGCCTTGGCATGCAGATATTTTCGAATTCCTTGAGTTAAAGAAAAACCACGGTAAAGAAGAGTTACGTGCTCGTGATTTATTCTATGCACTTTGGATTTGCGATTTATTCATGAAGCGTGTAAAGGCAGAAGACCAATGGAGTTTATTCT
>JBJOND010000069.1:0-16376 GCA_046052065.1 Bacteroidota bacterium | reverse complement strand
TAATTCCTGATTCCATATGTGCGGGAGACTCTTTAACAATTATTTCTACCAGTACTATTAGTCCTTCTAATGCAAATTATAGTTGGACTGTTACGGGTGGTAGTCCTGCGAATTTTTCGAATGTATCAACTATTACATCTTCGTTAAGTAGCATTGGAAATCATTTTGCAACACTAACAATAAACAATAATGGTTGTACTGATCAGCATGTAGATAGTATTTTCGTTAATCCGTTACCGATAGTACAATTTAGTGCAACAAACTCGTGTGAGGGACTTCCTATTACATTGCAAAATCAATCAAGCATATCAAACGGAAACATATTTTCACAAGTTTGGAACTTCGGAGATAATCAAACTTCGAATTTATTTGATCCATTAGCACATAATTACGCAACTGATGGGACTTTCATGATAAAGCTAACTGCTACGAGTAATCATCTATGTAGCGCAGTTGATAGTTTACCTATAATTATTTATGATAAGCCCGAGGCAGGATTCATAGCTGATTCGGTATGCTTAGGTAAATTAACTTATCTATCAGATACCTCCTTTGTAAAGAATGATTTTATAAGTTCATCTGTATTCACCTACAACAATAGTATTATTTCAAATAACAGCACCTTTTCGTATCCATTTAATACGGTTGGATCCTTACCTGTACAATTGATTACCACAAGCAGTCATGGATGTAAGGATACATTAATCAAACCAGTGATCATCCATAGTAATCCCGTTATTTCTTTTACAGGCGGTCCGTTACAAGGCTGTGAACCATTATTCGTAAACTTCAGTGAAGTAATAACAAATAATAACGGTTCAATTACGAATGTGACTTACTTGTTTGGAGATGGCGATAGTGCTAATTATACTTCCCCATTACATATTTATACAGTACCTGGCTTATATAATGTTTCATTATCAGCTACCTCGCTATATGGTTGCACAACCGATACAACTTATACAAACTATATAAGTGTTTTTGAAAATCCCATTGCTGATTTCTACTATACACCTAATAACCCTGATATATTTTTGCCAAATATAAATTTCGTCAATACATCGCTGAATGGAAACCAATACAATTGGACATTTGGAGACAGTACTTCATCTAACGATATCAATCCGTATCACTCTTATAATGCTGCTGGCACCTATCCAATTGAATTAATTGTGACTACCAATAATGGATGTGTTGATACTACGTTTGGAGAAGTAATAATTAAGCCATCCTACACTATTTATATCCCCAATGCTTTTAGTCCGAATAATGATGATAAAAATGAAATTTTTCAATGTAAGGCAACAAACATTACCAACTTTGCCATGACGATTTACAGCCGATGGGGAAATTATGTAACTACCATCAATAATTTAGAAGAAGGATGGGATGGAAAAGAGAATGGGAAAATTGTGCAGGAGGATACATATATCTACCAAGTTAGCTTTACTGATGTTTTTAATGAGGAGCATCAAATAACAGGTAGGGTTTCAGTGGTGAAATAAGAATTTATAACTACAGTTTTATACAAACGTTTTTCTCTTCTGTAAAAAACTTTAACGCTTCAAATCCGCCTTCACGACCAACACCTGAATTTTTTACTCCACCAAAAGGAGTTCTTAAATCGCGAAGCAACCAAGTATTAATCCAAACTATTCCACTTTGTAAATTAGCCGCTACCCGATGTGCGCGTGTCAAATGTTGCGTCCATACAGAAGCTGCTAAACCATACGTCGTGCTGTTCGCATACTTTAATACCTCTTCTTCCGTATCAAAAGGCATTATCGTTACAACAGGTCCGAAAATTTCTTCCTGATTCGTTCTGCAATCATATGTCAAACCTTCAATAACAGTTGGAGCGATGTAATATCCGTTCGCGTGTTCTCCTTCGGGATGAAGTTGCTGTCCGCCACAAACAACGGTTCCTCCTTCTTGTTTTGCCAATTCAACATAAGAAAGAATTTTTTCCATGTGTGGTTTTGAAACAATAGCACCAATCCAGTTATTATCATCTAAAGGATTACCCACTTTTAATTTTTTTACTTCATCAACAAATGCTGACTTAAATTTATCGTAAATACTTCTTTCAATAAAAATTCTCGAACCACATAAACAAATTTCGCCTTGATTTGAAAAAGAAGAACGTACTGTTGTTTGCACCGCCTTATCAAAATCACAATCAGCAAATATGATATTCGGATTTTTTCCTCCCAACTCTAATGAAATCTTCTTAAATATTGGAGCAGCAGTACGAGCAATCTCTTCTCCTGTTTTTGTTCCACCTGTGAATGATATCGCAGGAATATCTTTATGCGAAACTATCGCCGCACCTACTTTATGTCCGTAGCCATGAATAATATTTAAAACTCCAGCAGGCATTCCTGCTTCAATAGATAACTCTGCTAAATGAAATGCTGTCATAGGAGTTATCTCACTCGGTTTTGCAATCACGCAATTACCAGATGCTAATGCTGGAGCAATCTTCCATGTAAATAAATACAAAGGAAGATTCCATGGTGAAATACAACCTGCAATACCTAATGGAGTACGCATGGTGTAATTCATCGCTACTGTTCCCATTGAATACGCTTCATCGTGTAAGTGTAAAGCAGCAGTGGCATAAAAATGAATATTAGATACTGCACGAGGAATATCTACCGACTTTGATAACCACAACGGCTTACCATTATCGATTGATTCTGCTAATGCGAGCTTATCTAAATCACGTTGTATTAAATCACTTAACTTAATAAGAATCGCTGAACGCTTTTCTTTGGGCATATCTCTCCAAACAGGAAAAGCATTCTTTGCAGCTACAACAGCACTTTCTACATCACGCTCATCGCTATCAGGAATTAAACTATAAATAGTTCCTGTTGATGGATCATAATTATCGATGTAAGTATCTGAAACAGGTGCGACTAATTGTCCGTTAATCAAGTTAAGAATTTTCTTCATTTCTATTTTGAATAGTTTACAAAATTACATTTTATCTATTGATCTATACTATGATTGACAACAACAAATTGTCCTGTAGTAACATTCTTGGCAATTACATTGATATAATACACCCCATTCCTCAGATTTACAGATGATAAATTGATAGACTGCGCCTCTTGATAATTTTCATTAAGTACGACCCTACCTGCCATATCAATCAATTGTATTTGAAAATCATTTTGCAGTTCATTGAAATTTAAATTGATGTAATCGTTAGCAGGATTGGGGATAATGGAAAAATAATACTGCGCAATATTTTCTTGCTTTTGAGACAAGGCTATACTTTGCGCAGTAATAATATCTGCATTTGGATTGATAATAATTGTATCGACTTTAAAATTAACATTAAATGAAAAGTTTTGATAGTTGAATTTATTATCAAGAATTAGCAACGTGTCTTTATTATCACCGATCAGTTGAATCGGGATAGGTAGCTTAAAAAAACTAACACTCGAATCGGAAGTCGTCTGCGAGCAATTAAGTGCAATTTGATCATTCAATTGACTCCATACAATTTTGTAA
This sequence comes from Bacteroidota bacterium, assembly GCA_046052065.1. Classification (GTDB taxonomy): domain Bacteria; phylum Bacteroidota; class Bacteroidia; order AKYH767-A; family OLB10; genus CAINEC01. The sequence goes on along the minus strand of JBJOND010000069.1, from coordinate 12,854 downwards.
GAGGGATAGCCTTGGCCCTCATACCATTCATTAAAATAATAATCAAGATTTAATCCTGAAGCATTTTCAAAATGATTTTTCAAATTCGATGTTGTTACATTTTTAAAAGCTAGTGAAGGGTCATTTAAATAATTACGAATAGCAGCAAAAAACGTTTGATCACCCAATATAAATCTGAGTTGATGCAATATCATTGCTCCTTTATTATAAGTCAGGCGGCTATTAAAAATTCTACCAACAGAAGTAGTATCGCTACATTTAACACTTCCCCATTTCAAACTTGTAATTGAATTAATTTTACCCTTTTTAAACTGCAACCAATAATTAGCGGGATATAAATATTCATAAGTTAATCCAGATAAATAAGTTGCAAAACCTTCATTAAGCCAAATATCTTCCCAACTGTTACAAGTAATTTTATCGCCAAACCAATGATGAGCTAACTCATGCGCCATCAATTCATGTCCGAAATTAGTAATGAAAGAAATCGTTTGATGCTCCATTCCTCCACCCCATCCAAATTGCGCTTGACCGTATTTCTCCTTATAAAAAGGATATACGCCAAACAACGAATCGAACAACTGCATGGTCGGAATTAAATCAAGTAATTGTGTAGATGCAAAAACAGAATCTTCTGGATAAACAAAATTTTGAACAAACGTGTTAGTAGTATCAAAAGGTACGTCGAATTCAATTAAAGAATAATCAGTTACAGCAAATGCAATTAGATAAGTAGCTATTGGAAAGCGATGCTTCCAATGTACAATTTTGGAAGAACCATTTACTTGCTGATTTATTAATACTCCATTACTAACGGCCACCCTATCCGAAGGAACATCAATAAAAACATCAATTGAATCTGCCTTATCATTCAACGTATTCTTACAAGGCCACCAGTCAGAAGCGCCATAAGGCTGAGAGAGTGTCCAAATTATCGGACTTCCTTGATGCGTTGCTTGCTTAAAAGAACCGAAGCCACTGCTAGAAGGAACACCATGATAATAAATAATGATTGAATCATTGGATTGAATACTTTGCACAGGAATAAATAACTGATTAGTCTGATGCAAAAAAGAAAGTGATTGCTGATGAAAAGTAATACTGTCGCAAACGAGAGAATTACTTAAATCAAAATACAACGTATCAGCAATAGAACTAGTTAACTGGAAATTTACCTGAACATGTCCACTAATAAAATTTTGTGATGGATCAATATTCCAGTGACACTTGTAATAAGTTACATCAATATTATCTGATTGACTATTTGTATTTATTGATGAAACATCATTTAAAAAGCGATAAGATTCTGATTTTGCAATTGCTTCCATATCTAAATCTTGTGCAAGGCAATTATTAATCTTAAAAAAATTAAATACAACGCATAGCATCAAAAGATAAAAATAGTTCATGCTGTATTTTGTATTTAATTTCATTTTTAAGTCTTATCAAAAATAAGGATTTGGTGATAATTAATCCCTGACATGCTCTTTCTTTTGTCTTGACACAAAATGAAAGAAACAAAGAAAAAATAGGGTGTAGTAGAGTAATCACACTACACTACACCTCACTTTATTTACTAACTTTTTAACTACAATGAATCAATATTATTTGCATATATGATTAAAAAGATACATCAAACGGATATAAGAGTTAATGACTATCCACCGGAACAGGAGCATTCTTTTTTGATTTTTGCAACCAGATTAATGGAATACTTACCACCAAGAATATTCCTACGGCCCAAAAGGCATCAAGATACGTAAGTAAGTAAGTGTTTTTAGTTACCATTCCATCCATCGCTTTCGCTGCCATTTGTTGAGCTTGCTCTAAAGAGAATCCTTTAGCAGTAAATCCTGCCACTAATTCATTCCAACGTGTTGCGAACTTCGGATTGTAAATGTCCATGTTGGTAATTAAATGGTCACGATGATATCCTTTACGAATATGAATTAATGTAGTGATAAGTGCAATTCCGAATGAACCTCCTAACTGACGCATCATATTGTTCAATCCTGTACCTTGATGAAAATCTTTTGGAGCTAATGATCCTAAAGCAAGCATCGTTAAAGGAACGAATAAAAAACTCATTCCGATGCCTCGTAAAATTAAGGGTAAGTAAAAATCACTTTCTCCAGAATTTAAATTCGCACGCGACATCGTATAGGTAAACAGAAAAAATAAACTAAATCCGAAGGTAGCCATGATTTGTGGCGATACTTTTCGTTGAAGCATCTTTCCTACAATAGGCATCATGAATATAGTTGATAGTCCGCCAGGAATTAATAACATCCCTGTTTGCTGCGCCGAAAATCCCAATAAACTCTGACAAAAAACAGGAAAGACGAATACAGATCCATATAGGCCAAATCCCAATACAAACGTGGTAAACATTCCTAATAAAAGGGATCGATTTTTTAATATCCGCAAATTAACAACTGGCGATTCTGTTCTGAGTTCATGCCATATAAAAACTACGCCTGATACTACAGCGAGGATAGACAGCACCGTTATATAGTTCGTTTCAAACCAATCTTCACTCTCACCTCTTTCTAAAACAAACTGTAATGAACCAACAGCAACAGTTAGCAAGAATATTCCTAGCCAATCAACTGAGCCGGGCTTATTACTATGAATTCCATCTTTGATATATTGCAGCGTTAATAACAAGGCAATCACACCTAATGGCAGATTAATAAAAAACACCCAGGGCCATGACCAATGATCAGTTATGTATCCACCTAATGTTGGTCCTATCGTTGGACCAACTACTACACCTAGGCCAAATAACGCCTGCGCCATACCGTGCTGTTCTTTTGGCCATGTTTCTAATAAAATTGCTTGAGCTGTTCCTAACAAAGCTCCTCCACCTATTCCCTGAAGAAAACGAAAGACAACCAATTCCCATATCGTATGTGCATTACCGCAAAAGAAAGAAGCAACAGTAAATAATACAATGGAGAATGCAAAATAAGAGCGACGTCCGAAACGGTTTGCTAACCATCCCGACATTGGTAATATGACAACGTTAGCAATTGAATAAGATGTAATAACCCAACCCACATCTTCTAATGTAGCACCCAAGTTTCCCATTATCTGAGGAAGTGAAACATTTACAACGGTGGTATCAATTAACTCAAGCAGTGATGCAAGAATTACCGTTATTGTGATAATCCACTTTTGAAATCCAGATTCAGCAGCCATTAGTAATTAATCGACTTGTACCGAAACCTTAACACTCATTCCAGGACGTAGTAGTTTTGAAGAATTATTTTTTTGGTCGATTTTAATTTTTACTGGAACACGCTGAATTACTTTCACAAAATTTCCTGTTGCATTGTCGGGAGGAAGAATACTAAACTTAGCACCAGTAGCCGCAGAAAAACGATAAACCTTTCCGGTAAACTCTGTATCAGGAAAAGCATCTGCAATGATTTTTACCTCTTGCCCTTCCTTCATTTTTTCTAATTGTGTTTCTTTAAAATTGGCAATCACAAAATTTTCATCGCTACTAACGACTACGCATAGGGGTGATCCAATATTAATTAATTGTCCGTTTTGTACATTCTTTTTCGAAACAGTACCCGAAGCAGGTGCAATGATGTAAGCATACGTTAATTGTAGTTTTGCAAAATCAACATCTGCTTGTCGTTGCTTAATTTGAGCAGCTGCAACAGTCAATTGTTCTTGTGCTGCTAACACCTGATTATTAGCAAGTGAAAGCTGACTTTTAGTTGTATTCATTGCAGCTTCGGCCCCATCTTTTTCCGCTGTTGCTGCATCAAACTTTTGCTTGGTTGTTGCATCTTGATTCATCAATTGAGAAAACCGATTATAATCCTGATTGGCTTTCCAAACTCTAACTTTTGAAGATTCTATTCCTGTTTTTGCAACACCTACATTTCCATGTGCTGTATTTACAGCTGCCTGCGCAACATGTAAGTTTGCTTCCGCACTTGCAAGCGCAGCCTCTGCCATCTCCACTTTTATTTCATAATCACGAATATCGATTACTACTAAAGTATCGCCTTTGTTAACCTTCTGATTATCTTCAAAATTTATTTTGCTTACATACCCCGCAATGCGACTATTTACAGGACTAATATCTCCATCTATCTGTGCATCGTCAGTGTCAACATGATGAAGTGCGTAATTATATTTATTAATTCCAAATATAATTGTTAGTACAATAATAGTAAACAGTATGACTGGCACTATTTTCTTTTTTTTCTTCTGTTGATAAGGTGCCTGTTCTTCCATTCACTTATTTTTGATTAGTTTTTTAATTATAAACATCCTGTACGACCACCATCAACAGGAACATTTATTCCGTTGATATAGGCTGCAGCGGGCGATGCAAGAAAAGCTACTGCTGCCGCAATCTCTTCTGGCTTTCCAAATCGACCTGCAGGAATCTCTGCTAACATCTCTTGCTCTACCTCATCGATTGTATGATTTTGCTTTTGCGATTTATTTTCGATGATAGACGACAATCGTTGAGTTGCAGTAGCACCCGGTAAAACATTATTGACTGTTATTCCAAATGGTGCCACTTCAATTGAAAGCGTCTTAGACCAATTAGCAACAGCAGCACGAATGGTATTTGAAACACCAAGTCCTTTTAACGGTTGTTTTACACTCGTAGAAATTATATTGATAATTCTTCCAAACCCTGCTTCTTTCATTCCAGGCAATACGGCTTGTGCAATTAAGTGATTACAAATCAAATGTTGATTAAATGTAGTTAAGAATGCTTCAGTTGTAGCCTTCACAATTGCACCTCCGGGAGGGCCTCCTGTATTATTTACCAGAACATGAATAGGGTTTCCCGCTTTTACATAAGCATCAACTACTGTAGCTACTTGTAAAGGATTTGAAAAATCTGCCGCTAAGTAATGATGTTGTTGCCCGTTTGGAGTAGGTAACGAACTACATGTAGATTTTAAAGCTTCTTCACTTCTAGCCAATAGTACAACACGTGCACCCATAGCGGCTAATTCTTCTGCTGCTGCTCTTCCTATTCCCTGCGAACTGCCACATACTAAGGCTGTATAATTCTGTAAATTTAGATTCATGCGTTAAATCAATTAAGGATAATGCAAAGGAAACTTTGATTGTTTGATACGATTAAGTTACTTTGCTATTCAATACTACAAATGTAATCGCTATGGCAATCGCTACCCCCATTAATTTAAATAAATGGATTGATGAAAACCGACATTTATTAAAACCTCCTGTAGGCAACAGACTTGTTTATGAGTTAAGTGATGATTTTATCGTAATGGTAGTAGGTGGTCCTAATTCAAGAAAGGATTATCATTTTGAAGAAGGGGAAGAGCTTTTTTATCAAATTGAAGGTGATATTACTGTTAAGACCATTCAAGATGGTAAGCATGTAGATGTAAATATCAAAGCAGGAGAAATGTTTTTACTTCCTCCACGCATCCCGCATTCACCTCAACGCGGACCAAATACGGTTGGATTAGTAATTGAACGAAAGCGTAAAGAAGAAGAGATTGACAAGTGCATGTGGTTTTGCGAATCATGCGCGAGCAAATTATACGAAGCTGAATTTTCGCTGGAAGATATTGTTGTACAGTTAAAGGCCGTGATGGAAAAATTTTACGGGGATGAAGCTTTACGCACTTGTAAGTGTGGTGCAGTGATGGAAGTTCCTAAGTGAGAAAATAAAATAGGTTGTAATTAATTCGTTATAATTAAAAGACTTTCTCATGAGCAATAAAGAAATAGAATTACTTAAAGAAAAAATCAAACATGCTATCCGTCTTTCTTCTTTAAAATTAGTTAAGAAAAAAAGAGATCTAGGTTTGCAATTAGTCATTAGTGAGAAAGGTCAGATTAAAACAATCAACCCATAATTCAAAGTAGTTACATTTTAAACTGATCCAGTTTAAAATGACTTTTTAGCCAACGAGGTAAAATTATTGCCCCAACAAAAATATACGGGTAATAACTTAATATCCTCCAAAGTAATCCTAACGCTGACGCCAAGCCGTTCGGAATAAATTCATTTAGGAAATTACTGAAAATGTATTCTGCGAGTCCGCTGCCACCTGGTGTAGGACTTAGTAATATAATAATTCCCATTACTACTTGCTTTCCATAAACTACTGCATCATTAACAATGCTTTCCCCATGAAAGGCATGAATAATACAGTTAACAATGGAGAAGCGCGCAATCCAAGAAGCAAAGGTTGCTATAATTGTAATAATCCAATATTTTGAGTTTTGATTTTTCAATCCTTTACTCGCGATAATCAATTGCCCACCCGTTTCAACTGCATTGTGATGCCATCTGTTTAAGAGTGGTAATGACGTTAATTTTAAAAGAAGCGATTTAATTATATGTGGATTAACAAACAACGCGTAGGCAATAAGAATTTTGTATCCAATAATTGAAAAATAAACTACCCAAAATGTGTAGAAGATACTACTACCAACAGTGGTATTAATTTGCACACTCGAAAACAAGGCTTGTTTTCCAATCAGGAAATACACCAAAGGAGCCATGGTTGCTAAAAAAATTCCATCTAAAAAAGAGGAATTCATAATCGCAGTAATACTCTTTCCCATGTTGATTCCTTCTTTATTTAAAATGAAGATCGCGAATAGGAATCCACCGCCAAACATACCAGGCACCAATGCAGAGCTAAATTCCCAAAGCATGATAACTATGAAGGATCGGTACCAACCTAATTCATAATCGGTGAGCGCTCTAACGCGTACCATATACGCAAAGTCGCGAATGAAAATTGAAACACCTGCTAACAACAACCATAATGTAGAAGACGTTGTCCAGGTAATTTTAAGAAATGCTTCTGGATCAAATTCACGTAAAAACAACCAAACTGCAACACCTAATCCAAGCAGAATAGGAAGGATAATTCTTCCAGGTGAAAACTGCTTTAAGATTTTACGATGTTCATTCAGCATTATCTTCTGTTGCTGGTTGTTGAGGTGCTGCTTCAGGTGTACAAACTACGAAGTTATTAAAGCCCTCGCTTACAAAAATTAAAAACACTCTGTTCTGCAATAATTCAAGTAATGCCAGGAAAGTATAAACCGCATGCAACTTACTTACGCACTCGTCAAACAAATCAGCGAAATTTTGTTGTGGCTTATTCGACATTCGCGTTCGGATATAATCCTTTTGATTATCGATTGTATAAGGCGACTGTAATACCGTATGAATAACTCTATTTTGATTATCATCGAAACGAGCCATTACTTTTTCGAAAGTGGCGATTAACTTATATAATGTAAGTTGATTTAATTCGCCTGCGTAGCCTGTTTCCGTTGTTGTACCGAGCTTCGACAACTCGTGTTGTACATTTCCTCTTGCAAAGCGCATCATTCGCTCATCTTCCATTAAACGTAAATCTTCGGAAGCAGCTTTAAACTGTTTGTAATCTAATAGCTGACGAACTAAATCCTGACGAGGATCGATTTCATTTCCATCTTCATCTTTTTCATAACGCGGTAATAACAACTTTGCTTTGATTCGCATTAATGTTGCTGCCACTAAAATAAACTCGCTTGCTAGCTCGATATTCATGGCTTGCATCTGATGCATGTAATCTATGAAATCATTCGTAATGGTAGCAATAGGAATATCATGAATGTCCAACTCATCACGTTCAATGAAGAACAGGAGTAAATCGAACGGACCGACAAACTGCGGTAATTTTATTTCGAAACTTTCAGACACAAAATTGGGGTTCTGTTTACTACAAAGAAACCAAAAAATAAGTAGGATAAAAAGGGTTTATACAAAAAAGAAAAGGCCCTGTAAAAACAGGACCTTTTCCAAAGTTCTTAACTTTTATATTTCTTAGAAATAGAAGTTTAAGTTGATAGCAGCACCTGCATTGTCAGTATCTAAACCGAATGAAGATGTTTTGCCACCTTTATCAGTTGTAGTATTACCTCCAACAGTGATAGTAGTTTCTTCAGCACCTGTTGAAGATAAACCTAATCCCCAACCGAATTCACCTGATAATGACATCTTAGGAGCGAAGAAATATTCAACTCCGATGAAACCACGTACTCCTAAGTTGAAAGTAGAACCAGCTTTAGCTTCTACACTTAGGTCAGTTGCAGTCCAAGTTTCTTTAGCAGAACTTAAACCGATGTTAGCTTCAGCTCCGTAGAAACCACGAACACGACCTTTACCACGGTACATTTGGATACCAGCAGCTAAGTTGATGTTTGAACCACCATTCTTAATTTCTACTGAATCGAAATCAGCAACACCATCACCATCAGCATCTACTTCTTGGTTATCAGCAGTTGTAGATCCGAATCCTAAACGTAATCCAACACGGTAAGCTGTGTTAGCGTCTTTCATCATTTTACCAGTGATAACGTTTTCGTTACCATCTGTCCAATCAAATGACATTGGGCTGTTGTCAGCGTTTCCATTCAATAAATTACCGAAGTAGTTTAAAGATGAGTTAGCGCCGATTCCGATGCTCCAATCGCCAGATTCAGGAAGGATTGGTGTTCCTTTTTTTGAGTTCATGTCTTGTGCAGATGCGGTAACTCCGATCATCATTGCAACGATAAGTAATCCTTTTTTCATTTGTTTTTTATGTTTAAGGTTGGCCAAATTTATATTTAAATTTATTAAAAGTCCAAGTGATTCGTTTTAAAAACCAACAACTAATTGTTTATAAGTGTGTTTAATTGTTAATTAAATTGGTTTTCAGGGGGTATTTCAGCCATTTTAATTGCTAATTGCCTCTTTTACCTGTTGTAATAATGCTTCTGCAATCGATTTATACGTCTTTTCAACTACTTCTTGGGGCTTATTTACATCCGAAGGAAAGTAAACAACTAAAAAATTACCACTAATTAACTTTGCATTGGCATTCCAGATAGAATAATGAATGATTAATTCTCTTCTATAGAGCTTACGCGATAAATCAATACATGCACTATAATTTGTTTTTATCTCGAATTGATTAATAGATACTGCATAGTTACATCCGTTAGCAGAAAGCAATCCTTTAAAGAATTCATTATTTGTTACTGCCGCATTGAGAAACTTATCATCGCCACGTGTTGTGATATACAGCGGAGCTTTTTCCGCTGTTGATTTCTTTTCGAAAAGCCCTTTCTTCTTATCAATTGCTTTCCCTACTCCTTTTCCTACAGGCTCTAAATAGCTATAACCTGCTTGTGCATAGAATTCACGAAGATCCTTTTTATCATCTCCTTCCTGATCGCCCATTAAACTAACGGTTGGTCTATACGATTTTAACGCTCCTTGTATTTTTGAATCCAGCGCACGACGAAAATAAGCGCGGTACTCCTCAGGATTCATTTTTGTATTTTGAATGATATCTTGTTCGATATCACTCAAATACATATCTGGATTGAATGGTAATAACAGAATTTTTGTTGATGCTGAATCCTGTGCATTGGTAATAATAGAGACTAATACCAATAAAATCAGAAGAACTGTTTTACGCATTTATACCTTCTTAAATACTTAGTTTAAAATATGTTTCCAGATATCATTACCAATTGAAAATACCATAAGCGATAACAAAATAACCATTCCTATCACCTGTGCGCGCTCCATAAATTTATCACTAAACTTCTTTCTAGTAATACTTTCTATAGTTAAAAACACCACATGCCCACCATCTAATGCAGGTATTGGAAGGATATTCATAAATGCTAATACCATTGATAATAATCCTGTGATAGCCCAGAACTTTGGCCACTCCCATGTGGCACCATAAATTTGTGCGATGCCAATTGGCCCTTGAACTGAGTCGCTTGCTCTTTCTTGTCCTGTAAAGATTTTACGTAGGCCCTTAACGTTAGAAACCAATGCTTCCATGGCATCTGATGTTCCAAATTTAAACGCACTTGCAAATGTATAAGGTGTCATCTTATAAGCAGGGTTTTCTATTGCCTGCGGGAAATAACTAATTCCTATTGTACTGTCTGCACGAACTATGCAAGAAAGTGTTACCGGCTTTTTATCTCTGATTACATCGACAATCACCGCATTTTTGCAATTAGCAGCAATTTTTGATTTTAAATCTTCGGTATCTTGTAATTTTTCGCCCTTAATAGCCACAATCTCATCTCCTTGTTTAAAACCTGCTTTCGCAGCAGGACTATTTTCAGCAATTGTACCTACTATAAATTTTTGATTACCAAATCCAATAAAATTCAATCTGCCAACTTTACTAACTGTACGATAAAAATTAGAAGGCACTTCAATTTCCATGGTCTGGCTACTGCGTTGAATAGTTATTGTTGCACCAAACATTATTCTTGATGAAAGTACATCATCAAAACGATCAAACTTCTTTCCATCGATAGCAATAATTTTATCCCCATTCTCAAATCCTAACTCACGGCCAAGGCTATACGCATATATCCCTTCTCCTTTATTGACTTCATTAACTGATAAATATTCTTTCTTAAACTCAAGCAATGAAAAAGAGAAAATGATGATTCCTAAAAGTACATTCATTGTAACACCACCAATCATAACAATTAAGCGTTGCCATGCTGGTTTTGCTCTGAACTCCCATGGCTCTGGGGCTTTAGACAATTGCTCAGTATCCAGACTTTCATCAATCATTCCTGCAATTTTCACATAACCACCTAATGGAAGCCAGCCAATACCATATTCCGTATCTCCTTTCTTAAAACTGAAAAGTTTAAATCCCCATGCATCAAAAAACAAATAAAATTTTTCGACTTTTATTCCGAAGGCGCGGGCAGCTAAAAAATGTCCCAGTTCATGTAAGGTTACTAATATTGCTAAGCCGGCAATTAACTGCCCAGCCATAATCAATGCATCCATTGTTTTCTAATTAAAAATTAAACTAATTCTCAGGCGAAATTACAAACTTTTTTCGCGCAAGATTTTCCTTAAATATTCTTCGGGCTTCATGGTCCGAATTTTTATAATCTTCTATTGTAGGTTTTGCAATAAACGTTGCGTTCATCATGACCTCTTCTATTGTCTCTGCTATTGCTAAAAACCCAATTTCTCTGTTCAAGAATGATGCAACTGCTTCTTCATTGGCAGCATTCATAATACAAGGTAAATTTCCGCCTTTATCCATTGCCTCTTTTGCTAATTGCAAGCAATGAAACGTATCAAGATCTGGTTTTTCGAATGTTAAATTTGGATAATTAATAAAATCAAAACGTGGGAACTCATTTTTTATTCGATGAGGATAAGCCATAGCTACCTGAATAGGCAATTTCATATCAGGTAAACCCATCTGTGCTTTCATCGAGCCATCTTCAAATTGAACAATACTGTGAATTATAGATTGAGGATGTACGATGACATCAATCTGATCAGGACGCAAATTAAATAACCACTTCGCTTCAATCATTTCAAGTCCTTTGTTCATGAGTGATGCTGAATCGATAGTAATTTTCGCGCCCATTGTCCAGTTCGGATGTTTCAATGCCTGATCGCGCGTAACTGTTGCCAGCTCTTCTCGTTTTTTTCCTCTGAAAGGACCACCACTAGCGGTAAGGATTATCTTTTCGATTGGATTACCAACTTCCCCATACAAACATTGAAAAATTGCTGAATGTTCTGAGTCGACAGGATAGATAGCTATATTATTTTCAAGTGCTAATTGAGTAACAATATCACCTGCCACAACCAGTGTTTCTTTATTCGCGAGGGCAATCGTTTTTTTATTTCGGATAGCCGCCAGCGTTGGTTCTAATCCTGAAAATCCTACCATGGCTGTCAGGACCAAATCAAAAGAATCCAACGACATTAATTGCACAATAGAATTATAACCACCAAAAACTTTTACCGGTTCATTGGAGAGAGCTTCTTTAACCTGTAAATATTTAGAATCATCAGCAATTGCTACGCTATTTGGCTTGAATTTTTTTGCTTGCGCGATTAACAAATCTGCATTAGAATTTGCCGTTAAACAATCTATTTCAAACAAATCAGGATTTTGTTCAACAACTTCTAGCGCCTGAGTTCCAATTGATCCGGTTGAACCAAGTATAGCAATTCGTTTTTTCAAAACTTAAAATATTTTCAGCGAATTTAAGAAAGAAACAAGTGCTTACTGCACGGTGTCAGTTAATATTATTTCACATTCGTTGGGAGAAGAATAAATAAAGGCAGGGTCCGTTGTTTCGTCCACATATTCGACTGGTGCTTGAAAGGGATGGGTAAGGTCTTGTGAAACACGTTTGCGATTTGGCTTTTCTGTAGATTTTTTCTTTTCAGAACCCTGGCCTTCAGAAAAATTACCCGAAGTATTCGCAGAAGTAAAATTACTGCTTTGGATTGAATCAACTACACGTTTTTGTAATTTTTTTTCAAGATGTTTTACACTGCTATTGGGCATCGATTTCAATTGCTCGTGTTTGTCGGAAAAATCACATGCAGAAAACTCCATCAAAACAATAATACCGATCAAACAGATCAAATAAAATTTCATTCGCTTAGAAGTTGATATAATCCAACGGATTAACGGGAGTTCCATTGTACCAAAGTTCAAAATGCAAATGCGGACCACTGCTAAACTCTCCCGAATTACCAATAATTGCAATTACTTCTCCTGCTTTTACATAGTCGCCAACTGATTTTAAAAGTGCTGAATTATGCTTGTAAAAAGTAAACAAGTTGTTTGAATGCTGCACACCAATCACATAGCCTGTTTCAGAGGTAAAATTGGCAATAACAACCGTCCCATCTAATGCAGACTTAATACCTTCATTAGCATTAGAAACGATATCAATTCCGTAGTGTTTTTGAGCGGTACTAAACTTAGAAGTAACATTTCCTTTTAGAGGGGTAAAAAAGGAATAACTTCCAA
>JBJOND010000068.1:0-16601 GCA_046052065.1 Bacteroidota bacterium | reverse complement strand
CGGTATTGGTTCAAGAATATCGTAATGGATTTTTAATTGGTTCTGTTCGTCGTGATATTCAGATTAACATCATCTCTCAGTGTAATCCAATTTTACCTTCGTTCAACGATTCAATTTTAACAGCTACTCCTAACGGAATTTTATTGTCAAATTGTAATGAGCGTACGGTTATCTTAGCATTTGATACAGTATTCCAATGTTCATCTGCAATTCCAACTGACTTCCGTTCATTCGGTCCTTTTGGAACACCAAATCCAGTAATCTCTGCAGTGCCTATTAACTGTGTTAACGGATTAACAGATTCAGTTCAAATTACGTTTTTAAATCCATTATCAGTTGGTCAAACAAAAGTATGGTTGAAGAAAGGATTTGATGGAAATACATTATTATCTGAGTGTGGATCTGAAATTCCTGAAGGTGCTGATACTGTAAATATTCAAGTGCAAATTGATAATAGTACATTATTCGCAATTACGGATTCTGCAAGTTGTGTATTCAACGAGTTTACAGTTGATTTATCAGATAGCGTTTATTGTTTCTCTATCGCTCCTGATGGTTCTGACTTCATCGTTGTTGATGCTGCTGGAACTAACTTCCCAATTGCAGCTGCATTTGGAGATTGTGCAGGCAGTACTTTAAAATCTTTACAACTTACTATTCAATTAGCAGGTAATGTTACATCTGGTGGACCAGTTTATTTATTGGCTAATCCAAATCCAAGTACAGATGGTAACGGATTATTAGATGATTGCGGTGTTGAATATCAAAATGTAGATACAATTGCTATCCTTAATATTGATAATAAAATTGCTGTTGATTTAGGTTCAGATCAATCATTATGTGCTGGTCAAACATTGCCAACTTTAAATACTAACTTATCAGGATTAAATTATCAGTGGTTCGATCAAAATGGTCCAATCAGTGGTGCAACAGCTTCTTCTTACCAAGTAACTGCTGGTGGTAATTACCATGTTCAAGTTACTACAGGTGTTGCTGGTTGTGCTGGTGCTGATACAGTAGCTGTAAATGTTATTCCTGCTCCAACAGATAATTTACCTGCCGATTTCTCTCAATGTGTTAATGATCCATTGCCATTATTAAATGCTGGTAACCCAGGATGTACTTATGTATGGTCATTAGACGGCAACGTTATCGCTGGTGCTACTTCTCAAACTTATCAACCAACAACTGCGGGTACTTACAGTGTTGTTGTAACAAGTTCAACAAATAGCTGTACAGGTTCTTTCGATATCGTAATCACTACCACTTCTCAGTTAACAGTTGCTTTAACAAACGATAGTATTTGTATTGGTGGTGCATACCCAGTGTTAGATGCTAATAACCCAGGCGCAGCATACCAATGGTCATTAAATGGAAATGCTATTTCTGGTGCAACTTCACAAACATATCAAACAACTCAGGCAGGAACTTATAGCGTAACAGTTGGTTCAGGTTCATGTTCAGGTTCTGGTAATATGACGCTTCAAGTGTTAAATTACCCTCCAGCTCCAGTAGTAGATTGCGAAACTGGAACAGGTACTTACAAGTATATTTATGCTTGGGGTGCTATAGCAGGAGCTGTATCTTATGAGGTAACAGAAGATGGTGGTGCAACATGGATTGCTGCTAACGTTCCTAACGGACCAGAAACACATGGTACTGCAACTGCTATTCCTTCATTCTCAGTTCGTGCAATTGGAAGCGGATTATGTAAGATTGGTGCTACTTCTGAGCCTATCGGCTGTGAGGTAATTATTCCAAACATTATTACTCCTAATGGTGATAGCAAGAATGATGAATTCGTAATTGCTAACATCGAAGGTTATCCAAATAACAACGTACAAATTATCAATCGTTGGGGGAAAGAAGTTTATTCAGCTGATGGATATAACAATACAACCAAGGTATTTAAAGGAGCTGATTGTCCTGATGGAGTTTACTTCGTAATCGTTAACTTAAACGATGGAGAAACACCAACTAAGACTGGTAACTTAACAATTCAAAGATAATTTATAGTAAAGCCAAAATTCTTTTCACAGAGCGCCCGCCGACAAGCGGGCGCTCTTTTTTTAGAGAGATTTTAATCGGATATTTGTACTCGTGCAGAAATGAAAACCTACAATGAAAGTAATCGACCATCTTAAGCAAGCAAACGGTAAAACATTATTCTCTATCGAGATACTTCCTCCGCTTAAAGGAAAAGGAATGACCGATATCTATAATGCCATTGATCCTTTAATGGAGTTTAATCCGAGCTTTATTGATGTTACCTATCATCGGGAAGAATACGTTTATAAAAAACGTGCTGATGGATTATTGGAAAAGAAATCCGTTCGTAAGCGCCCAGGAACAGTAGGTATCTGTGCGGGTATCATGACTAAGTATAACGTTGATGCCATACCGCATATCATTTGTGGAGGATTTACAAAAGATGAAACGGAGAATGCGTTAATTGATTTATCGTTTTTAGGAATTGATAATGTGCTTTTGTTACGTGGTGATTCTATTAAAAGTGAAGGGAGCTTTAAGCCTGAAGAAGATGGTAATGCTTATGCTATCGATTTGGTAAAACAAGTGGTTAATATGAATAAGGGCGTTTATATTGATGACGATTTGCAAGACGTTTCACCTACTAAATTTTGTATCGGTGTTGCTGGCTATCCAGAAAAACATTTCGAAGCGCCTAATTTAAGAACCGACTTAAAGCATTTAAAAGCAAAGGTAGATGCAGGCGCAGAGTATATCGTTACACAAATGTTTTACGATAATAGCAAGTACTTTGAATTCGTTAATCTTTGTCGCGAAGCAGGTATTACCGTACCTATTATCCCGGGTATTAAAATTTTCACTGCGCGTAAACAGATGAACATCCTTCCAAGTATTTTTCATATTGATATTCCAGATGCATTAGCAGATGCAGTAGATAAAGCAAAAACGCCTGATCAGGTTCGTGAAGTGGGTATTGAGTGGGCTATACAGCAATGCAAAGAGTTAATAGATGCGAAAGTTCCTTGCTTGCATTTTTATACAATGGGAAATCCAGAGCCATGTAAACGCGTAGCTGAAAAAATATTCTAGTATGAAAATTATTTTTTATTTAGGCACTTGTGATACATGTACGCGAATATTGAAGGAGCTAAATCCTGGTGCTGATGTAATTCTTCAAGATATTAAGAAAGAAAAAATTACTGAAGAGCAAATTGATTTGATGCGTACGCTCGCAGGTTCTTATCAATCGGTTTTTAGTAAGGTTGCCAAGAAGTACAAAGCAATGGGCTTAAATGAAATGCAACTAACGGAAAAGGATTACCGAAGATATATCTTGATTGAATATACTTTTTTAAAGCGACCGGTTATTATTGTTAACGACAAAATATTTATTGGTAATTCGGAGAAGGCCGTTAGCGATGCTAAAGCAGCACTTGCATGAAGTCGAATACCAAAGCTCATTTAGCAGTATTAACAGCAAATTTTATTTACGGGGCGAACTATAGCATTGCTAAGTTTGTGATGCCCGCTTATATTAAGCCGTTTGCATTTATTTCTATTCGTGTTTTAACAGCTACCCTTTTATTTTGGATTGTTTCCTTATTCACTCCTAAAGAAAAAGTAGAACGCAACGATAAAATCAAGTTTTTTTATTGTGCCGTGTTTGGAGTTGCGATAAATCAGTTGTTATTCTTCAAAGGACTTTCCCTTACATCCCCAATTAATTCAGGATTGATCATGGTTATTTCTCCTGTGTTTGTTTTGGTCTTCTCTGCGTTGATTCTTCGAGAGCGAATTCCGTTTAAACGAATTGTGGGTGTATTATCAGCATTAGCTGGCGCCTTTGTATTAATTACATATGCAGGTAGAAATGTGCATGTGCAAACCAGTGTTACTGGCGACTTATGTATTTTGTTTAATGCAATTTCATTCTCTATTTACCTCGTAATGGCAAAACCATTAATGAAAAAATATTCGCCATATACCTTGATGAAATATGTTTTCTTATTCGGAGCGTTTATGGTGTTTCCTTTTTCATTGAAAGAACTTCAACAAATTGATCTTGCTAGTTTCACTCCGCAGATATGGTGGGCAACAGCATTTGTTGTTATTGGAACAACCTTTTTCGCCTACTTGTTTAACACGCTTGCTTTGCAACAATTAAGTCCGGGAGTAGTAAGTGTGTACATTTATCTGCAACCTGTTTTAGCTGCAGGAATTGCCATTCTTCTTGGAAAAGATAGTCTTTCAATAGTTCATATAATCTCGGCAGTATTCATCTTTATGGGTGTTTATTTTTCGACGCATACCTCTGTTAAAGAAGGACAATAGTCGTCCATATTTTTTCAGTAAATTTGTTACGCTTAAAAAATTATTATGCTAAAATCAATGACCGGTTACGGGAGTGCGAAAGGCACTGTTGGAACGCAAGCTGTAACTGTTGAAATCAGATCATTAAACAGTAAATTTCTGGAGTTAAATGTTCGATTACCTCTTCAATTCAGAGATAAAGAATTAGAAATTCGTGCGGATGTAGGAAAGTTGTTAGAGCGTGGTAAAGCTGATTTAAATGTAAGCATTGATAATAATGAATTAGCAAAGCGTAGCACAGTAAACAAAGAAATATTCTTAGCTTACTATGAAGATTTAAAATCATTGGCAACCGAAACAGGAATGTCGGATGATAATATGCTCGATGCAATATTAAAATTACCTGCGGTGTTAAATTCTGAAAAATCAGAGATGGATGAAGCACAGTGGAAGCAGTTAAAAGGACTAATTCAATCGGCAGTAGAGCAATTTAATTTGTTTAGAAGCAATGAAGGAAATGTGTTGGAACAAGATGTCACACAACGATTGAATGCGATTGAAAATTCAATTCCGCAATTAGAAAATTATGAGCAGGCACGCATAGAGAGTATTCGTACGCGTTTGCATAAATCAGTGAACGAATTAAAAGATCAATTAAACATCGATACTAATCGTTTTGAGCAAGAGTTGATCTATTACATCGAGAAGTTAGATATTTCCGAAGAGAAAGTAAGATTGAAAAGCCATTGTGATTATTTTATTCAGACTATGAACTCGAAAGAAGCGAATGGAAAAAAATTAGGTTTCATCACACAGGAAATTGGCCGTGAGATAAACACGATAGGCTCGAAAGCGAATGATGCCAACATGCAACGCATCGTAGTAGAGATGAAAGATGAATTAGAAAAATTGAAAGAACAACTAGCGAACGTACTGTGAAAATTAATCCGAATTATCAGCATAAATTAATTTTGTTTTGTGGGCCTTCGGGAAGTGGTAAAACAACAATCGTTCATCACTTATTGAAGAAATTTCCGATGATGCGTTTTAGTGTTTCTGCTACTACACGTCCAAAGCGTGAGAATGAAACAGATGGAATTGATTACCATTTTCTATCGCCAGAAGAATTCAGAACAAAGATTGCGAACAACGAATTTTTAGAGTGGGAAGAGGTATATAAGGATCGTTATTATGGTTCTTTGAAATCAGAAGTAGATAGAATACTAAGTGAAGGTAATGTTGCCTTGTTTGATATTGATGTAGTAGGAGGGTTGAATATTCGCAAGAATTATGGCAGACAGTTATTAGATGTTTTTGTGATGCCTCCATCGGTGGATGAATTACATAAACGTTTAGTAGCACGTGCTACGGAAGATGAAGAATCACTGCGCAAACGATTAGATAAAGCAGAAGAAGAGATGCATGCTGCGTTTCAGTTTAATCATGTAATTGTAAATATCGATTTACAAAAAGCAATACAGGAAGCAGAAGAAAAAGTGCTTGCGTTTTTAGAAGAAGAATTTCCTGAACCTGACGAAGCAGAATAACATTATAACATGAAAATAGGTTTGTATTTCGGTTCATTTAATCCTGTGCATAACGGGCATATGATGATTGCAAACTATTTGGCGGAGTATTCTGACCTCGACCAAATTTGGATGGTTGTATCGCCTCAGAATCCGTTGAAACCAGCAAATGGTTTATTGCAAGACTACCACCGTTTTCATTTAGTAGAATTAGCCATTGGTGATTATAAAAAAATCAAGGCATCTAAAATAGAATTCGATTTACCGAAGCCTTCGTATACCATTCATACGCTTACTTATTTAAAAGAGAAATTTCCAGATTATTCTTTTTCATTAATCATGGGTGCTGATAATCTTCAAACGTTTCATAAATGGAAAAACTATGAATTGATTTTAGAAGAACACGATTTATATATTTATCCTCGTCGTGAGAGCGATGGTGGCGATTTAAAACATCACGTACGCGTAAAGTGGATTGATGCTCCAATCATGGAAGTCTCCTCTACGATGATTCGTAAAGCTATCAAGGACAAAAAAGATGTTCGCTTTTTCTTACCCGCAGCAGTAGCGAGTTATGTGGAAGAAATGAGTTTTTATAAAACCACTTCTCCTCGCTGATTTTTAAACAACTATATCATATTATAAATCCGACAATCCAATTTTAAATCAATATTTGGGCTGACAACACTTATTTATCGATAAAATTTGACAGTATTGATTAATTTTTATAAAAATGCCAATATAGTATATTCATAAAAATACATTATATTTGTAAATATAAAAGTAATTTAATTTTTAAAAATATGATAAATTTTAAATCCATTTCAATTGTTATCTTTTTAATTTCAATATTAAATTTAAATCATGCCTTTAGTCAAAACCATAGTTTATATTTCGATGGCATTGATGATTGTGCAAAAATAAGATCATTTGGAAATTTGAATTTTGAAAGTCATGACTTCACTTTTGAATTAGAAATATTACCTCAAATAAAAAGTTGGAATAACGTAGAGTCAACTATTTTATCAAATAAAATTAATTCTGATGGTTTTAGCATAGGAATTTCAACTAACAATACTTTTTTTATTAACCTTCCAGGTAATTTAATTATTGAATCAAATATAGTTGGCAATATTTACGATGGCAATTGTCATCAACTAGCAGTATCTAGACAAAATAATGAGATAAATTTCTATTTTGATAAGCAGAACATTGGTAATAGCACAACTTCTGTTGTTTATAATGTAAATTCTTCAAATGACTATTTTATTGGAGTAGATCCATTTGTTAAAAATTCTAATTATTTTGGTAATATTGATAATTTTTTACTTTGGAATTACGCTAGATCAATAGTTGACTTCAATAACGCCCCATTGTGCTATCAAGGTACTGAAACTGGTTTATTAGCTTTGTTAACTTTTGACCACGAACCTTCTTATGCGTTGTATGATTTATCAATAAACTCTGTATTTGCACAATGTATGCTAACAGACGCTAATAAAGGGCCTACTTTCAAAGATGATTTATGTGGTACGATTTGTCCACCAATACATGCCTTATATTTAGCGGACCCAATTTGTAATAGAGATTTGACAACATATACTTGTGGTGTAAATAATTTAATTTGTAATGGAGGCTTTGAACAAGGTGCGCCATATCCAGTTCAAGGCTCAAATCCATCTGGGGCATTTAATAATTGTAATACAACAGGAAGCTCTAGTGAAGTAACAAATTGGTGTGGAGTTGGTACTCCTGAATATTTTGCCAGAGGTTGTTTTAATGCAAGTAATTCTATTCCAACGAATAGTATTGTTAATTCGAATTTGCTTACCAATCCACGTTCATTGCAATGTACATCAATCGATACTTGGTCGGGCTTAAGCGCAAATAATAATCGTTATGTAGTATTGAAACAAGGCGATCAAATTTGGTCGCCGCTAGTTAGCAGCTTACAGCCAAATCAAACGTATCAACTAAGCTTACGTGCACTTAGTATAAATGGAATAAACAATCAGATTCAAACGCCACCTAATATACCATTGTTAAAAACAAGTATTCGCGATAACAATGGGACAGGGTCGGTTAATGTTGCTTTAATTCAAATTCCAAATAACAACAATTGCGATTGGAAACTTTATACGGTAACCTTCACTGTCACTGGTTCTTTTTCCTTTAATGAAATATTAATACAAGCATCTAATTTGGGAAGTTTAGCAGAGTATTTTCTTTTTTTAGATGATATAGAACTTTTGCCTTTGTCCAATAATTATCCCATCATAGCGAATGGAATTGGTAGCCATAGGCCAAATCAAATAGCAGTTGATGGTAATAACAATACTTACATTGCAGGCAATACATCAAATACAACTATGGATTGGCATAATGGATTTAATACTGGACCAAACAGTGGTTTTTTAACCTCTATAAATAACTGTGGTGATATACGTTGGGCCAATGGCTTAGATAATGCATTCGGTGTGGCATATAGTTCTTTTTTGGGCCAAGATTTAGTGTTCGTAAGCACCTTTGGAAGCAATCAAATTATTACATTTAATGCAAATAATGGTCAGTTAAATAGTCTAGTATTGACAGGCAACTCTGGAAATTCATTTAGAAAACTAAAGTTTGACAATACAGGTCGATATTTATTTGCATTGGGAGGAACTAGCCAACTAAATACTATATATCGATTTGATTTAGCAAATACATCCAATCCAATAAGCGGCATTTTTAATATATTTGCAAATGAAATTACTGATTTTGATGTTATTGATTTTGATAATATTGTTTATTGTATAAATGGGGGTTTTTCAAATGAAATGAATGTATATAAGTATTCATTTTCATCTAGCACAACTTCTAATCAATATAAATTTACAAATAATAGTGGGTCACTTCTACGAATCAATTCAATTTGCATGGGACAATCTGGCACCTTCGCTATAGGTGGTTATTATAATTGTGATGGAATATCCACTGGCGCTGGCATTGAAATGAATATTCATAACGGTATTGCGCAGACTACATCCACACCAATAATTACGCCAGGGAGCCTGACAAAAACAACCTTAGGTTATAATGCGTGGTCTGCTATTATTTCTCCAACAACTCCAACACCAATTAATAATAAATGGCTTGGTGGAGATGATTTATTCTCTTGGGTATCAAGTATTATTTATATAAAACTGACCAACGAATTTGTTTTTAGTGGAGTTTATACCAGTAATGGTTTGCTTTCTACTAACTTACAATTTAGTCTTCCTTCCAATACAAATGGTAAAAGACAGTTTATATCTTATAAACAATCGGAAACTAATGGTGCTGATATTTGGTATAAAACAGCGGTTCCATTTGGTCTTGGTATTGGTAGCACCACAACGGATATGATTGTTGGACTAAGTAATAATATTTATGCAACAGGGTATATTATGGGGGATTTAGATTTTTTGCAAGGAGATGTAATATCTTCAGGCAACAATTGTGATAATATTTGGGTATGTAATATCAATGATTATGGTAACAACTCTAGCTTTGCAAGATTGTTAAATACAAGTCCTTTTTCTTATAATGAAAAGTATAAAAAAGCTATAATTTGTAACTCATTTGAAAGCATCCAAAATTTTGAGTATTACGACCAGAATTATTCTGAATTATACAGCATGATGGGTACGTTATTACTTAAAAATAATATCTCTAGTCAATTTAATAATTTGGCGGCAGGATCTTACATTTTATCACCCAACACTAAAACTAAAGTTAGCCCCATTCTAATTATCAAACAATAAATGATTAAAAAAATAACTCTATTATTATTTTTAATTCTAAAAATATTTACATCTCACGGCCAAGTGTTAAATTACCATGGCACCGAATTTTATATGAGCAATGATGTTCCGTTTTGTGGTAATCATAACCTTTATATTTGTGGAAGTGATAGTTCAACAATTAATATTTATAATAGTCAAGATTCGCTGATAAGAACATTTCATAAAACTATAAACAGTTGTGATACGATATTAATTGTATTTCGGCAAGGCACTTTTATACCTAATACGCATTTACAAAGTCAATTTTTGTATAAAATTATTGTTACCAATCCCGTTTCAATTTATTCTACATTTTATAGTGGATTAGGTGAGCACCCTTTTTTAGTGCCTGTGCCAGAAAGTAAATATTATGGTAGTAGTTATATTCTTTGTGGAGGCAAGACTTTTCGTAATTTTCAGTTTGATTTTAGCACCGCGGCAAATATTGAGTCGCTCAACTCCTTTGACGATACCTTGTCTATCTATACGCTGTATCCAATACCCCAATTAATTTCACCACCCATTTTTAAAGTATTCATGCCTGCAAATTTTAAAATATCCTATCTTGATGAGGAGTTTGGTTATGATTTAACCGGTTCAATTATACAGGGTAGTAAAAATTCTAAATTTCGGCTAAGGTGTGGACCTGGTGATGCTATTGGTGGATGTTGCGAATTTGGTTCATTTAGCTCAAATAACAATTATATGATTGCTAAAGAGTTTTTGAAAAATGAATATTTTACAGTTCCTTACTTAACAAGAAAAGGCGATAGGTATCAAGCAATTCCTTTTGAAGATTCAACGTTTGTTCAAATTAACAATGGTCCCAATATTTTATTAAACAAAGGAGAAAAAGTAGATACGGTATTAAATACGCCCATTAAATGGTTAGGTAATAAAAAGTTTGCACTTCTTCAAAGATCTCGTTCATATGTAGAAGATAGTGTTTTTAATAGCAATACTTTTTTAACGCCAGTATTTCCAAGTACCTCATTAATAACTCATGCATATTTCACTTCAATATATCTAGCGGATAGTTTAATGATACAATATGGTGCAAAAAAACACTATCTAAATTTAATTTGTCGTTCTCAGGATACATCTTCTGTCAAATTAGATAGTACTTATGTAAACCATTTTTCTCCATTTATTTCTGACTCCACATGGTGTTATACTCAAATAGAAATTACCGAAGGTCTGCATGAACTAACTGCACCAGGTGGCGTATTAGCGCAGTATTATGTTTATGGCCCCTATTATGGTTATGGTTATACCATAACTGGAGATAAAGTTCTAGATCCATCAATTCAAACCTATAATGAAATTCGCGAGGAGGATATAAAATTATTTCCTAATCCAACTTCTGGGCAATTTAATGTTGAGTTGTACAATTCTCTTCAAACAATTGAAAATTTGTCTATCTATAATATCAGTGGCCAAATAATTTACAATTCAGAAAATATAAATAAAAATACCATAAGTATAAATTTACAAAAAGTGCAATCAGGTGTTTATATTATCAAATTAAAAATAAACAACAATTATCATTTTAAAAAATTGGTAATTCAATTTTAGTAATTAAATTATTTGTCTATGCCGTGAATATTTGTTTTACTTTTTATAGTGATATACTTAAGAAGTTCAAATAATAGATTATCATTAAAAAGCAAAACATGAGAAAGCTAAAAAATATTCATCCCGGTGAGGTTTTGTTAGAGGAGTTTTTAAAACCTCTTGAAATAAGTGCTTATCGTTTAGCTAAGGAAATTGCAATTCCACAAACCCGCATTTCCGAAATAATAAAAGGTAATAGAAGAATTACTGCTGATACTGCACTAAGGCTATCTATCTTCTTTGGTACAACAGCGAAATTCTGGTTAGGGTTACAAGACGATTTCGATATCGAGCAAGAACAAAGAAATAAAAAAGCAGAATTTAAAATGATAAAACATTTTCAAAATTCTGCTGCTTAAATTTTGTATTAAAAGTTATTTGCTGAACTATTTTCTTGGATTAACCTCTCCCTGTCTACAGATTTTTACGGACTACCAGACTTGAAATCTTGGCCCTTTGCCTTTCATCGCGAAACCTCGCGATCAGGGACCGGGCACCTTTAAGCCATTACCGTATTTACAATCGACTGAAAAATTTTCTTACCGTCTGTGTTGCCTAAGTTATCTTCGGAAGCTCTTTCAGGATGTGGCATCATACCAAATACATTTCTGCCTTTGTTACAAATACCTGCAATGTTTTCTAATGCGCCATTCGGATTGCTCTCTGGAGTAACATTGCCATTAGCATCGCAATAGCGGAAAAGAATCTGGTTGTTGTCTTTCAACGATTGTAATGTTTCAGCATCGCAGTAGTAATTACCTTCTCCATGCGCAATAGGAACCACTGCACTTTCTCCAATTCTAAATTTAGAGGTAATTAATGTTTCATCCGTCTCGCAACGGATGTTTACATTCTTACAAATGAACTGATGGTTGGTATTGTGTAATAATGCACCCGGTAATAATTTCGATTCCGTTAAAATTTGAAATCCATTGCATATTCCAAATACGAATCCGCCTTTATCTGCAAATTCCATTATTTCCTGCATAACAGGCGATAAACGGGCAATCGCTCCCGAGCGTAAATAATCACCGTATGAAAATCCTCCTGGTAATAAAACGAAGTCGCAGCCCTTTAACGAATGGTCCTTGTGCCATAACTCAACAACTTCTTGTTTCATTACATCACGAACAACGTGAATTAAATCTTGATCGCAATTAGAACCTGGGAAAATGACAACTCCGAATTTCATAGTGATTATTTTTTACAAAAGTAATCATTCATGCCCATGATTAAAACCAACCTTTTAAATTTAGTTTTAAACGGCTGTTAATAAGAATAAAATTGGTCGGGATGGGGTCGCGTCATTCACAAATGGAGCAGTTTGCAAATTCATCAGGTATAAGCCATCTGCAATCGTTTCCGCTACATAAATAAACTCGGTAATTGTAGCATCTTTTCTCGGAGCCTCCGGATAATTCCAAAAAGCATGATGCGCCAATAATTTTCCTTCATCCTGTTCCTTATCTACCGAAGGTCCATCAATTAATAAGTGTTTAATATTTCGGTTACGGAAATTTAACGCTACTTCGTGATGTAAATAAGTGGGGTTCGTGTTCGAATAGTTTTTCGATTTCTTTTCTATCGAGTTCGGAAGCGTGCGAATAATAATCGCTTCAATGCCGTTGATTAAATGAGGTTCAATCTGCGCATTCGTAATAACCCAATCTTCTCCTTGTTGTTCGGGTTGCACGGTAATTAATTGCGCAATGAAAAAATGCTTTTCAAAAACTTCATTCACGCTGTAAATTTCTTTGCTGATATGTCCGTACGATTCAGTATGCGTTCCATGTCCATGCGGATTAAAATAAATATTTCTAAAATTAACCGATGCACCTGCTTCTACTGATCCTATCCAATCGCCCATTCTCACAGGTTCCATTTCTACTGGTGGTACATACCAGGCAGCAACATGATTTTCGCCTGCTTCAATCGGAATAGAAATATCCATTCCTTTTGTTAAATCACATTGGTAGTTTTGATGATTGAATGCTATTTGTGTTTTCATGGTACAATAAATAGGGAAGATGCAATCGCATCTGCGAATAATAATCCTTTGGTAGTTAATACAGCTCCGTCGTTATGAATGGTTGCTAATCCTTGCGCTGCTTTTTCTTGCAACACAGCTTTTATTTCATTGATTTTAGCTGAATCGCAACGATTGCTTAACTCAGTAAATGATAACCCTTTGCGGGTACGCAGTGCCGTTAGTAAGTACTCGTTAAACTTTTCTTCGCTGGTTAATACTTCACTTTCGCTCGGTAGCACATTTTTATCGATTTGCTGAATATAAGCAGTATTCGATGAAACATTCCAAGAGCGTTTTACACCGTTGAACGAATGAGCGCCTGGGCCTAATCCTACATAGTGTTCGTTCGCCCAATACGAGGAATTATGCTTTGATTCCATTCCTGGTTTCGCGAAGTTGGATACTTCATACCAAGGAATACCCGCAGCTTCTGTCATTTCAATTAAGGTTTCAAAATGATTCGCTGCCGATTCGTCGTTTACCGCAGGTAATTCTCCACTAGAAACTAGTTTCGCTAATTTCGTTTTTGGTTCAACGGTTAAACAATAAGAGGAGAGATGTGCAATTGGTAAATCAAAAGCCGTATTCAAATTTTTTATCCAGTCTGCTTGCGATAATCCTTGAATTCCATAAATCAAATCAATGCTGATATTTTCAAAACCAATATCCGTCGACTCCGGTACACAGCGCAAGGCTTGCTTAGCATCGTGTGCGCGATTCATCAGTTTTAAGTCCACCTCTCTAAACGATTGTATACCGATGCTTAAACGATTAACAGGTGTATGTCGCAGTTCACGTAAATACGCAGCCGTTAGGTCATCAGGATTCGCTTCTAAAGTAACTTCTTGTAAGGCCGATAAATTATAATTTTCAGCGAGTGTATCAAAAATACGCTGAATGGCATCAGCACTTAGTAACGAAGGAGTTCCTCCTCCAAAGTAAATAGTTTTGATGGCTTCGTTTTGAAGTTCTTCTTTGCGAATGGAAGCTTCTTTTAATAATGCTGCTACTAAATCATTTTTTTTATCTTGATTAACACTAAAATGAAAGTCGCAATAAAAACAAGCCTGTTTACAAAACGGAATATGCAAATAGATTCCTGCCATGAAAAATTAAGCAGTAATTTTTTTAAGTACGATACGGAAAGTAGTTCCCTTATTCAATTCTGAACTCTTTACAAAAATTTGTCCTGCGTGATACTCTTCTACAATTCGTTTAGACAGGGAAAGTCCTAATCCCCACCCACGACTTTTACTTGTAAATCCTGGTTTAAAAACATCTTTATATTTCGACTTCGGAATTCCTTTTCCGGTATCGCTGATATCGATATAAGCAAACTGTTGTTGATCGGTAATCTTTACATGAATATTTCCTTCACCACTCATTGCATCAATAGCATTCTTGAATATATTTTCTAACACCCAATCGAAGAGCGCAATGTTTAGCGGAGCTTCCACATCATACTGCTGTGCATTTTCAAGCGAGAAAATTACTTTCGAAGAACTACGGGTACGGATATACCCAATAGCATTTTCAATAACGGTAGTTAAATTTTCTTTCTTCAATGCAGGAGCAGAACCAATCTTAGAAAAACGATCAGTAATAGTACTTAATCGTTGAACATCTTTTTCGAGTTCAATTACAAATTCATCATTAGGCGATTTACCTTTAATAATTTCTAGCCATGCAATGAGTGATGAAAGCGGAGTTCCTAATTGATGAGCGGTTTCTTTTGCCATTCCCACCCATACCTGGTTTTGCTCTGCTTTGCGGGAAGTGCTAAAGGCGATATAGGATACTAAAAGGAATAATGCAATTACCAGCAATTGAAAATAAGGGTAGTACTTTAATTGCGTAAGAATGATAGAATCTTTGTAGTAAATAAAATTCTTCTCGTTTTCCGCAAAATTTATTTCGATAGGAGCATGTTGTGCTTTCATTTCTGCAAGTTGTGCAGTAATAAAAGCTGGGTCGAGTGATTTAATCGAATCTAAATTACGTGAAGATAAAATTTCGTTTTTATCATTTGTTAAAATAACAGGAACGGTATTATTATCTTTTATAATTTCAAATTCAAACTGTAATTTATCAAACTCAGCAGTAGGTGAAGAAAAACGTTCTGTGGCTTTAGCCCAGATTTCTATTTTCTTTTTTTCTTCTTCTTGAAGTTTAATTACGAGTCGGTTGGTATACCACAACGATCCTGCGCTAATCAGCAATGCGATTAATAGCAAAAGTTTCTTCCAGCGCTGCTTTCGAGTATAAATGTTCACCTGTCTAAAATAGTTTAACCCCTTTCTGCTCGTAAAGATATCAAAATAAAGGGAATTTTAATTGTCGTATTCTATTTGTAATTCCTCTTTCTTAGGAGGTTTTTCATCTTGTTTTTTAGTGCTCACAGAATCTTTCTTTCCCCAACCAAATTCTTCCTTAAGTATTGATTTAAAATTTTGTTTTTCCTGTTTTAAATCTTTCTCGAGATTTTGCTCAAAGCCTTTTTTATCATAGTTAATTTTAGGATTGGAAACCGGGCCTTTCATACTCAGATAAATTCTTATTCTTCCTAGTCCATCGTCTTCAATTGTACCAAATTCGGTATTCATATTCTTTACTTTTTTACCTAGCAATTGCGATAGGTAAAGTTGAAAATGATAGTCTACTATGTTATCGAAGGAATGTGTTCCAGAGAGTGTTAAATCCATGGCGCTACTTTTAATTTCCATCGTAGGAATCACAATTGCTCGGTTTTTAATTTCGATCGTATTTTTTAGTGTATTAAACTTGATGTTTTTAAAATCGGCGCCTTTAACATACTTACTTAAGGCAAGCATCGGTTCAAAATTATTCAACTCGCCATTTTCAATAGTTAAAGTACTTTGCGTATATATACGATTCATATTACAATGCAAATCTTTACTCCATGCAGAAGCAAACTGAACAGACGCTGTTACTTTTCCTTTGATGTTTTTATCGGTAATCACATCTTGACCGAAGTTGCCTAGTTGATAAAATAACGTGTTCATATCAATCTGACGAATATTCGCATTACAAGTTATCAATAAGCTGTCCTTATCACGTGCATTCATTTCACCATCTAGCAATAATGTTCCTTCGCAAGTTTTAATTGATAAGTTAGAAGTGTTTAGCACTTTATCGTGCAAGCCAATATCGCCTTTTAATTGCCAAGCTTGAAATTTTCTGAATGAAAGCATTCCGATATTTACGCTCATATTTAAATTGATACGTGGATCAAAGTCTAGTCTGTAGGTAGTATCTGATGCAGTTGAAGTCGACTTGTCTTCGAGGATTTCATTTAAATCGATATTA
>JBJOND010000067.1:0-16672 GCA_046052065.1 Bacteroidota bacterium | reverse complement strand
AATCCTGTTGCGGTGGGCGACATCGTATCGGTGCAAGAACAAACAGATGGTTCAGGTGTAATTTTAGATATCAAAGAAAGGACAAATTACATCATTCGTAAGTCTATTAATTTATCTAAGCAAACACATATTCTTGCTGCCAATATAGATTATGCATGGATTGTTGTTACGCCCGTTTTTCCAAAAACATCAACTGGATTTATTGATCGATTTATTGCTGCGGCAGAGTCTTATCACATTCCTGTAGGAATCATTTTTAATAAGTCTGATTTATTTGTTAATCACCTGAGTGAAATTCAACATGAATACCTTGATATTTATGAATCGCTCGGCTATAAATGCATAAAGGTTTCATCGCATACGAATGAAGGAATTGACGATCTTCAAGTGTTATTGAATGGGAAAGTAAATTTACTTACAGGACATTCGGGAGTTGGGAAGTCGAGTTTAATTAATGCTATCATTCCTAATTTAAATTTAAAGGTTGGAGAGATATCAAAACAACATTTGAAAGGAAAACATACTACCACTTTTGCTGAGATGCATAAAGTAAATGAATCAACCTATATTATCGATACACCAGGCATTCGTGAATTTGTGAATATCGATTTTAATCCAAGTGAAATATCACATTATTTTATTGAAATGCGCGAACTATTAACTGATTGTAAATTCAATAATTGCTTGCATGAAAACGAACAACAATGTGCGGTTAAAGCAGCTTATGATGCAGGCAAAATTCATCCCGATCGTTATTATAATTATCTAAGCATCCTCCATAACGAAGACAATTTTAAATAGTATATGCGTACCGTTATACAAAGAGTTTCCGAAGCAAGTGTATTAATCAACCAACACGAACGTAGAAGTATAGGACGTGGATTAATGATATTGGTTGGAATAACGCATGATGATACCATTGAAGATATAACATGGCTTATTCAGAAAATTAGCAAACTAAGAATATTTGCAGATGAAAACGGAGTTATGAATTTAAATGTGAATGAAATTAACGGAGAAGTTTTATTGATTAGTCAATTCACTTTACACGCCTCGACCAAAAAAGGAAATCGCCCCTCTTATATTGGTGCTGCTCGTCCTGAAATTGCTACACCACTTTATAATGAATTCATCACGCAACTTCAAGCAGAAATTCAAAAGCCTGTTTTAACAGGAGAGTTTGGTGCAGATATGCAAGTTCAGCTTATCAATGATGGACCAGTAACAATTATTATTGATTCGAAAAACAAAGAATGATTCTAATTTAATTGTTTGCGCTGATTACTC
This sequence comes from Bacteroidota bacterium, assembly GCA_046052065.1. GTDB lineage: Bacteria > Bacteroidota > Bacteroidia > AKYH767-A > OLB10 > CAINEC01. The sequence continues at coordinate 15,385 of JBJOND010000067.1, read as the reverse complement.
AATTGATAAAATCCGAAGGCTAGTAAAGTGCTTACTACTATCAACACCCAAAACATTGTATCGAATCCAAAACGTGCTGCAATCCCTAACCCCAATAATGGCGCTGCAATATTTGCAAGTCCATACGCGATTGAATACAACGCAGCATACTGCCCTTGGCGAGTTTTGTCAGGGCGCGACAATGCAATGTTCATCATAAATGGCATAGCATATATTTCCGACATGGTGATAATAAATGTATAAGCTATTGCCATTAGCAAATTCTGATTTGCTATCAACAAAATAAAAAATGAAATAGGCAAACACAATGCTCCCCAGATAATGTATTTAAACTTATTGTTTTTGTTTTCGAGGTGCATGACCAATGGCATTTCAATAAGCACTACGAGTAAGCCATTTAGTGCTAGCAATAAACCAATCTTGTCTTCATCATAAAGCCAGCTTCTGCTCAAGAACTGAGGAACACTCGCAAAAATCTGAAAGAAGCAGGTTGCGTAAACAGCCACTAAAAAAATAAATGCGAGATACCAGTAATCCTGATAAGCAGATTTTGTGGCAATTGTTTTTTTCTCGTGATGCTCATGACCAACTTTACGACGAGGCAAGTACAAAACCAACATCAAAGCTGCAAAAACAGATGTTGAAGCATCAATAACAAATAACCATTTGTATCCAAGATAATGGGCTACAAAACCTCCGGCCGCAGGTCCAATTGTAAATCCTAAATTAGTAGCAATCCTAACGAGCGAAACGGATCGTGTTCTATTACTAGCCTCGCTATAAAAAGCAATAGCAGCTGAATTTGCTGGTCTAAAAATATCAGCTGTAAATGCGTAGGTAAATATTATTGCAGCAATGCCATAAAGAGATGTAACAAATACCATTAGCATCAAAACACAAGCACAAACAATTAATGAGGCAATCATAATATCATAAAAATTACGCCTGTCGGTTAACCAACCGCCGGTATAACTTCCGAGGATACTTCCTATTCCATACAAACTCATTACCCACCCTGCTTCTGCTAGAGTGTAGTGTAATTCTTTCGTTAAATAGAGCGATGTAAATAAAAGCACCATTGAACCAGAGCGATTAACCACCATTGCTAAACTCAACACCCATACTTTAGGAGGTAATCCTGAAAATGCTTTTTTATAAATTTGAAGGAAAGACATCGAAACAAAAATACCTTTTATCTTTATCAAAAATTAAAATCATTTTTATTTATGACAATAAACGATGCACAGCAAGAAGTTGACAATTGGATAAAAACAGTTGGTGTAAGATACTTTAGTGAACTAACTAATATGGCTATTTTAACAGAAGAAGTTGGCGAATTGGCAAGAATTATAGCAAGAAAATATGGCGATCAATCATTTAAAAATAACGAAGAACAAGCTGATTTAGGAGATGAAATGGCGGATGTGTTGTGGGTTTTAATATGCTTGGCCAATCAAACAGGAGTTAATTTATCAGATGCATTGCAAAAGAATTTTGAAAAGAAAAATAGTCGTGATGCCAACCGACATAAGAACAACGACAAACTCAAATGATAAAATTGTTAATTAATTTTTGACAATTTTGAATTTGGAGAGTACGAACACTTAACTTTGTATTCAATTCATTACGAATGATAGCAGATATATTTCTAACAGGATTACTAGTATTTTTAAACGGATTTTTCGTTGCAGCCGAGTTTGCCATCGTAAAAGTCAGAGCTTCGCAAGTTGACATTAAAGCATCACATGGAAATAAACTTGCAAAAATTTCTCAGCATATTCTTCAAAACCTCGACAAATATTTAAGCACTTGTCAGCTTGGTATAACACTAGCAAGTCTTGCATTAGGTTGGATAGGCGAGCGTGTAGTAATTAGAATTGTAGCCAACATTGGTGGAAATTTCGGATGGGTAATTGACCCAAAAAATCCAACTGGACTCGGTGTTATTATTTCCTTTATTCTCATTACTATTTTACATATTGTTTTAGGTGAACAAGCACCCAAAACAGCAGCTATACGAAATCCACTTTTTCACACTTTGATAGTTGCGATCCCTTTAAGAGTAATGTACACTATTTTTGCCCCATTCATTTGGGTTTTAAATAGCCTATCAACTTTTCTTTTACGAGTTGCAGGCCTTGGTAAGGTTTCACATAATGATATTCATAGTGAAGAAGAAATAAGAATGTTATTGACAGAATCAGAAGAAGGTGGTGCCATTAAGCCTTCGGAAAACGAACTGATTCAAAATGTTTTCGAATTTGATGATCGTGTAGTGCGTCAGATTTTAATTCCTCGCACTAAAATTTCTGCAATTGATGTAGAAAGTTCTAAAGAAGAAGTCATTCAACGAGTGGTTGAAGAAGGTTATTCCCGATTACCCGTATACCAAGATTCATTGGATAATATTATTGGTATACTATATACAAAAGATTTAATTCGTGCAATGCACGAACGTAATTTTAAAGGAGTAAGCGCGTTAATTCGTCCAGCATATTTTATTCCTTTAAGCAAGCACATTAATGATTTGTTGAGGGAATTTCAAACGCAGCATATTCAAATGGCTATTATTACGAATGAATTTGGCGGCACTGCAGGAATTGTAACCATGGAAGATATCATTGAAGAATTAGTAGGTGAAATTCAAGATGAGTATGATGATGAAAAACCACCAGTTGAAAAGAAAAGCGAAACTGAATATATTGTCAATGCAACTGCATCAATTGGTGATGTAAACGATTTACTTCCGATTATGATTGAAGAAAACCCTAATTATGATACAGTGAGCGGATTGTTAAATGACATTTTCGGACGTATACCTGCTGTGAATGAAAAGCGTATTTACGGAGGCTATGAATTCACGGTTTTAAAACGTTTTAAACACAGCGTGGATACTGTTAAAATGGAAGTTGTTAATGGCGAAGATGTGGAGGGTGTTAACTAAAATTATTTTGTACAAACAGCCGTTGCGCTCTCTCCATCAGTTGAATAATTCATATTGATTTTCTCTCCTCCATTATTGCTGTATAATCCAGAACCTTGTACGGGAATTCCTGTAGTTGTAATGTTCTGAAAAGGAATAACAATAGAGTTACCAGAAATTTCGGCATACGTTTGAGGTGATGTAGAACCATAATTACTAAAGTTGCTAATTTTAACTGAATCGCCACTACCTACTTTTGAAATTGTAATTGTAAACGATTGTGTAGGAGTGCCTGTGATTGTTTCCTGACACAACCAACTACCAGTGAATTTATCTCGAGGGTCTACAGTGGGATCTACTGTTTCGTCACTACAAGAGGCAATAAACAAGGCAATTGTTGCAAAAGCAATGAAGCTAACTTTTTTCATAGTTTCTAATTTTAATAGTTCAAAGTTATGAGAATTTATTTATTTAAGATGGTGCGAATGAAGGATGATATAAAAACTAGACAGGACTTAAAATATTGTGGTGGGCGGTTATTATTCATACCCTTTTAATTACCTTTGTTGTATGGATTCGGTTCGTCAACAGAAATATGCCAGATTAATTCAAAAAGAGCTGGGAGAGATTTTTCAGCGTGAAGGGAGAAATTGGTTTGGACAAAATTTTATTACAATTACAGGAGTTCGTGTTACGCCCGATTTAGGCTTAGCCCGCATACAATTGAGTATGTTTAAAGTTACAGAACCAAAGCTCATTTTAAAACAGCTTTCGATTCACAAAAATGAAATTCGTAAAGCATTGGGCTTAAAAATTGGCAAGCAAGCGCGTATTATTCCTGAATTAGAATTCTTTCATGACGATACGCTTGATTACGTTGAAAAGATTGAAAAGATTTTTAAGAACCTGAATATTCCGCCAGAGGAAAAATAAGTTATCGCTATGCAACAGTACAACGATTTGCTGCGACATGTCATGCAGCATGGAACTAAGAAAGAAGACAGAACGGGAACAGGAACGGTAAGTGTTTTTGGCTACCAGATGCGGTTTAATTTACAAGATGGTTTTCCTTTAGTAACAACAAAAAAAGTTCATACAAAGTCGATCATTCACGAATTACTTTGGTTTTTGAAAGGCGAAACCAATATCAAATATTTAAAAGATAATGGTGTAAGCATCTGGGATGAATGGGCAGATGAAAATGGGAACCTTGGTCCTGTTTACGGATATCAATGGCGTTCATGGCCATCGGCAAATGGGGAACATATTGATCAGATTACTCAATTGATTGATCAGATAAAAAAGAATCCTGACTCAAGAAGATTACTAGTCAATGCGTGGAATGTGAGCGAAATTTCAAAAATGAAATTACCTCCTTGCCATATATTATTTCAATTTTATGTGGCTGATGGAAAACTAAGTTGTCAGCTATATCAACGTAGTGCAGATTTATTTTTAGGTGTTCCGTTTAACATTGCTTCCTATGCATTACTTACTCATATGGTGGCACAGGTTTGTGATTTAGAAGTTGGTGAGTTTATACACACATTGGGTGATGCTCACATTTACAGTAATCATTTTGAACAAGTGAACTTACAACTTACACGCGAGCCTCTACCCTTACCTACTTTAAAGTTAAATCCTGAAGTGAAAAACATTTTTGATTTCACTTACGAGGATATTGCAATTGAAAACTATCAATCTCACCCGGCCATTAAAGCGGCCGTAGCTGTATAGCATGACTATTTCAATAATTGTAGCCTTTGCGAATAATCGCGTGATTGGTAAAGACAATCAATTAATCTGGCACCTTCCCAACGACCTTAAACATTTTAAGTCGATCACAAGTGGACATCCTGTGATTATGGGTCGTAAGACGTATGAATCGATTGGAAGATTATTACCTAATCGGAAAAATATTATAGTTACCCGCAATAGTGAATACCAACTAGAAGGTGCGCATATTTTTAATTCGTTAGATGCAGCAATTGATAGCTGTAAAAGTGAAGAAGAAGTCTTTATTATTGGAGGTAGCGAAATTTACGGTCAGTCGTTGCTGTTAGCCCACAAACTTTACATTACAGAAGTACTTCACGATTTTGAGGGCGATGCATTCTTTCCAGAAATCAATTTTGATGAGTGGAAAGTAATTAGTGAGGAGAATGGAATTTTAGATGAGAAGAATAAGTGGGAGCATCGGTTTAAATTATATCACCGTCACTTCGACTACGCTCAGTGACCGGTGAATTTGTTTCCTGAGCGAAGTCGAAGGAAACATTTAGGTGACTTGTCTCATTCTTGCATGCTGCCAACTCCTTCAACTTTTCAAAATCCCCTCTTACCAACGCTGATTTTTTATTGCTCGTCCATCGTTGAATTTGCTTTTCTCTATAAAATGCTTTCCAAATCCGATCAAACTCTTCAAAATAAACTAAACAAACTGGCAAATGCTTCTTAGTATAGTTTGCACCAATTCCGTTTTGATGTGCAGCTACTCGCTTAAACAAATTCCTTGTGCTACCAATGTAATATGTCCCATTAGCGCATTCTAAAATATACATATAACCACGAACTGGTCTTTTCATTTTTTGCATTTGTTTTTTATAAAAAGGGGAGCAAAAATATTTTAATTTTGATAAGTTTTAAAATGCAAAAATGTTGATTTGTCGATTAGTTAATAACTTAATAATAAATGAAAAATAGAGAATCTCTAATCCTACAATGGCTTATCACATTAATTCCAGTAATCTACTATTTATCATTATGGAAACTCCTACCTGAAGAAGTCCCTACTCATTACAACTTTAATTTAAAACCAGACGATTTTCATTCGAAAGAATTTATGTTGGGTATTTTGATTTTTATGGGCTTGGTTGTAGTCGCTAGCTCGGCAGCAATTCTTAACGGAAACTCCATCGATCCAAAAAGAAAAACGGCACAACCGGATTCTATTTTAAAAATCACGTCGTGGGTAGTGACTGTTTTTATTACACTAATTATGTTTTTAATTGTTTTAATGACAAAAAACTATTGCATTAAACAACCAATTGAAAGTTTTGAAAAAATAATTCTTATTGTGCTTTGCCTATTCTTTATTTGCTTAGGCTTTTTAATGAAAAATGTACAACCTAATTATTTCTTTGGTATTCGTACACCATGGACATTAGAGAGTGAAAACAACTGGAAACAAACTCATCAGCTAGGTTCAAAAATATGGGTTTGGGGTAACATTTTAGTAGCAACAACAATTTTGACTACTCCCAATAATTACTCCGGACCATTATTTATTACAGGAATTATTCTACTTACAATTATACCTGTTTATTACTCTTATAATTTGCATTCGAAAGAAAAGAAAAAAATCTAAATTAGAACTAACACTTTTTGTTTTTCTAAAATAAAGAAACAATATAATCTAATAAATTTAGGCTACGCGCAATTGATTCAAACTCGACTTCGATAATTTTTCTTTAGCATACGAAAGAGTTATCTCGAAATCTTTTTCTTTTTTATTACCTGGAATTTCGAACATCGCATCTAACATAATAGCTTCGCAAATGCTTCGCAAACCTCTAGCACCTAACTTAAAATCAAGTGCTTTTTCTACTATATAATCCAACACATCATCACTAAAAGTCAATTTAATCCCCTCCATATCAAAAAGCTTTTCATATTGCTTTGTCAAAGCATTTTTTGGCTCTGTTAAAATAGCACGAAGCGTCTCTTTATCTAACGGAGATAAATATGTTATCATTGGCAAACGACCTATCAATTCAGGAATTAATCCGAATGTTTTTAAGTCGGCAGGACTAACATATTGCATTAAATTAGTTCTATCAATTTCTTCTTTTTCTGCTTTTGAAGAAAACCCTAATGAATTTGTTTGCAAACGACGAGAGATGATTTTATCGATTCCATCAAACGCTCCTCCACAAATAAATAAGATATGCTGCGTATTTACAGAAATCATTTTTTGCTCTGGATGCTTTCTGCCTCCTTGCGGTGGAACATTGATAATGGTATTCTCTAACATTTTTAATAATCCTTGCTGAACACCTTCGCCAGAAACGTCGCGTGTTATACTTGGATTATCTCCCTTACGAGAAATTTTATCAATCTCATCAATATAGACGATTCCTCTTTCTGCAGCAGTCACATCATAATCGGCAGCCTGCAATAAACGCGTTAACACACTCTCAACATCTTCACCTACATATCCTGCTTCTGTTAAAACAGTAGCGTCTGCAATACAAAAAGGAACCTTTAAAAGCTTTGCAATTGTACGAGCAAGTAATGTCTTTCCTGTTCCTGTTTCTCCTACCATGATGATATTCGATTTTTCAATCTCGACTTCATCTTTATCTTTTACTTTACTTTTATTAATTAGGCGTTTGTAGTGATTATAAACAGCCACCGACATTACCTTTTTTGCATGGTCTTGCCCGATTACATATTCATCTAAAAACTTTTTAATATCTGTTGGCTTAGGCAGAGTAAGTGCCGACCCTAAGCTGGTTTTTAACTTTTGATCTTGCTCTTCACTGATTATATTTTGCGCCTGTGCAATACACTGATCACAGATATGCCCGTTTATGCCGGCAATTAATACATTAGCCTGACTTTTATCACGGCCACAAAAGGAGCAAACGATATCTTGTTTTTGTTTCACGATTAGGTGTATTTAAGGTAAAAGCCGAACACGACTGTAATCGGTTCGGCTAATTTAAGCATTATTTTACGGGTATTATTTAGTTCTGATTAATACTTCGTCAATCATTCCATATTCTTTCGCTTCTTGCGCTGTCATCCAGTAGTCACGATCAGAATCTTTCCATACTTGTTCATAGTCTTTATTACTATGTTTTGAAATGATTTCATAAAGTTCTTTCTTCAATTTACCAATCTCACGTGCAGTAATTTCAATATCTGAAGCTTGTCCTTCAGCACCACCTAATGGCTGATGAATCATCACACGTGCATGTTGCAACGCGCTGCGTTTTCCTTTAGTACCTGAACATAATAATACAGCACCCATTGATGCGGCCATTCCAGTACAAACCATTGCTACATCTGGTTGGATATATTGAATGGTATCATAGATTCCAAGACCTGCGTAAACAGATCCACCTGGGCTATTCATATAAATTGTGATATCACGCTTTGCATCCGAAGATTCAAGAAATAATAATTGCGCTTGAATAATATTAGCTACATAATCATTAATCCCTGTTCCAAGAAAGATAATTCTATCCATCATCAAACGAGAGAAAACATCCATTTGTGCGATGTTTAATTGACGCTCTTCGATGATTGTTGGAGAAATATAATCTGCATAAACGGAATTAATATAGCTACCTACTCCATTGCTACTCATACCACGGTGCTTAACCGCGTATTTCAAAAATTCATTACGAAAGTCCATATGTGTGTTTTATGATTAATAGTTATTAATGGTGATGATGTTGATGCTTGCTCATTAAATCGACAAACTCTTCATGCGTGACATTTTTGATATCTTTTTTCACTAATTGATTGAGGTGTTCGAAAACTTTTCTTCCAGTAAGGTTTTCTATTACCTTCTGAATATTATTCTGGTCTCCTAAATAACGCTTAACCATATCGCCCAACGTCTCCTCATTTAATAAATGAGCTTGTCCGTAACGAAGATACTGATCTACAATTAAAGATTTAGCATAGTTCTCGATTTCCTCTGGATTAATCTGCATATTATTATCCGAGTAGATTTTATTTTCAATCAATCTCCATTTTAAATCACGGGCATACTGATTATATTCACGAGCTAATTGCTCCTCGGTAATTTTATCATTCGCCGATAACAACCAACGCTTTAAAAACTCATCTGGCAATTGCAAGTTAGCTTCATGTAATAAAGTATCTTCTAACTCATGCTTTAATGAATGTTCGCTTTCGTAACGGTATCCTTCTGCAATTTCTGATTTTACTTTTTCTCTGAAACCTTCGATATCGGTAACTGCACCATCACCGTATAATTGATCGAACAAATCAGTAGTCAGTTCTGCATTTTCTACTTTGTTGATTCTTTCAATAGTAAAACGGAAGTTTTTATCATAGTTCGATAAATCTTCCGATTTCAATCCTAACATATACTTCACCTCATCAGCTGATTTAACAGCCTGAACAGGATTAAATGTAACAACATCCATTAATTTTTTATCAATGAACTGAGGACGAACATCAGAATCAGTAATCTTATCTAACAAAATGAAACTTTGGTTGGTGTGACCACCCTCAGCGATATTTCCATCAGCATCTAATTCCTGGAAAGTACCATAAACAGAACATTCTGCATCTGAAACTTCAGGACTGATATACTTACCATAACGTCGTTGAATTTTCGAAATCTCATCATCAATTACTTTGCTGTCAACAGTAATTTCGTAAGCTGTGAATGTTTTTGATGGAGGTAAAGAAATATTTACTTCAGGTGCTAATCCCATTTCAAAAGCAAATTCAAAATCCGCAGGGTTATCCAACGACATTTCAAAATTATTATCCGGCTTTGGCATTGGGTTGCCTAAAACCTTAATATTATTATCTTGGATATGCTTATCGACAGCATCAGAAACTAATTTATTTAGCTCTTCAACTAATAACGACTTACCATACATTTTGCGAACAAGTCCTGGAGGAACCATTCCTTTTCTAAAGCCAGGCATATTTACCTGCTTCGCATGCTTTTTAATTGCAGTATCTACTGCAGGTTTGTAATCTTCCGGAACAATCTGAACTTTTAATATTGCGTTTAAACTGTCTACTTTTTCTTGAATAATATTCATGGATATACTTTGTTTACTTATTTGATTTACAATTAATAAAAGAAGGCAGCCGTGCTGATGCAAAGCTGCCTTCCGTCCGATTTGTGCGCATGGAGGGACTCGAACCCCCACGCCGTGAAGCACCAGATCCTAAGTCTGGCGCGGCTACCAATTACGCCACATGCGCAAATCAGTGGATTATTCAATTACTTTGAATAATCTGGATGCAAAAATAATTATTTAAAGAACATATTGAAGAAGAATTTCAAAATATCGAATAATTCTTTTGTTAATCGGGTCGCAAAAATAGCAATCATTGACTTATCTTTTGCAAATTCGCATCATCATTTTAATCTTAAATCAATAATAAAATGCTAAAAGTTATTCCATCACAATTAAAAGTATCTGAAATTCACCAATATATGTTGGATTCAATTGCTCCACGACCAATTGCTTTTGTTTCAACAATCGATAAAGAAGGACACGTAAATTTAAGTCCGTTTAGCTTTTTCAATGCATTTGGAGCCAACCCTCCTATTTTAATTTTTAGTCCAGCCTTGCGAGGTCGCGATGGCGCCACTAAAAACACTTTAGAAAATATCAAGGACATTAAAGAATGTGTGGTCAATATTGTAGATTATAAAATGGTACAGCAAATGTCGTTGGCTAGTACTGAGTATCCCAAGGGCGTTAATGAATTTGTGAAAGCAGGCCTGACCGAAGAAAAATCAGAATTAGTAAAACCACCTCGCGTTAAAGAAGCACCTGTGCAAATGGAATGTATTGTTAAGGAGGTCATATCTACAGGTGAGAAAGGCGGAGCAGGTCAATTAGTGATTTGTGAAATTGTAATGATGCACATTAATGAAGATGTTATTGGTAATGACGGACGCATAGACCCTATTAAAATCGATCAGGTTGCAAGAATGGGTGGTAATTGGTATAGTAGAGCAGCAAAAGGATTATTCAGCATACCTAAGCCATTAACAACGCTAGGAATTGGAGTAGATCAATTACCAGCCTCAATAAAAAACAGCAGCATACTTACTGGAAACGACTTAGGAATACTCGGAAACTCAGAGTGCATTCCCTCACAAGAAGAAATTTCTGAATTTAAAAAGAGAGAAGATGTGAAAAGTTTTCTGAGTGCTTTAGAGGGAGATTTAGAGAATTTAACAACTGCTGTTCATATTGCAGCGCACAAATTACTCTCTGAAAACAAGATAAATGATGCATGGTTATTATTGATGTGTATTGAAAAAAGTTAATTTCTCCTCTGAAAAACACTTTTTGCAATCATTAATCAGATGCTATTTTAGATTTTTTTGATGCGACTTTTTTCTCCTCTGATATCAGAGGAGAAAATTAACACTGATTGTTAATAAATTTTCAGAGGGAGCCTCCTCTATAAGAAACTTGCAATTATTTTAGCATCACTCAATCGTTAACACAATAACTAACATGGCAAAGAAAACTGCAAAGAAAGCAGCTCCTAAGAAAGCTGCTAAGAAAGCTGCTCCTAAGAAGGCTGCTAAGAAAGCTGCTCCTAAAAAAGCTGCTCCTAAAAAAGCTGCTAAGAAAGCTGCTCCTAAGAAAGCTGCTCCTAAGAAAGCTGCTAAGAAGGCTACAAAAGCAAAAACTAAGCGTACACCAAACGCTGCTTTCATGAAGCCAATGAAAATTTCTGACACTTTAGCTGCGGTAGTAGGCAACAAGCCACTTCCACGTACTGAAGTTGTTAAAGCATTATGGGCTTACATTAAGAAGCACAAATTGCAAGATCCAAAAGAAAAGCGTAACATCAACGCTGATGCTAACTTGCAAAAAGTATTCGGTGGAAAGAAAACAGTTTCAATGTTTGAAATGACTAAATTAGTTAGCAAACATTTATCTAACTAATTCTATCGATTAAGAATTAAAAGGCGAGCGTTAGTTCGCCTTTTTTTATTTTTATTACTTTTAACAACTATTAAACCACAAGCTATGCACGACCATCACGATCATCATATAGAAGAACACTTTACAAGTAGTGAACTAGTAAGAGATATTGTTATTGGCATGGCTGATGGACTTACCGTTCCTTTTGCGTTAGCCGCAGGTATTAGTGGCGCTGTTGATTCAAATTCAATTGTTATAACTGCTGGAGTAGCTGAGATTATTGCAGGATCGATTGCAATGGGATTAGGTGGATACCTTGCAGGCAAAACAGAAGTTGACCATTACGCTGCTGAATTAAAACGAGAATATTACGAGGTTGACCATCTTCCTGAGAGAGAAAAACAAGAGGTGAAAGATGTTTTAGGACAATTTGGAATAAGCATCGCAACGCAAAATCTAGTTGCTGAGGAATTGTCTCAAAATAAAGATAAGTGGGTTGATTTCATGATGAAATTTGAATTAGGGTTAGAAGAACCACATCCTGATGGAGCAAAGAAGAGTGCTTTTAATATCGCAGCGTCATACATTGTTGGTGGATTTATTCCTTTGAGTGCCTATTTCTTTACTGACCATCCGCATGAAGGCATTAAATATTCTGCTATTATCACGCTGATTGCATTAGCAGCTTTTGGTTACTTTAAAAGTAAAGTTACTGGACAAAACAAAGTCAAAGGTGCATTAAGAACTATGTTGGTTGGTGCAATAGCAGCTGCTGCTGCATATTTTATCGCAACATGGATTGACCATTCTTTTTAATTAATCGATTGCTTTACATCAAAAGCATCACGAAGTCCGTTGCCTAAAAAAGTAAAAGCCATCACTAAAACAGCGATTGCAACACCAGGAGCTATTGCTAGATAGGCTGCATCAACAACGATGTATCCGTAGTTTTCTTTAATCATCATTCCCCAACTGGGCATAGGTGGCTGTGCCCCTAGTCCTAAAAAACTTAAACCCGCTTCAAGCAGAATAGCAGATGCAAAATTCGAAGCAGCAATTACGATTACTGGACCCAATACATTCGGCAAAATGTGCTTAAATATTATTCGTGAGTTTTTGAATCCGAAAGAGCGCCCCGCCTCTACAAACTGAGCTTCGCGCAGACTAAAAAACTGACCACGCACCAAGCGTGTTACCTCTACCCACATTGTTAATCCAACAGCAATAAACACCTGAACAAATCCTTTTCCTAGTGCTAACGTAATTGCAACTACTAAAAGTAAAGTAGGGATTGACCATACAACATTTACGAGCCAAGTAATAACACTATCAACTGCACCACGATAATAACCAGCTAATGCGCCTAAGGTGATTCCTATTATCAACGAAATAAAAACAGCAATAAATCCTACAGCAATTGAAACGCGCGAAGCTAAAATCAAACGACTAAAAACATCACGACCAAATTTGTCGGTACCTAATAAATATTTTTTATTGGTGATGAATTTATCAACGCCAGACTTGTTTGTACTAATCAAATTTTTACATGCGATTGATTGCCATTTTGCATCTTCGTTTCCTAATTCAAGATAAAAAACAGAATCGTTTTGCAAACGATATTGAGTAACTGGAATTAATTGAAAAGTCTCTTCTTTACCTCCAAACAAATCAGCAATGCTATTATTTTCATTACTACCTATTGGATTTACTGTAAGAAATTTCAAACTACTTCCAGGCGACAACATACTTGCCTGCAAGCACATTTGATTAGCAAATTTTGATTTATCAGGAATAAAAAGGTATGAAAAAACAGCCAGTAAAAAAGTAATTAATACCACCGCCAATCCAAACATTGCGAAGTAGTTTTTTTTAAATCGTCTCCAGACTACATTTCCAGGTGATTTTGATTGCTCTTGCATTGAAAAGCAATATTATTGTTTTTATCAATATAAAAGCTAGCTTAATCAGAACAATTACAACTAGGTGAAAACATTACTTTGGTATCAGGAAGAAGAGTTTCAATTTGCACCTGTTCATCATTTGAAAATAAAATGCCACGCAATTCAAGGATCTGAAGGTTATGTAAATCTTTCATTTCTTCAGGAATAGCTTGAAGTTCGTTATCCCACATTTCAAGCACTTGTAGATTTTTCATTTTCCCTATTTCGTGAGGTAAATTTTCAATTAAATTTTGATTTAATCCGAGGTAATAAACGTTTTCCAGCTTACCAATTGAAGTTGGAAGCTCTACGATATCATTATTACTTAGGTCTAGGTATTGCAAATTCACTAAATCCCCTATCCAAGAAGGAACTTCCTTCAAATTGTTTTTCGATAATTTAAGCCATTGAAGATTGGGCAGCTTTTTTATATCCTCAGGAATAATCTTCAGCTTTTTCTTACTTAAATCAAGTGCATATGCTGAATCAGCATGGTCTATAGCATAGTTTAAATCCTTATAAACCTTTTGTTGAGAAAGAGTAATGGAATCAAGTAAATTTTGAGCATTTACTTCTTGAACGAAAAGTCCTAACAGAAAAACAAAAATGATTTTTTTAATGCTCACAATGATTAATTATTTCTTGAAAGTCGATATTTAATTTAAAATGACAAACCTTGTACGGCCTAAAACGAAAGATGTTCCATTGCCAAAGCAATATCAGCATTTATTTGTTGTACCAATTCATCAATCACTTCAAATTTGCACTGAGGTCGTATAAAATCAACAAACTCGATTTTTAAATTTTGATTGTATAAATCCTGATTAAAATTTAGCAAATGAACCTCAATTGATTTTTTAGAATCATTAAAGGTGGGGCGATTTCCAATACTGACAACGCTTTTATGTTGAACGCCATCAACAAATGCAAGTGCTGAATAAACTCCATCGCCGGGAATTAGTTTATGATTATCGCTCATGTAGATATTAGCAGTTGGAAAACCCAGTGTTCTGCCTACCTGATTACCTTTCACTACCTCTCCAGACAATGAATAATTATAAGACAAAAGCTGGTTAGCCAGGCTTACGTTTCCAGTTAAAAGTGAATTACGAATTTTAGTTGAACTAACCACTACTTCGTCGATATCCTGCTCAGGGATTTTTTCAACTTCAAATCCAAACTCCGTAGATAATTTAAGCAATTCATCAAAGTTACCTTGACGTTTATGTCCAAATTGATGATCATAACCAACCACCATACATTGCATATTTATTTTGTTGATCAGAATACCTTGAACAAATTCACGATGGGTTAACTTTGAAAAATCAACCGTGAAAGGCTGAACAATTAAATGCTCAATTCCCAAAGATGCCAGCAATTCGATTTTTTCAGTTACTGTACTTAAAAGGCGCAAATCTGTTTGATCTGGAAACAAAACCGTTCGGGGATGCGGATGAAATGTCATTACAACGGCATGACCGTTATTGACTTTTGCAGATTCCAACAACCTTTTTAAAATTTTTCGATGACCATAATGCACCCCATCAAAAGTCCCCATCGTTAAAACTACCCCCTTCAATTGAGGAAATTCATCAACGCCGTAATATACTTTCATCGTTTATTTTCAGTCACTTAGAATCGTTTAAACCGCTTTTCAACAACAACGCTTAATTTGTCAAAAAGTTTAAGTGGTCAAATTTAGAATTTATATTGGAGTTTAGGGCTTTTTACCTACTTTTGCACCCTGATAAAATAACCCCCTAATATTTCCTATCGAAATGAATAAAGGAAAAATAGTACAAGTAATCGGTCCAGTGATCGATGTTAGCTTTGAAGGCGAAGGAAGT
>JBJOND010000066.1:0-17058 GCA_046052065.1 Bacteroidota bacterium | reverse complement strand
AGTGAAATAAAAACCTGGCTCTTCGCAATTTTAAAGAATAAGATTGCCGATTATTTCCGAAAGGCTACGAATAAAATTCCTTCTCCTAATATTTTCTTTGATGGCGACAACTGGAGTGAAAAAGAAATACCAGCAACATGGAATACCTTAGAAGAGAAAGAATTATTAGATGATATTGACTTTAAAAATGCGCTAAGCAATTGTATTGATAAATTACCTGTAGTTTGGAGCAGTGTTATTCGAATGAAATTTGTAGATGATCGCAAAACTGAAATAATCTGTGATGAAAATGGAATTAGTCCAAACAACTATTGGCAAATTATCCATCGTTCAAAACTGCATTTAAGAAAATGTCTCGAACAAAATTGGTTTAAACTATGAGTTCGTTATTACATACAATCATCTACTCATGCGAGAAAGCTACTGCGTTAATAGAAAAAATGCAGCTGCAAGAATTATCCCTCCAAGAAAAAATTCGCTTGCGATTTCATCTTTTATCTTGTAAACCTTGTCTAGAATATAGCACTCAAAGTAAATTTATTGACGACGTATTAAAAAAACACTTTGTCAATACATCAGACATTGAAAATAAAAATCTTGAAAATAAAATACTAAACACCATTAATGCAATGAATAATAAAGGCACTAACAATTTTGATTTTTACAAGAGCTTACTAAACGATTTAGACGTTGACACTTTACTTGAAGAAGTAGAAACTGATGAAGTTGTTAACTATCCAATTGCAATAGTTGATGACAATCTATCGTTCAGTTTAATCTTAAGCGAATATCTTTTGGATGAATGCAATTTACATTCGAAGAAATATACCAATGGAAACGATTTCTTGAATGAGTATGTTGCTGGTGACGATAGAATCATAATTCTCGATTACGATTTTGGAAAGGATAATGGTCCGAATGGATTAGTCATATTAAAACGCATCAAAGAAATTAATCCGATAGCCAGAGTAATCATGGTTTCTGGACAAGATAATTTAGAAGTGGCTATTGAAACGATGCGACAAGGTGCAGTAGATTATTTTATCAAAACTAACAAGACCGTATTTCCTACGATTGTATGTTCGATTTTAAAGTTAATCGACATTGAAAAAATGCGATTGAATTAACATTACCTTTCTTACCCTGCCCACCCCTCTCTATCTAAGCTTCGATATTGAATAGCTTCTGATACATGTTCGGTTTTAATGTCTTCGCTTCCTTCTAGATCAGCAATGGTGCGCGATACTTTCAGAATTCGATCGTAAGCACGCGCTGAAAGTCCGAGTTTATCCATTGCAATTTTTAATAGCTCAGCACTATCATTATTTAACCTGCATATTTGTCGTAACATGCGCGACGACATTTGCGCATTAGCATAAACGCCTATTTCATTTTTATAACGATGCTCCTGAATTTCTCGTGCAGCAATAACGCGTGCTCGTATATTCTCACTCGCCTCTGCAACTCTGCTTTTTGAAAGTTCATTAAATGGAACAGGAATTACTTCTACGTGCAAATCGATACGATCCAGTAATGGACCTGATAAACGATTCAAATATTTTTGTACGATACCAGGTGCACACACACATTCCTTTTCGGGATGGTTATAGTAACCGCACGGACAAGGATTCATACTAGAAACAAGCATAAAGCTTGCGGGATATTCTACCGAAAACTTAGCACGTGAAATGGCCACCTTTCTTTCTTCGAGTGGTTGGCGCATGACTTCTAAAACGGTTCTTTTAAACTCAGGTAATTCATCTAAAAACAAAACACCATTGTGAGCTAATGAAATCTCTCCCGGTTGCGGATATCCTCCACCACCAACGAGTGCAATGTCGGAAATAGTATGATGAGGTGCACGGAAAGGCCTTGTCGTTATGATACCTTTCTTTGCAGATGTTTTTCCAACTATTGAGTGTATTTTTGTCGTCTCCAATGATTCTTCTAATGTTAATGGAGGAAGTATTGTTGGAAGTCGTTTAGCCAACATGGTTTTACCTGCGCCCGGAGGACCAATCAGAATAACATTATGTCCGCCTGCAGCAGCAATTTCTAAAGCTCGCTTGATATTCTCTTGTCCTTTAACATCGGAAAAATCAACTTCTAGCTGCTGTTGATCTTTAATAAACTCTTCACGTATATCCACCACCGTTACTTCCTTTTGTAAATCACCTTCTAAGAAACCAACTACATCTGTGAGTGTTTCCATGCCATACACTTCTAGCCCTTGAACGACGGCTGCTTCTTGTGCATTTTGCGCTGGAAGAATAATACCTTTAAATCCTTCTTTCTTGGCTTGAATAGCGATGGGCAAAGCGCCGCGCACAGGAAGTAATTGACCATCGAGTGATAACTCACCCATAATGATATACTCCGAAAAATCAGTTGTTTCAATCTGACCTGATGCAGAAAGAATACATAGCGCAATTGGTAAATCGTAAGCGGACCCTTCTTTACGAATATCTGCAGGCGCCATATTAATAACAATACGTTTACCTGGCCATTTAAAGTTATTGGTCTTTAAGGCAGCTTCAATACGCTGCTGACTTTCTTTAACTGCGTTATCAGGCAAACCGACTAAGAATACTTTTACACCATTGGCCATATGGACTTCAATAGCGATAGTAATTGCAGAGATGCCATGTAGCGCACTGCCATAAGCTTTTACGAGCATTGTTTAAAAATTATAGTGGACCATTAAAAAATGAAATCCGATGATGCAGCAAATTTAAGTACCAAAAAGTAAAATATCCGACAACAAACGTTTAAGTTCAAAAAAAATCCCGGCCTTTATGGGACCGGGACTTTTCGCTGATTTTGAAAAATTAGTACACAAACTTTCTGCTTACAGCATCACTATCGTTGCGAATGATGATGAAATACAGTCCGTGTGGTAAGCTTGCATTTAATTTTATTCTATTAGATCCGTTAACAGCCGCTACACCTGATTCTGAGTAAATCACTCGACCTGAAACATCGGTAATTTCAACATTAACTGGCATATCCGAATTATACATAAAATCTACGTTGATATCGTTTGAAACTGAAACATCTGAATAAACATTTGTGATATCAAATGGCGCCTTGCTACCAAACCAAACCGCTTGCGGATCGGAATAAGTAAAATCACCATTGAAATCCGTTTGCTTTAAACGATAGTATTGTAAACCATAAACTGGCTTCTCATCATACGTTGTATAGTTTAATAAGATATTACTATTATGCATGTAAGAGAATACCTTATCAATAAAGCTATACTCGTTTAAGTCGGTTGTTCTTTCTATTGTGAAATAATCATTATCAACTTCAGATGCTGTTGTCCAATCTAAGCGAACACGCTTTCCATCAGGACGAGCTTTGAAATCAACTAACTCAATTGGAAGTGGTGTAGTATTGGCCGCAATTGTCCAAGGCGTGAAATTCCCAACTGGTGCAGAAGGGGTACTGTAAGGGGTACTTAATGTTGGTACCGTTGGCCAATCCCAGTTTGTAACACGAACACTATCTGAACTCGCTGCAGTAATGGCTCCATAAGATTGAGTATAACTCAAAGTGGTTTGTTGCTGATTAAATGGTGTCGCTGCTGGCGACCCTGGCCATGGCGCACCCGTTGCAGTTGAAGTACCTGCCGAAACTCCCGTTTGTACACCTGCAACCGTAAACGATGTGGTTGTTGGTATACTTGTAATAACCGCATTGATAACATTATATCCGGCAGGTGTCATAGCACCAGCAATAGTTACCGCCTGACCAACCAAAAAACTGTGGGTAGCTGAAGTAGTATAGGTAATCGTAGTTCCATTTCCAACAGCAGCATTTACAGTTGAAACATTGGTTGTTGCTACAGCTGAAATACGTAACCATGACAAACCATAGGCACGCCATGGTTGCGCAAATCCTGGTCTCAAAGAACTTATTGTTGTTGCACGCTCAGTAACCTGAGGGGCTGTTGCATTCGTTGAGAAACGCATGGTGATATCAGCGACAGGGAAATTAACTGCAGGGTTTTGAGGACCTGTTTTACCAATCATCCAATAACGGTCAACAACATTTGTAGAATTTGGCGCAGTAGAGTTAAATAAATCTAAATGGGTTACAGTTGGAGGATCAGTTATTGGGGTATTACCTGCCCAATATTTTGTTGCTGCTCTAAACACACCCATGTCGCCTTGCTTATGGGTAAAAGTTAATGGAATATAAGTAATAGCAGGAACTGCACTAACCGTATCCAATCTGCTCGCAAAAGGAATTGTTCTTGTTAATGCGGGCGCCACATAACTACCAATTGTCCAGTTAACTACCGAGTTCGGATTTTCACTTACTAAAAATCCGCTAGTACTTGCTGTACCTGGTTGACCTGTTCCTTGAACTACACGAGAAAACGCTGCTGGATTTGACCATGTCATAGCTAATGGCTTACCGTTCATAATCATTTGGCCTGTACCTAAGAAGAAGGTATCCTGAATTGAAACGGAATCGTTATTCAAAATAATTGGACGGTTAGCTGCGGATTTAGCCATACTAAACGTATAGAATGACACTGCACGTGTTCCACTGATGCTCTGTGTCATTGAACTGTCCATCACCAACAAACTTTTACCAGCATTAAATAGTCCATTATTAGTAAGATTACCTTGTACTACTAATTTAGGTTTTCCATAAGGACGATCCCAGATAAATGTTGCATTCGGACGAAGTGTCATTAAGGCACTTGCTGTGTTTGCAATATTAGCCACAGGCGAACCATTTGCGGTTATATCAGTTGCAACTTGACCAACAAAAGAACCGGCAGCTGGAACAGTTGCTGCAGATGTTAGCAAACGACCCATAACTAATGTTGAGTTACGTCCTGTAGACTGAGTAATATCAATGTAATCGTTATTCGTTGATCCTGTTGAGGCTGGATTAGTAAAGGTATATTGTACAACAATATTATTCACCCCATCCCATATAATAGGCGATGCTAAAGTGAACGTATTTACGCCGAAAACGATTGGCTGATTAGCATTTGTATAGACATTGGTAACACCTGTAAATGGAACGGTTGATGTAAATGCCCCTGCCGCAGTAGTTGTAAATCCTATTGCAAAATTTTGATAATAACGAATAGGCACAGTTAAATCATTGTTTTTAACATTTAATTGAATGGCTGTAACCCTGTCGCCCGCCTGCATCCCCAATTGTGATAAGTCACTTGCTAAATAAATAATCTGACTTTGTCCTGCTTTATAGGTTTTACCACAAAGGGGTGTCATCAAGAAATTAAGAAGCGTTCCTGTTGAACTCGGGAATACCGCGTTATTTATTGGATTAGAACCGCCAACAACATTCATATATCCACTATTATTCAGGTTCCCAGCAATTTTTAAAGCTGTTGAACCTGGATTCGGTGCATCAATAAATAAAGTATCTTGATTAGAAATAGTTAATGACTTACAATTTGCCAAAACTCCAGATTTAATAACTGGATAGAAATATCGTCTGGTTCCAGGATTAACTAATGTTTTATTGACTACTACTGAATCAGTTATTGTTGGTACGGAAGGACACCAGTTTGCTGGGTTGTTCCAGTCGTTTGTATTACCTAACCATAATTTAAAAGATGCACTACAATTCGGAATAATAGTCACAATAAAGTCCTCGCACTCACCCCATGTTCCGGGGTTACAAGGATGCATGGATGTTGTTGATGCAGCAAACCATTCTCTCACACGTAAACGCGTAGAACCTTGGAATGGAGCAGGAATTGATCCTGTTGCTGGAACAGTAAATGTCCATGTTGCAGTTCCTAGTGCCGTTAGTGAGGCATAGCCTAATCGCTCTCCGGTATAAGCACTTGATCCAGCTGTACCCGCCCATGTCATTGTTCCATTGTCAAAAACTCCATCACGATTAAAATCTATCCATGCAGATACTGCATTTGAACTAAAGTAGGTTCCTACTTGAACAGTAATACTATAGGTAACCCCTTGCTGAAGCGTAACCGTGTTTCCTGGTACAGATGGGCTTCGGTATTCATAATCAGGTGGATGCTTTACAAATCGACAACTTGGAAAACAAGGCAATGTATTTAATTGTAAATTAACATTATTCACTGACGAATTGATAGCGGTTCCACCATATCCGAGAAGATTTACTTGGTGCAAATAATCATTATTGGTATAGTTTGACCAAGAAGTACCTAGTGAATAAGTAGGAACACAATAAGGAATATCAATTTGGCAAGCACCTGCTAAAGTAAAGACGCTAGTTGTTGCTGTTATGCATGTTGCAGAACCAACTGGAGATGGACAAGTTGTTGGACCACCAACAACAGCACCTCTAAAATCACCATCCAAAAAATTACCACCACCAGCACCAGCTTTAAGATCGTACACTAACCAAAAATAAGTGGTATCGTACTCTAAATAAAAACAATTCCCCGTTGTATTTTGGAAGTCAAGGTTGGTTGCAATTGCACCACCTGTTAAGGTAGCGCCATAAGTAGACTTAGGGTAAGATGCACCTGCGATTCCCGTAGTGGCAGGAAATGGAGAAACATAAGATGAATTAAACTGATCATAACCTCCAGTATAATACACTTTTGCATTTTGGATATCAGTTGCTACGTTACTACATCCATTGGTATTAAATAAAAGGGAGTCTAATTTTACTGGGTTATTTGTTCCAGCTACTGTAAGTGCGCCACAACCCGAATTACCACCAACTACACAACGAACACCCAAAATCCATTGGTCAGTAGCACTTGCTGCGCTAGTTGCTGCATTTTGCTGCACTAGGTCAAACTGAACATCCGCAGCCAACATTGCATTAGGGTAAGTATTAACTGTAAATTTATCAAGGTACATATTATTACCTAACTCAGTTATCCCTTTGATTACAAAATAGTTTCTTCTAGTGTTATACGGAGCAGTTGTAGGTATAGAAAAACGATACTCGTACCAACCAGCACCATTAGCTGCTGCAGGAGCTGATGCAGTTCTCCGAGGAATCACATTACTTCCTGATTGATGATTTATCGCAGTTAAAGTCGCTCCTGGGCCAGGTGAAACACCACACCAAAAAACTTCTAAACGATCATTTGCCGCAGTAGCTCCCGCATCACGGTAAACCCAAAAGCTTAAGGTTGGATTTACGCCACCGTTGTTACTAAAATCAAAAGGTTTTGAAATTAACAAAGCCGTATCTGTACTAGAAACAAAAGAATTAAGCATGATAAGATTGGTTCCACCACCTGTAACTGCGGCTGCTGCACCACCAGTTGAAGCGGTCCCGTTTATTAATGCAGGTACTGTTGGAGACATGGTAGAGGCTGCTGCTACTCTTGAATACTCTGCAACAACGCCTTTACGAGTTTTCCAACCTGGCATTGGAAAGAAATTACCCTCTACACTTTCTGTTTGGGTTACAACCTGTGCTCTAACATCCAATGTACTCAACGAGAACAATGTCAAAAGGAGAATTGCAGCGCATTTCATCCCTTTTTTCAGATAGCCGATCATGTAATAATTTTTCATAAGCAATACTTTTTTACTCGATAAACAATCAACTGAACCTACTCCTTCAGCTGATATGTTAATGTTTTATTAACTTGATTTTAAATTGCAAAATGCACGTAAATTAGTTTTACCTACTGCATTTGGTTGGTAAATATAAAAATCAATATCTGTTTTATCAAATGTTTTTTGAGAGAGTGTAACTAAAACTTCTTCAACTGCACATTTTGATAGGCAAATAGCTAATTTCAGTTGGTGAGCAAGGCAAAATCTTTTCTCCCAAGCTTGAATATAATTACAGTTGATTTTCAATATTTTACAATTTTAACGAATTTCAAATCTTTTTAAATTTTCGCCCTAACTTCGCGAGGCCTATGAAACTTAATTTTTACAAAAAAGTTACACTAAACGAAGCAGATCAAATCGTTCATAGGCTTCTTGTATTAGGTCAAGGGTTTGATTATTTTGGTTTACTCGAAACCGGACGAAAAAACCAAGACGAAAAAAGCTATGATTTTATAGCAGGCCTGGGGGTAAAAAGTATTTTTCATTTAAACGAAAACCATTTACATACCGTCGATGAATTTTTGAATAACGCAACAGCCGATTGGAAATTTATTCAGTTAAATTACAATTTATTTAAATCTATATATCCTGAATTAAAATCTAATCACAATCAACATTTTGATTTTAATTTATTAACTGTATGGATTCCGGAAACTGTAGTTGTTTTAAAAGATAATGAATTAAGCATCTATGGGGATTATAAGTTAATTGAATCAGCTTTACAATCAACGGCTGATATTGTATTATCAGAGGTTAAAAATCAAAAAAATAAGCTTTTAAAATATGTTAATTTTAGCGAGTATCAGCTTCAATTTAACAAAATACAAGGATATCTGAAAAGAGGAGATATTTACGAAGTTAATTATTGCATTCCATATGTTATAAAAACAGAAAAACTTGATTTAACTTCTATATATTCGAAACAAAAAAACACCTCACCTGCTCCATTTGCTTCATTTATAAAATGCAAAAATGATTATCTGCTATGTGCAAGTCCTGAACGATTTATTAAAAAAACCGGATCAACTATTTCTTGTTATCCGATGAAAGGCACGATCAAGAAAACAGATGATGCGCAACAAAATGAAAGATTAAAATCGCTGCTTATTTCGAGCGAAAAGGAAAAAGCTGAGAATGTGATGATAGTCGATTTAACCCGCAACGATTTAAGTAAAATCGCCCAAAAAGGAAGCGTTTTGGTTAAAGAACTCTTTGGTGTATATGAGTTCCCTCAAGTCTATCAGATGATTTCTACTATTGAGGCACAACTAAAAGAAAACACCACTTTCTCAACCATCCTGAAAGCATTATTCCCTATGGGCTCCATGACTGGCGCACCAAAAATTAATGCAATAAAGATTATTGACGAAGTAGAATGTTTTTCAAGAGAACTTTTTAGCGGGTCTGTCGGCTATATAGCTCCTAATGGCGACTTTGATTTCAATGTAGTAATTAGAAGCATCTTATACAATTCGGAGAAACAAGAAGCATTAGTTGCTGCAGGTGGTGCCATCACGGTACAAAGCAATGCTACCGATGAATATAATGAATGTCTTTTGAAAGCAAACGTTAATTTACAATTATTGGGGATTAATCTTTCTGAAATACATTTGCAAACTCCATGAGTCAACCAAAAACTATCGAACAACATTTTAATGAGGCTATAAGAAAATTTGTCTCGTCAAAAATATTGCTTGCTGTTTCTGGTGGTGTCGACTCCATGGTTTTATTACATCTCTTAAAAAAATCATCCAATAATTTTGAAGTAGCGCATTGCAATTTTAATCTTAGAGGAGAAGAGAGTGAGAAAGATTATTTGTTTGTTAAAAAATCGTGCTTACAATACGACATTGTTTTTAATGGAAAAAAGTTTGACACTACCGCTTTTGCAAAAGAAAATGGTTTATCCATTCAGATGGCTGCTCGTCAGTTGCGCTACACTTGGTTTAGCGAAATTATTCAAGTGAAAAAATTGGAATACTTAGCAACGGCACATCATCAAAATGATCAAACAGAAACAGTATTACTAAATATACTTAGAGGTAAAGGTAGTTTTACATGGGAAGGCATGCATATTTTTAACAACTCCATCATCAGGCCTTTATTAAATGTTTCTAAAAAAGAATTGGTTGCTTACGCGAAGGAAAATAAAATTGAATGGAGAGAAGACAGCAGCAATGAAAAATCAGACTATCAACGAAATTTTATTCGCAATACCATAATTCCGGAATTAGAAAAACATTTTCCATCAGCAGAAAACAACTTACTGCAATTTGCAGAAATTAATCGGTATAACAACACTATTCTTCGCCAATTTATCAATGAAAAGAAACTGCAACTCTGTAGTTCTGAAGATGGAATACTAAAAATTAATAGTGATTTGCTAATAAAAGAAAATGAAGCTGCTGTTTTGTTGTTTCATTTGATAAATACCTATGGTTTTAATTTTGAAAACTGTAATCAAATGATTCAAGCGAAGAATTCATCGGGAAAAAAATTTTATAGTGCTTCCTATATTGCATTGATTGACCGAAGCAGTATTCTAATTAAGAAAAGTGAAATCATCAACTCTCCCTCGTTGTTTATTGAAAATATTAGTAAGCCAATAATCTATAACCAGATTGAATTTTCTTTTCGCGAAATACCAAATCAGCATATCGAGTTAAAAACCCAATTGAAATCGGTTGCTTTAATTGACCAACAAAAAATTGCGGGGCTACTAGAGTTGAGAACTTATCGCGAAGGAGATTATTTTTATCCCTTAGGCATGAAAGGAAAAAAGTTGCTGAGCGATTTTTTTATTGATGAAAAAATCAACGAGTTTGATAAAAAACAAATTCCGCTTTTATGTGATAACCATCAAATCATTTGGATTGCAGGATATCGCTTGGACGAACGATATAAAGTAACGGATACAACAGAAAATATATTAAGAGTGGATATTACCAAAGTACTTTCTTAATTCACGGGCTTAATTAACCCTTTTTTAATAGACGTACCTTTCGCTGAAAGATATTAAATCCTTACTTTTGCCCCTCAAACAAACAATTATGCAAAGAGGACCAATTTCACAATTCATGGAGAAGCATTATTTACATTTTAATGCTGCTGCCATGGTAGATGCTGCCAAAGGATACGAGACCCATTTATTAGAGGGCGGTAAGATGATGATTACACTTGCAGGTGCTATGAGTACTGCTGAGTTAGGTATATCATTAGCTGATATGATTAGAGCTGGTAAAGTAGATATTATTTCATGTACAGGAGCAAACCTAGAAGAAGATATCATGAACCTAGTAGCGCATTCACATTACAAGCGTGTACCTAATTATCGTGATTTAAGTCCACAGGATGAATGGGAATTACTAGAAGGTGGATTTAATCGTGTAACCGATACTTGTATTCCTGAAGAAGAAGCTTTTCGTCGTATTCAAAAACATATTTTCAAACAATGGAAAGATGCACAAGATGCTGGTGAGCGATTCTTCCCGCATGAATACATGTACAAAATGCTTTTAAGTAAAGAGATGGAGCAATACTATGAAATTGATCCAAAGAATAGCTGGATGTTAGCTGCTGCTGAGCGAAACTTGCCGATTATTGTTCCAGGTTGGGAAGATAGTACGATGGGAAATATTTTTGCTTCATACTGCATCAAGGGAATATTGAATCCTTCAACCATGAAAAGCGGTATTGAGTATATGACTTGGTTAGCTGATTGGTACATTAAAAATTCAGAAGGCAAAGGCGTAGGATTTTTCCAAATTGGTGGTGGTATTGCAGGAGACTTTCCTATTTGCGTAGTGCCAATGTTATATCAGGATATGGAAATGGAAAACATTCCTTTCTGGAGCTACTTCTGTCAGATTAGTGATTCAACAACAAGTTATGGTTCGTACTCTGGTGCAGTACCAAACGAAAAAATTACGTGGGGCAAGTTAGATATTCACACTCCTAAATTTATTGTTGAGTCGGATGCATCGATTGTTGCTCCATTAATTTTCGCTTGGATATTAAAACAATAATTTCTGCGTTAAAACAATAGCATGTCTGATTCATTAATTATTATTCCTACTTATAACGAAAAGGAAAACATCGGAAAGATGTTAGATGCGCTTATGGCATTAACTTTTTCGTTTGATGTTTTAATAATTGATGATAATTCGAAGGATGGTACAGCCGCTATTGTAAAAGATTATATCAAACAGTTCCCCGACCGAATTTACATAGAAGAAAGAAGTGGAAAATTGGGTTTGGGAACTGCTTATATACATGGATTTAAATGGGCCTTAAAAAGAGAATATCTGTATATTTTTGAAATGGATGCTGACTTTTCCCATAACCCAAATGATTTAATTAGACTTCGTGAAGGATGCACAATTGGGAATGCTGATTTAAGCATTGGCTCACGATACATAACAGGTGTGAATGTAGTGAACTGGCCAATGGGCCGTGTGATGATGTCGTACTTTGCATCGATGTATGTTCGTATTATAACGGGCATGACTATCCGCGATACGACTGCAGGATTTAAATGTTATTCTAGGAAAGTTTTAGAAGCGCTTAATTTTGAAAAAATCAAATTCACCGGATATGCGTTTCAAATAGAAATGAAATTTGCGGCCTGGAAATTAGGATTTAAAATTATTGAAGTGCCCATTATTTTTACAGACAGAAGTGAAGGTCAATCAAAAATGAGCGGAGGTATTTTTAAAGAAGCTATTTTCGGAGTATTAGCGATAAAAATTAAATCGTGGTTTAGCAACTACCGCAAAAAATAATTACACAGTTGCAGCAGTTGTTTTTCGCAACAGTACAAATCCAGCAATGCCCATCGTTAAAGAGGAAAACAATACCGCACATTTAACGGTAGTCTGTATTTCGTGATTTGGAAGAGCTAGCATCAAAATAAATATTGACATTGTAAATCCAATTCCTCCTAACATTCCTGCGCCTGCAATTTTTTTGAAATCACATCCTTCGGGAAGTTTGCCAATATTAGTATTGACAACAAGTTTTGTGGCATAATAAATACCAATTGGCTTCCCCAACATCAAGCCTAAACAAACACCTACTGTTGCCATATTAAACCATTCACTGAAAGAATTAACCTCTATGACCATGGCCGTGTTAGCCATCGCAAACAAAGGAAGAATTAGATAATCCACTGGTACGTTCAACGCATTTTGTAATCGCTCTAACGGCGACCCTATACCGCTAATATCTTTTAAAGGAATAAAAAAGGCTGTTACGACCCCTGCTATTGTTGCATGTACACCAGAGCATAAAATGAAATACCACGCAATAATCCCAAGTAGCAAATAAAAGATTAGTCTTTTAATTTTTAACAGGTTCATAGTAAACATCAGACAAAAAACAATTGCAGCATACAATAAATAAATCATCAATAACTTCTGACTATAAAAAACAGCAATAACAATTACAGCTCCGAGATCATCAATAATTGCAAGCGACATTAAGAATAACTTTAATCCTGCGGGAATATGTTTACCAACTAAACTAAGTACAGCAACGGCGAATGCAATATCAGTTGCCATAGGTATGCCCCACCCTTTTTCAAATTCGGTATTAAAATTTAGTACATAATAAATGAGCGCGGGAACCAACATTCCACCTAACGCAGCAACAATTGGAGTAATTGATTTTTTAAACGAAGAAAGCTCTCCTATAATTAGTTCGCGCTTAATTTCCAATCCGACATTCAGAAAGAAAATTGCCATCAAGAAATCATTAATAATAAAAAGAAAATCTGCTTTATGACCTGAAAAAGAAAAACGCTCCAGCGTCCAAAAACGAATATAATTTTCTGAATACGATGAATTGGATAAGAATAATGAAATAATAGTAACAACTAAAAGCAATACACCTGTAGAGCGAAAATAGGAGCTCCACTTAAAGAAAGTATTCTTAAGGTTTGCCATGAAATTTAAACGAATTTATCTCCACGCTTCAATTTCACATCATTCACAAACTGTCTAATTTGTTGCTCATCAGATTTTTTACAAACGAGTAAAATTGAATCTGATTCTACAACGATATAATCATCGAGTCCTTGAAGTACGACCAATTTTTCTTTAGGCACATTGACAATACAGTTTTTAGTGTCATAAGTCATCACGTACTTCCCTACGATGGCATTTTGATTTTCATCGTGTTTGACATGTTCGTACAATGAACCATACGTTCCTAAATCACTCCATCCAAATTCTGCACTCATCACATGCACATTGCTTGCTTTTTCCATCACGGCAAAATCGATAGAAATATTAGTACATTGATGAAACGCCTGATGAATAAATTCCGCTTCACCCGCTGTATTGTAGGTATTCTCTTCTGCATCAAAAATGGCATACATATCTGGCAGATGCATTTCAAATGCTTTTAATATCGATTGAACATTCCAAAGGAAGATACCTGCATTCCACAAAAATTCACCTGATTGCAAAAAGAATTTTGCCATTTCAAGATTTGGTTTTTCTGTGAATGTTTTCACTTTAGAAATTTTATTTTCTGAAGTAGACTTATCGTCGATGAACTGAATATATCCATAACCTGTATCAGGGCGACTAGGTTGAATACCTAAGGTCAACAATACATCTTTATCACTTGTAAAATCTAATCCTTGTTGAATAGCACGAATAAATGCTTCTTCTTTTAAAATCACATGATCGCTTGGTGCAACGACAATATTTGCTTCAGGATTTCGAAGTGCAATTTTCTTAGCAGCATATAAAATACAAGGAGCAGTATTTTTTCTGAATGGTTCTGCTAAAATCTGATCTGCATTAATATCTGGCAACTGTGATTGAACCAAGGCAGTATAATCTGCATTCGTAACGATGATGATATTTTCCTTCGGACAAACGCTTAAAAAACGCTCATACGTTTGTTGAAGAAGTGATTTACCTGTTCCAAGTATATCAAGAAATTGTTTAGGGTGTGCATTGCGACTCATAGGCCAGAATCTACTGCCTACACCACCTGCCATAATTACGCAATAATTATTTTTCATAGTAAAATTTCAACTCGCGTATTACGCTTATATTTAAAATAAGTTACTTGTTACTTCAACGATGAGAGTGCACTCTTTAAAGCGGTCATCATCACTGGAATATTTTCTGTTTTACATGTTCCGACAGACAAGCGGTACCATGTTGATTCTTTTGAAGCACCAAATGCTGAGAAAGGCACAACTGCCATCTTAGCTTCATTCAAAATAAATTCGGTTATATCTTCTGTTGTTGCAAGCACTTTCCCTGAAGCAGTTGTCTTTCCTTTGATATCAAACTGAACAGTTAAATAGATGGCTGCCATTGGTGCAATACAATTTACTCCCAATGTATTCATCGATTGAAATCCATTGTAAAACGCTTCAAGTCTTTCAAACACTTCCTTCTTGAAACTATCGATATACTTATCAAACTCCTGATGATTAGCCAAGAAACGAGCAGACGCAATTTGCTCTGCTTTAGGCGACCATGCACCAATGTGCGATAGAATCGATTTCATTTTGTCGATGATAGCCGCAGGACCAAAAGCCCAGCCCACACGAATACCTGTAGCAGCAATTGATTTTGATAGGCCATCAACAAAAATGGTATATGGTCTTAATTCAGGATATAATGAAACAGGATCGTAATGCTGATTATCGCCGAATGTCAATGCAGAATAAATCTGATCGTACATGATGTACAACGGTTTTTCATCAGCATTGCGTGAATTATTTTCTTCGATTACTAATTCGCAGATAGCACGCAATTGAGCTTCTGACATAACAGTACCAGTAGGATTCTGCGGAGAACACAATGCTAATAATCGAGCATCTTTCAAATGAGGTCTAAGATTATCAGCAGTAGGCATGAAATTATTTTCAGGAAACACTTCAACTGCTACACCTTTAGCCTGCATCAGATGACAATAATGATTATTATTCCAGCTTGGTACAGGATACACTACCTTATCACCTGGATCGATGATAGTAGAATAAATTCCATAAATAACAGGACGAGCTCCACCGGCAATTAAAACTTCATCTGCAGAATAATCTAAGTTTTGAAAACGTTTGATAAAAGAAGCAACCTCCTTGCGCAGATCGAGCATTCCATTAGCCACCGGATAATTAGTATGCCCTTCCATATAGGCTTTGATAATTTCATCGCGCAATAAAGCAGGAATTGGGAAAACGGAAGGATCAAAATCTCCGATTGTTAGGTTAGCAATTGGCTCCCCTTTTTTTATCAACTCATTTACTTCATTAGCAAGCTTTATAATTTCAGAGCCAATTAAATGCTCTGCCATATTAGACACTTTCAACTTTTGCTGCTGTTTTATTTCTACTGACATAAACAAATTAGATATACTACAAACCTACACAAATTTAAAATGAGGTGGTTTAAAATTATAAAATATTGTATTTCCGTTATAATGTCATTTTTAATCAATGATTCAGTTTTGTTTTGACTTTAAAATTACCAACATGTTGAATAAAATTGGGTGGTAATTTGAAGCAAAATTGTTTTATTATTTATCTTAGCCGTATGATTTTATTCAGGTTTGTTTTATTCTTTTTATCATTATTTTCATTTACCAATATATTAGCCACTTCAATTGATGATGGAAAATCAGGCAATAGCCCTGATTTGATTTATTTACAAGGGATTTATGAAAGAGGTGTAAATTATGGTGAACAAGGGAATATTATAAAGTCTTTTACCACTTTAGACAGTTTGCGTACCGCTAAATTGACAGCAGAAAGCGGTAGAATTAAAAGCCGTGGTATGCTTTATTTAGCATTAGCTTCTTCCAAGCAGGGTAATCATAAATATGCTACTGTATACGCCGATTTAGCTTTGTTTTTTGGAAAAGATTCATTGAGTGCAGAGGAAATTATTATCATTTACGACTTAATGATAACCAGTTATGATAAACTCCAGAACAAATCTAAAGTATCAGAATTTATCACTTTAAAAAAAGTAATTGAAGACAGTCTGAATGCAGCAAAAATTCAATTTGAAGTTGATTCTTTAAAACAACTTGTTGAAGAGCAAAAGACAAAGTTTATTACCGATTCAATTCAAAAAAGCAAGCAGCAGCAATTGAGTCAAAAAAATCAAGATACAACTAATGAGAACAACTTCATTCTTTATATATCTATTTTTATTGTCTCGCTAATTTCAATATTGGTATTAGTTTTTTCCTTTAAAAGGAAGAATAAAAATTTTCAAAAGGAAATAGTAACACCAAATGAAATTTTAAAGCCTCAAAACAATTCAGTTAAACAATCTAATTCATTAGCTGAAAAACTAGCTAGGGTAGAATTAGTATTTATTCGTGCAGAAGTATTAGGAGAATATGGCAACAAGAAAACAGTTGTTAAGATTATTAATGATTACAATACGCAATTGCCTTTGATAATTAAAAATTTAGATGAGGCAATTACAACCAACGATAACGAGCCGATTATTACTGCACT
>JBJOND010000065.1:0-17425 GCA_046052065.1 Bacteroidota bacterium | reverse complement strand
GCACTATCAACCAGATAAATGATTGGTAATTTATTTTCGATGGATATTTCTTGCGCTCTTAAATTCTTCTTGGCTGTCATCGGAAACCAAGCACCTGCTTTAACAGTAGCATCATTGGCAACAACGATACATTGACGACCAGAAACATATCCTATAACGACTACCACCCCCGCAGAAGGACAACCACCTTGCTCTGCATACATTCCTTCTGCAGCAAAAGCACCAACTTCAATTTGTGGTTTATCCTTATCCAATAAATAATTGATTCGCTCACGAGCCAACAGTTTTCCCTTTTCATGTTGCTTGGCAGCATTCTTTTTTCCTCCACCTTCAGCAACTTTAGCTAAACGTTGTCTTAAATTACTTACCAGGGTCTTATTGTAATCTTCGTTTTTATTAAATTCTAAATTTTCTGCCATAACTACACTCTAAACTTTTTTACGCTCGCAAAGATAAGTCTTAAACGAGTAAGATAACAACGTATTTATTCAATTAATTCACCGCATATGGGTGCGTTATTCGACTGATAACTCTTCGGATGGGTCCCAAAAAAAACTAGCAAATTCCTGAATTTGGTCGTCGACAACAAGAATGCCCTCATCTTTCAAACGATTTTCCATTTCGTTGGATTCGTGAAAATGATTTTTTCCTGAAAGCAAGCCTATACGATTTACTACTCGGTGAGCAGGCACAGGAGGCAAAACCCCATGACAAGCATTCATTGCCCATCCTACCATACGAGCTGATTTTGCTGCACCGAGGTATTTGGCAATTGCACCGTAGCTCGTAACTCTTCCTTTTGGAATCATTCGAACAACTGCATAAACATCTTCGAAAAAAGTGAATTTATCTTTCATTCGACAAATGTAAAACTAGCTTGTGAAAAACCCTAAAACGATTACATGTAACATAAATCATCTGTTTCAGTTAAAAACCCTTCAAAAAAAGATAGCACTTTCAATAAAATCATTGATTAAGCAGATTATATTTGCACCACTATAAATTCTATGAATATAAAAATTACATTACCCGATAATTCTGTGCGTGAATACCCGAAAGGGACTAATGCAATGGATATCGCTAAATCAATTAGCGAAGGGTTAGCTAGAAATGTTTTAGCTGCAAAAATAAACGGTGAAGTTCGTGACTTATCGAGACCAATCAACGAAGATGCATCATTACAGCTTCTGACGTGGAACGATGCAGACGGCAAAAGCACCATGTGGCATTCATCAGCCCATCTTATGGCAGAAGCTTTAGAAAGCTTTTATCCAGGAATAAAATTCTGGGTAGGACCTTCAATCCAAAACGGATTCTACTACGACGTTGACTTTTGTGGTCAGGCTTTTTCTGCGGATGATTTAAAGAAAATCGAAGATAAAATGGCTGAGCTAGCTAAGCAAAGTAATGTTTTCGAAAGGAAAGAAATTTCGAAAGCTGATGCAGTTAGCTACTTCACTGAAAAAGATGACCAATACAAGTTGGATTTATTAAGTGGATTAGAAGATGGAACAATTTCACTTTATACTCAAGGTAATTTCACCGACTTATGTCGTGGACCACATATTCCTCACACAGGCTATATCAAGGCAATTAAATTAACAAACGTTGCCGGAGCTTATTGGAAAAATGATTCAAGCAATCCCCAATTAACCCGAATTTACGGAATTACCTTTCCGAAGAAATCAGAATTAGATGAGTACGTTGCAATGTTGGAAGAAGCGAAGAAACGTGACCATCGTAAGATTGGTAAGGAGATGGAGATTTTTACTTTTGATGATGATGTTGGTCCTGGTTTACCTCTTTGGTTACCTAACGGAGGTGTTTTGATTGAAGAATTAGAGAAGTTAGCAAAGAAAACTGAGAACAGTGCTGGTTATAGTCGCGTGCGCACTCCGCATTTAGCGAAGGAAAACATGTATAAGACTTCAGGCCATTTGCCTTATTACGAAGACAGTATGTTCCCAGCGATGGATCTAGACGGGGAGAAATACTATTTGAAGGCGATGAATTGTCCGCACCATCACAAGATTTTTAAAGAATTAAATCCAAGCTACCGCGACCTACCTATTCGCTTAGCTGAATATGGTACTTGTTACCGTTACGAGCAAAGTGGAGAGTTATTTGGTTTGATGCGAGTACGTTCATTGCAAATGAACGATGCCCATATTTACTGTACAAAAGAGCAGTTTTCAGATGAGTTCAATGCAGTAAACGAAATGTATTTGAAGTATTTCCGAGTATTCGGAATTGAAAAATATGTGATGCGCTTCTCAACACATGCCCCTGAGAAATTAGGTAAAAAATATGTAGACAATCCTGAGTTGTGGAAGCAGACAGAAGACATGGTTCGTCAAGTATTAATAGATTCAAAGATTCCGTACATTGAAGTTCCTGATGAGGGAGCATTCTATGGACCTAAGATTGACGTTCAGGTATGGAGTGCTATTGGAAGAGAGTTTACATTGGCTACCAATCAGGTTGACTTTGCAGTACCTGCTCGTTTTGGGTTGACCTTCCGTAACTCCAACAACGAAATGGAAACACCAATCTGTATTCACAGAGCTCCGCTAGGGACTCACGAGCGCTTTATCGGCTTCTTGATTGAACATTTTGCTGGCAATTTCCCGCTTTGGTTAGCACCACAGCAAGTTTCTATCCTCCCGATATCAGAGAAATTCAACGGATATGCAAAAAAAGTTTTACAATTGCTAAGAAATTCCGATATTCGCGGGCTCGTTGATGACCGAGATGAAAAGATTGGTAAGAAAATCCGTGATGCAGAAATTAAGAAAGTCCCTTATATGCTGATTATCGGAGAGAAGGAAGAGGCAGAAGGAACCGTTTCAATTCGTCAACATGGCCAAGGAGATCAGGGAAGTATGAGTGTACAAGAGTTAACTGATCGAATTACCAAGGAAATTAACGATATGCTAAATGCATAATTTGGAGTGTATTAATTTAAAATTTTACAGTTATAGCAACATCATTTAATCGTCCGTGGAACCGCGGACCGGTAAAAAAAGAAGCAGAGCATCGCATTAACGATAAAATTCGTGCGTCGCGTGTTCGTTTAGTTGGAGAAGCGGGCGAGCCAATCGTAGTTTCTATTGAAGAAGCCTTGAAGCTTGCAGAAGACAAGGGGCTAGATTTAGTTGAAATTGCTGCACAGGCCGATCCACCAGTATGTAAAATTGTAGATTATCAAAAGTTCTTATACGAACGAAAAAAGAAGGAAAAAGAATCGAAGGCTAAAGCTGCCAAGCAAGTAATGAAAGAAGTGCGATTCGGTCCAAATACCGATGAACACGATTTCAATTTCAAAGTTAAGCACGCTATGAAGTTCTTAGAAGAAGGGGCAAAAGTGAAGGCTTACGTGCATTTCAGAGGTAGAGCAATTGCATACAAAGAGAAAGGAGAAATTATCCTTTTGAAATTTGCTCAAGAACTTCAGGAATTTGGTAAAGTAGAATTGATGCCAAAGTTAGAAGGAAACAGAATGTTTATACATATCGCTCCTCTACCAAATAAAAAAGTAGTAAAGCCAGCAAAGAATAATGATGCTGCTGAATAAATAAGAAAAACGAAGTCAATAAAAATAAAATCAAAATGCCTAAAATGAAATCCAACTCTAGTGCGAAAAAGCGTTTCAAGCTTACAGGCACTGGAAAGATCAAAAGAAAGCATGCTTTCAAGCGTCACATCTTGACGAAGAAAGACACAGACCGTAAGCGTCACTTAACGGCATCAGGACTTGTTCACGAGTCTGATGAGTTCCGTGTAAAGCGTATGTTGTGTGTAGCTTAATTGATCACAAAAAACAAAAACAAATTAATTTCTAACCCGGTAAATAGCTTAAAGTCCCGAAAGGGCGCTATCGCCAAAAAACAAAAACATTATGCCACGTTCAGTCAATCATGTGGCCTCAAAGGCAAAACGTAAAAAGGTTTTAAAACTTGCCAAAGGTAATTGGGGTTCACGTAAAAATGTATGGACGGTTGCCAAAAACACCGTCGAAAAAGGTTTACAATACGCTTACCGCGATCGTAAAGCTAAAAAACGCAGCTTCCGTGCTCTATGGATTCAGCGTATCAATGCAGCAGCTCGCATGCATGGAATGTCTTACTCTCAATTTATGGGTGCAATCCATAAAGGTAATGTAGACATCAACCGTAAAGTCTTAGCTGACTTAGCGATGAATAATCCGCAGGCTTTCGAAGCCATCTTAAATTCGGTAAAATAAAAAATCAGACTTCGTTAAAAATCCTCCTTTACGGGAGGATTTTTTTTTGAATCAACACCCAAGAAAATGCAGAAACACACCTTTCAATTAACTTCAGAATTCATCGAGCTAATAAAATTGCTTAAACTTTTAGGAATTGCCGAGCATGGTAGTGAAGCAAAAATGATGGTCGATAATGAGGATATCAAACTTAACGGAACAATTGAAAGCCGTTACAGAGCCAAACTTAGAGCTGGCGACAAAATCCAAATTGGTGACGAAATTGAAATTACTATTGAGTAACTTTTACTCCGCCACTCACTCGTTGTAACCCTTCTTTTGCGGCCTTATAATCTTTACGAACTGTAAGCGCCTGATTATAATCTGTAGCAGCTGCGGCTATATTCCCCAGCGATTCATAACAAAGCCCTCGATTAAAAGATGCTTCTGCATAATTCGGATCAATATTTAAGGCATCCGTATAATGCTTTATAGCAACATCATAAATTTTCAGGTATTCGTAATGTACGAATCCTAATGCGAAATGTGCTCTCAAGTCCTTAGAATTAATCTCAAGACAGCTGGTATAATCCTGAATAGCTTTGTCAAAATCCTGCAAATTGTCTTGGTAGAACAACCCTCTATCATAATAGATATCTGCCACCTTCGGGTTTGCTCTTAATGCAGCGTCATAATATTGAATAGCCAGCTTGTTCTTTTTTGCATGATACATCATGGCGATTTGCAAATAAGAATTGAAATCTTTCGGGTTCTGCTCCGTGGCAGTTTGAAAACTGGAAATTGCTTTGGCTGTATCTCCCATATCGCGATAACACATACCTCTGAAAAAATAAGCGGGAGAACTATTAATATCTATTTTAATTACCTCATCAATTTGTGCCAATGCTTCTTTGTATTGAGTAGCATAAAAATAAAGCTCTGCAAGTTTTTGATGCGCATCTTTGTTGTTGGGGGCTAATGACAAACATTTTTCTAAAGCTGATTTCGACTTCGATACTTTACTAGCAGCAAAATGTGCATCGGCCAGCGTAAGAAAATAATCTGCTTTGGTGGTATCAATTGACAATGCTTTGTTCATATCGATTAATGCATTTCCAACATCTTTACGTTGCAAGTGCAATTTAGCTCGTTGATTATACAAATCAGCATTGTTCGGATTCTCCCCTATTTTCAAACTTACTTCAGCAATTAATTTACCTAGTACAGTTGTATCCTTTACAATATTTGCTTTGGGTGCTCCCTTTTTAGAAGTTCCTCCACAAGCGGAAATAAAAATCACTATTGCGATTACTACTAATTGTGACAGGTATTTTGAATGTTTTAGTGACATAATTTTTCTGATTTACAAATCTAAGTGAAATCGACAATTAAGAACATAAAAAAAGGGTAAAACCTTCGCCTTACCCTTTTCAACCAATTAAATTATTTTAGTTCCCAGCTAAAGCCTCGCGAATTTTGTTTTCGATTTCTTCGCATAACTCAGGATTATCATGTAATAATTGTTTAACCGCATCACGTCCCTGGCCTAATTTAGTATCTCCGTAACTAAACCATGAACCTGCTTTTTTAATAATGTTCATTTCAACACCCATGTCAACTATTTCGCCCATTTTAGAAATTCCCTCACCATACATAATGTCGAACTCTGCTAAACGGAAAGGAGGTGCTACTTTATTTTTCACAATTTTCACTTTCGTTCTGTTACCAGACACCTGATCTCCATCTTTAATCTGACCGATACGACGAATATCTAAACGTACAGAAGCATAAAACTTCAATGCATTACCACCAGTTGTTGTTTCCGGATTTCCAAACATTACTCCGATTTTCTCTCTTAACTGATTGATGAAAATGCAGCAGCAACCTGTGCGGCTAATTGTACCAGTTAACTTTCTCAATGCTTGCGACATCAAACGAGCTTGTAATCCCATTTTGCTTTCGCCCATTTCACCTTCGATTTCACTCTTAGGAGTTAACGCCGCTACTGAGTCGATGACAATAATATCTATAGCACCCGAGCGGATTAAGTTCTCAGTAATCTCTAATGCCTGTTCACCATTATCTGGTTGAGAGATTAATAAATTCTCAATATCTACACCTAACTTTTGCGCATAAAAACGATCGAATGCATGTTCTGCATCAATGAATGCTGCGATGCCGCCTGCCTTTTGCACATTCGCAATGGCATGAATAGCTAATGTTGTTTTACCTGATGATTCTGGTCCGTAGATTTCAATAACACGTCCCTTTGGATATCCTCCTATTCCTAATGCAGCGTCTAAAGCGATTGACCCAGTAGGAATAGCTTCAATTGCCTCTACTGCATCATCACCCATACGCATAATAGTACCCTTTCCGTATGCTTTTTCAATCTTATCAATTGCAAGCTGTAATACTTTTAACTTTTCTTTTGCCTCTGAAGCTTCATTTGCCATGTTCTAAATGTTTTTAAAGTTTAATAAATTTTTAAGATTACAATGAGACAAAGGAAAGTAAAGTTTTTTTAAAATAAAACATAGAGGCCTTATTATCGTGTCAATATGGGTCATTTGTTAATAAAAAACGAAAGCCCCCAAATTGGAGGCTTTCTTTATTTTAATCGGAACGAGTCCTAATTATTTACCAGCATTTTTCTTTGCCTTCTCGAAACGGCTACGGTATTTATCTACGCGACCAGCAGTATCGATTAATTTCATCTTACCAGTATAGTAAGGATGCGACATATGAGAAATCTCTAATTTAATTAGTGGGTATTCTACACCATCTTCCATTGTGATAGTATCTTTTGTTTCGATGCATGATTTGCTGATGAAAGCGTAATCACATGAAATGTCCTTGAATACAACAGGACGGTAGCTTGATGGATGAATATCTTTTTTCATAATCTTATTCTTCAAAGTGGGTTGCAAAGATAATTATAAAACTGAAATGAACAAAAGGTTGATTTAAAAAATATTTGAAAATATTCAGAAGCTAGGCTTGGCCTTAAAAACTTTGTTTTTCAATAACTTGAGTATCCAACTACTGTTTTTCATAGACACCCAAATCGGGGGCAGCGCCTTGTACCCTCTGATTTCCGTCTAAATCGAGTGGAATGCCTGCAGCAAACGTAGCATTTCCCTTATCAATACAAACAGAGCTAGCATTCAAGTGATAATCACCATCATAAACATCAACAAAGTTGGGCGTAATATTTTTATCAATTGAAGTAAAGTGCAGTGGATCAGTTACAGGAGTATCATTGTCAACTTTAACTAGGCAATTAGAAAACTGATAATTAGCCTGTGC
The DNA here is from genome assembly GCA_046052065.1 of Bacteroidota bacterium. GTDB lineage: Bacteria > Bacteroidota > Bacteroidia > AKYH767-A > OLB10 > CAINEC01. Next base: position 9,894 of record JBJOND010000065.1, on the reverse strand, counting down.
ACCCGTTTTCATATCTAATTCAATTTCGTTGTCGTTATCGCCGTAAATAATTGAGTTTTTAAATTCTGCCGTTGTGAGGTCTAGAGGAATAATGGAAGTTGCATTTTGCGTGTAATTATTGATGTACAAATTTGGCGTGCTTCGTTGACCATCATTCCAGAAATTAGCTAACGTACAATGGGTAAAATCATAGCTACCTCCCATTGTTAAAGCTGCATTATATTGACCACAATTTACAATTAAAGAATTTGTCGCATTGATGGTCCAGTTACGAGCTAAAATACCTAATCCTGACATATTTTTGATAACCGTATTTGTTACATTCAAGGTTCTATTTGGCATCACAGGATCAAATAAAGTTTCTGTTTGTAATCCGATAAAACCGTTTTTAATAACCGCATAATTTATTTCATTCACTGCTCCATCGTTTATCCATATTCTATCCCACTGTCCTGCCCTTTCCTTATAAGCCTGTTCTCGTCTTAGTCCTTGAAATACCACAGGATTATCCTTTGAGCCATTAACAAGCAGCTTCCCACCTTTGTAAACCCAAAGACCTGCATTATTGCTAAAATGTATTTGAGTTCCCTCGCTGATTTGAAGCGTGGTTGAAGAATCTACTACCGCAAAGCCTCCATACACAACGTAAGGCAATTGATTATCCCAGGTGGTGGTATTATTCGCAATGGTATCTATGACAGCGTAATTAATTTGTCCAATTGTTTTACCATCATTATCTTTAATGTTTAGCGTTTGGTCAGCGACAATAAAATGAGCGTTTTGTCCCCACGCAACTAAATCGACATCCTGCGCACGACCATTCGTTTCAAAAACGATGGAATCTTGAACTACATAGGGTAACAACTGAGAATTGGGATCTACAGTAACTTCCACAAAAACCCAAAGACTATCACCAGCTCGTAATTCGATGTTATCGAAACTACTTCCTGGAAGTCCGTTTACATTCATTCGGAAATAAGAGGAGTTCCCTCCCGCCAATCGTATATTAGAAATATTAATGGGCTGATCGTAATCGTTGTAAATACGAAGGTTTTTTGTCACCGATCCGATAGTTGCAAATACAGTGTCATACAACAGGGTATCCGTGGAGAAACGAAGTTGGACATCGCCTGAGGTCAATAACTCATCCTTACGGCAAGAGCTAGTAAATAACGACCAAATCAGCAACGTAATCAGCACTAAGTATTTTCCGTATGTTTTCATCTATAAAGAGGCGATATGATTATTCCCAATCACAAATTTAATTTAATTCACTTACAACGTTAAAAGCCACTGCATCGTATCAACGCCATCAGCATAATCTAAAATATCTGGTTGCTGCGACGAACCGAAAGGCAATCCATTGAGCCCCAAACGACATTGGATAAGTTCCTTTTCAGAAACTAATTTCGCTTCAAGGTCTATCGCACTAGCATAATACTCATAATTAATAACAGAAACTGGAGTTGCATAGGCCGCATTTTCGCGTACAATTAAAAAGTTATTGGTCAGAAATGGAATGCCATCCAACAGAAATAAGGCACGATGATAATCGTAATTGTTCATGTATTTATTATGCTCCATTAAATTTGAAAAGGACTCAATAGCTTCAAAAAAGGGATTAAATGAATACCCCTCGGGAACATAAAGCTTCGAAACATTACGACAGCCTAAACCGAAGTAATCAAAAATATCATGACCTAGTTTCTTCAAATCTTCATCCGATTCATGTCCGCCCAGAACAGCCACCGAGTTTCTGTTCTTTCTAATCAAGGATGGGTATTTCCCAAAATAATAATCGAAGTAGCGCGCAGTGTTGTTGCTTCCAGTAGCAATGACCGCATCCATACCTGACAACTGACTCACATATTCAATCTGATTTTTGAATTCAGGATACATTTCGAACAGAATTTCTGTAAGCGCTGGAATCAAAACTGAGTCATCCGAAGACAATCGAACCTTTGCTTTATGACCAGAAACCAATACGCAAAGCAGGTCGTGAAAACCAACCAAAGGAATATTTCCAGCCATCACAATCCCAATAACCTTGGGTTCAATCACCTCTTTCTCAAGCTCAACGTATGCTTTTAATAATTTATTTAAAGAGTTTAATTCTAGTAAATTACAAATTTCTATTAAAGCCTTTGTTGAGTTGCTTTTTGCAAACCAAGCATTCTTATTTTGCGCCTGCACTATCGATTTAAAAAGCGGATTTTCATGATTATCTGGTAAATCGTCAATCAATACTTGTAGGGCGCTTCCCCACTTTGACAAAGCTGAAATCCTTAGTTGAACTGTCATTATTTTTTTGGATAAGGTGAATGGAAATCGTTAGATTATTATGTACTTTTGCCACGAATTAAAAGTCAAAATTACGATTTAAACTATTACACTATGGCAATTAAAATAACTGACGAATGTATTAACTGCGGAGCTTGCGAACCAGAATGTCCAAATAACGCAATCTACGAAGGTGGTGCAGAATGGAGATTTTCTGATGGTACATCCATCAAAGGAATGTTCGCTAAAATGGACGGCAACGAAATCGATGCTAACTCTCCACAGGAACCTAAGATGATGGATACTTATTACATCGTTACAGATAAATGTACGGAGTGTGTAGGATTTCATGATGAACCACAATGTGCTTCTGTTTGTCCTGTAGATTGCTGTGTTGATGATCCTGATTTCCGTGAATCTCAAGATGAATTAATGACAAAGAAAGAAAAGATGCATGCTTAATCATGCTCGATGTATAATCAAAACGGTCGCTTTTAGTGGCCGTTTTTTTTTTACAATTACCTGTTCAAGAAAAGTTACAATAAAAAGCAAATGAAAGTAGTTTCAAAGTAGATTTACAATTATCAAATCATGAATAAAAAAGTGCTTCTTTTGGCTACTAGTATACTCTTGTCTACAACAACTTTTTGTCAGACAGCAGATACCACCTTGTTAAAACCCGCTTTATCGAGGTTGGCAATTATGGGCGATAGTATCCTCAAAGGAAGTAACGATACAGTTCGTGTGGAGGCCAACCAATCTTTTTCACTTTTATTGGATAGTATTTTGAACTTAAAGTCGAGCGAGCACCTAAGCTTCCACGAGGTAAAAGCCCTTTCTGTAATTAAATCGCCAGACAATGCTTTTGTAATTTACAATTGGATGTGTCAGACCTATTTTCCCTACCCACAATATAAATATTTTGGATACCTAAGAACCCTTGCCAAAAACGGAAGTTCCATTAAGCTCAATAAATTAACTGAACAAACCTACGAGGATAATCAAGAAAGAGAAGCTGGAAAATTTGGACCTGATAATTGGACAGGCTGCGTTTATTATAAAATTTTATTGAGCAAGCATAAAAACAAAACTAACTATGTGCTATTAGGATGGGCCCCGCATAACCAACTCTCGACTCGTAAAATCATTGAATCATTAAGTATAAATAATGCTCGTGTCCAATTTGGAGTTCCCATCTTCAAAACAGGCTCAAGACCTCGGCCGCGACTCATTTTCGAATATAGTTACAAAGCTACTATGTCGCTCAATTACAACAGCAACAATAAAATGATTGTATTTGATAATCTCAGTAGTTCTGATCCTAGACCAGAAATGAAAACGGTTTACAGTACTTATGGGCCAGATATGAGTTACAACGGACTTAAATTCGAAAAGGGATTTTGGGTGTTGTATAAAGACATTGATATTCGACTAGACAAGGACGTGAAAGGAAAAGAGGGCGAGATTAAAAAACTTAGAATTACCAAGTAAACAGACTAAAATGAAGCAACATAATTTCGGTGCGGGTCCTGGAATTCTTCCTAAAGAGGTTATTGAAGAATCGGCAGAGGCTGTTTTAAACTTTAACAATTCAGGACTTTCTATTCTTGAAATTTCACATCGCAGTAAAGGCTATGAAGCTGTCATGAAAGAAGCCAGAAGCCTTGTTCGTGAGTTGTTAAATGTCCCAACTACACATGAAGTATTGTTTTTACATGGTGGTGCTAGTACGCAGTTTGCAATGGTTCCTTGGAATTTATTAAAGCAGAAAGCTGGCTACATTGAATCAGGCGTATGGGCTCAAAAAGCTATTCACGAGGCGAAAATACTTGGTGAAGTAGAAATTATAGCGAGTTCTTCAGATAAAAACTTTTCTTATGTTCCAAAGGATTATGTAATTCCTTCGGACATCGATTATCTACATGTAACATCCAACAACACGATTTACGGCACGCAGATGAAATCTTTTCCAACTACAGAAGTTCCATTAGTCTGTGATATGTCGAGTGATATTTTTAGTCGCCCAATTGATGTTTCAAAATTCGGATTGATTTACGCAGGAGCACAAAAAAATATGGGTCCTGCGGGAGCAACATTGGTTATTGTTCAGAAAGACTTGTTAGGCAAATCAGAAAGGAAAATCAATTCCATGTTGGATTATGGTGTGCATATCAAAGCAGAATCGATGTACAACACCCCTCCTGCTTTTCCGATTTTTGTTTGTATGCTCACATTGCGATGGCTGAAAAAAATGGGAGGCGTTATAGCTATTGAAAAATTAAATATCGAGAAAGCCAACCTTTTCTACGAGGCGCTTGATAATAATGTCAACTTCATTGGTAACGTTGTGAAAGAAGATCGGAGTCTGATGAATGCCTGTTTTAATTTAAAAGATACCGAAATGGAAAGTCGATTTTTACAAGCCTGCGAAGACAACGGAATAGTCGGCATTAAAGGTCATCGATTATCAGGTGGATTCAGAGCTAGTTTGTACAATGCCTTACCAATTGAAAGTGTTCACAAACTGATTGAAGTGATGAATAATTTCAATTAAATTGAAAGAGTGATTCGCTCTTAAATTGACGGAATAAGTTAATTTTGCAGTATAAATCTGGAAAATTAATCAGCATGGCTATATTAAAACCATTCCGCGGTGTTAGACCAACCAAAGAACTTGTAAAGAGAGTAATCTGTCGTCCGTATGATGTACTAGACGAGAAAGAAGCTAGAATTGAAGCTAACGGCGACCCCTATTCGTTTTATCGTGTGATTAAGCCAGAGATGGATTTCCCAGATGATTTTGACTATTACTCGTCTGAGATTTACAAAAAAGGAAAGGCTAATTACGAAATGATGAAGGCAGAGGGTGTTTTCTTTCAGGATGAAAAAGAGTGTTTGTACATCTACGCTCAAACGATGAATGGTCGTACGCAATACGGAATTGTTGGGTGTGCTGGTGTGGAGGACTATTTAAACGACATCATTAAAAAGCATGAGTTAACTCGTCCAGATAAAGAAGAAGACCGCAAGAACCATGTGCGTGTTGGCAATATGAATGCAGAACCTGTATTTTTCGCTTATCCACAGGTTATGGCTTTAGATGAAATTGTGAATGAAATAACCAAAAGTGAGCCTGCTTATAACTTAACTACTGACGATGGAATTGGACATACATTCTGGGTGGTAAGTGATGATGCAACTATTGATTCAATTGTTACGCACTTCAACCAAATTCCTTTTACTTATGTGGCTGACGGACATCATCGCACAGCTGCGGCAGCGTTAGTAGGTAATGAACTGAAAGCTGCAAATCCTAATCATACAGGAAAAGAAGAGTATAATTTTTTCTTGGCGGTACATTTTCCAGATAACCAATTGCAGATTATGGACTACAATCGTGTAGTGAAAGACCTGAATGGATTATCTGACGAAGAGTTCATGAGCAAGCTTGCTGAGAAATTTGATATTACTGCGGTTGGAACAGCTGAACATCGCCCTGATCAATTACACAATTTCGGAATGTATTTTAATGGTCAGTGGTATTCGTTGACTGCTAAAGCAGGTACTTACAACAATGCTGACCCGATTGGCGTTTTAGATGTTACCATTTTAAGTGAAAGTGTATTGGCTCCTATTTTAAACATTGTTGATTTACGCAAAGACAAACGCATTGAGTTTGTTGGTGGTTTACGCGGACTTGGTGAATTAAAGCGTAGAGTTGACAGCGGTGAAATGAAAGCAGCTTTTGCTTTATATCCTGTAACGATGAAGCAATTAATTGACATCGCAGACAACGGATTAATCATGCCTCCAAAAGTGACATGGTTTGAACCTAAGCTAAGAAGCGGCTTAGTGATTCACGAGTTGGCGTAGATTTTTTCTTTGTTGAACAATCAATTTTAAAACATTGATCAATTCATCTAACAAAAACAAAGATCATATTTCATTTATTGAAGAGGAGTCTTTATTAGAAGGCTTTCACATTGTATTGACCACTCATAATTCGCGAACATCTGCGAGAATGAAGAAATACAATGTTCGTAAGGGGCCTGCACTCCGCTTAGGTCTTGAGGAAGAAATTGCACTCACTCGTATTTTCGGAAAAACCATTCGAGAAAGTGATTTCAGATGTATTGCATATAACATCTGTGTTGATCACGTGCACCTCATATTGGTATGTAGTCCGGAAAAGTTGACTGCTCAGGTTCAAAAGATAAAGTCGGTGAGCAGCAAAGAATTTCATCGGTTGAATATCCCAATGGGTCATGACCCATTGAAGCATAAGGGGCACCTCTGGTCCCAAAAGTTTTATCGCGCCACTTTAGATGTCTGGGAATTGAATACTGTTACGAATCGACCCGGCTTCATCTACCGCGATAGTTATTTACAGAACGCCATTAACTACATTCGGACGAACAGATACAAACATGAATTGACCATCAGTGAAGAACTAGAATTAGCTATTCAGGAATTTGTTATTGATGAAGAAACTGCATTCACAATTGATCTAGAAAAAGCGACAAGACTCTAGTGAATAGTATCTGCATTTATTTGTTGTAACTTTACACTGAAATTAATCTGTGTTATACAATTCATCACCATGAAACCAAAAATTCTTTTATTACACGGATTTCTGGGTTCTATAAAACAGATGGAGCCGTTGGAAGAATGCTTAAAGGAACACTTTCAGGTTTACTCCTATGATTTGCCAGGGCATCACGGTAAATCGTTTCCTGAAGAGAAATTTACATTTACAACCTTACAGCAACATTTATATGAATACATCAAAGAGTTTCAACTCAATGGTTGTTTTGTTTTTGGTTATGAGTTAGGTGGCTATTTAGCACTTACACTAGAAGCAAAAAGAAGTGGAACATTTGATGGAATTTTTACCTGGGCAACAGACTACGATTGGAGTCATCAGAAAGTACAAACCTACAAACAACTATTTGGAGCAGATAAAATTGAAAAGCGTGATAGTTTATTTGCAGACAAACTCAACCTACTTCACTTCCCTTCCGACTGGAAAGAAATCTGTAAAGAAACACTTCAACTAATTGAATATACCAGCAAGCATCCATTATCAGCAAATGAAATTGATAACATTTTATGCAAAGTAAGAATTGCCTTAGGAGATCAGGACGAAATTATATCGATTGAGGAAAGTGCAGCATTCTACCGCCAATTACCTAGTGGATCCTTATTAGTTCTTCCAAACACCACTCATGCAATCGAAGAAATAAATCTTGAAATACTAAAAAGTGAAATCATTCGCTTTACAAATTCCTTATGAGCATTAATTTAATCAATTACGAGAAAATAAAATCGATTACTAATAGCTATCATGCACAATTGGTAGCAGTATCGAAAACAAAACCGTTGGATGATATTTTAGCATTGCACCAAGAAGGACAAATTATTTTTGGAGAAAATTATGTACAGGAGTTAATGGAGAAATTTGAAAAGGCTCCAACAACCATCAACTGGCATTTTATAGGACATTTACAGAGCAACAAAGTAAAATACATTCAACCGATTGTTAAATTAATTCATGGAGTTGATAGTGAGAAATTACTGATGGAAATCAATAAGCAAGCAACGAAAAACAATTCCATTGCAAATGTACTTTTACAAATTCACATCGCACAAGAAGAAAGTAAATTCGGATTAGATGAACAGGAGTTAGCCCAAATACTTGGAAATATTTCTAGAGGAAATTATTCGAATATTAATGTAAAAGGATTGATGGGTATGGCGAGTTTTACAGATAATCAATCGCAAATTAAAAATGAATTTATTTCGCTAAAGAAACTTTTCGATCAATATTCGAGCGATTATAACCTAGATACTTTATCTATGGGAATGTCGTCTGATTACCAGATTGCTTTAGATTGTGGAAGTACGATGATACGTATTGGAAGTGCATTATTTGGAGCGCGAAACTATCAAAAATCTAATGATTAGGTACCTTACATTTTTCAATTGAAAAACGTTTTCTTCGGTCAGAATTGCCACCACATTTCCCTTTGCTTCTGATTGAAAGCCCTAAATAAAAATCAGCACCATAACTTTCAGTTAATCCAAATATCGGACTCAACATATCCGAGCCAATTGTTAAGATTCCGTAACGTATTCCGAGTCCTACACGAGGCTTAAATTGCTCATAAAAAGAAATTGGGATAGCCACCTCAAATCGTTTACGTTCATACCTAGGCGCTAGTGAAATTTGATTCATTCTTCTTAGTGCAACCTTGCTTAAAACAACACGCTGTATTGCAGACACATTTACAAAAAAGTGATTATCCAATGCAAGATCGAATTGAACCGATAAAGCAGCAGGAGTGGCGATTTTAAAACTTCTTAAAAAACGAGTGCTAGTTGGTTTGCCTGTAAACTGAGAACTAAACATGCTATCAACTTGTGATACATCAATAAATTTAGCTGTATCAATATAAAACCAATCGGCAGACAAATCATTAAATTGAAATGTGCTTGCTTCGCGATTAAAAGTCATATAGCCTAAATCAATAATTGATACTCCCAATTTGAAATCATAAGGTTTATCTTCATTATTGGCACAGGGTTTATAAAAAGCTCCATTACGATTTCTGATGTATTGAACACCAGCATTTATCCCCCACCCCTTACCTCTTCTTGAAAGAATACTCGATAATTTAAATTCATCATCTTCAGGAACGGAATGGCCGTAATTCATATTGATGTTCTGAACAATCAATAGCGAATCTGCTGCTGAATTATATGTAACTGAATTCAGATTAACATAAGCCGCTTCAAATCCACGGTTATTCTTCCCCGTTAGTCCAAAGGTTAGATAATTACTTGCATCATCAACAACAAGCGCTCCGACGGTAATTGCAGTTTCTTGCCACGAGATCATACCCACTTTAACATTTCCTCCTTCGAAAAAATAAGATTGCAATGGATCGTACTCGAAACCCTCTTTTGCAAATTTTGCAAGATGCCAAGGAACATCAACAGCGCTATATCCACCTCGTAAAGAAGTTGAAAATGCAAATCCATATTTCTTTTGAGAATACAAGAATGCGGGCGCCTTAAAAAAAGCAGAGCCAAACGACCATTTATCAGATGTTGTGTAACGATCAGTTGTAGGTTCGTCTTTTGAATCACTCAAGGGCAATAGGCCTCTTCCCTTTTTTAAATAAATATAATTATTGGCTGCATTAACATCCAATGAAAATAAGTGCAACTCCCACCTAAATGGTTCACCAACTACCGATGCAGGATTCATGGTTAAGCCCATCTGACCAGCATGATTACTATTGGCAATACCCCATAATTCCTGAGCATCAGATGTAGAAGAGAAAAATAAAAACGTGGCCAAAACAACTCGCTGAATTGCTTTAGAAGAGATAAACATTTTTTTTATTTCAATTCTATAGATCATTATAAGTTATAACTCTTGAAAAAAGAGAATATTGCTTAAACGATTTACAGTCTAAAAAGTTCTGTGAATCAAACAAACATTTTACCCGGATTAAGAATGTTATTTGGATCAAATAAGCGTTTAATTCCCTTCTGTATTTGAATTTGCGTTGAATTGAATGCAATATCCATGTAGCCCTTCTGTACATA
>JBJOND010000064.1:0-17936 GCA_046052065.1 Bacteroidota bacterium | reverse complement strand
TAACAATATAAGGTGAAGAAAAAATTCCACAATTTCCTCGTTGAACTCTCACAAGGTAAGTGCCCGCAGTCGTGGCTCTATAGCTTGATGAAGTAGCATTATTAATGATTGAGTTATTTCTATACCACACATATCCTTGTGCGTTAGAGCTAGAAACACTAATGGTAACGTTTCCCCCTTGGCAGAACGAAAGCGGTCCATTTGTATTTACTGTAAAGGTTGCAACAGGGTTAACTATAATGGTTCTACCAGCAGAGGTTGCCGCACAGCCACCATTCTGTGAAACCGTCACAAAATAAGTACCGCCAGTTGTTACATTTATTGTTTGTGTCGTTGCACCGTTAGACCACAAATAGCTTGTTCCTGATGTAGCCGTTAAATTAACTGAATTCCCAGCGCAGAAAGTAGTGGTTCCGCTTGCGGAAATGGTCGGTGTAGTTACTGTTCCAGATTGAGCAATAACATTCACCGGATTACTTGCGCTCGTACATCCATTGGTTGCAGTTGCAGTGCAGATGTAGCTTCCTGATGTGCTTACCGTAATTGATGAGTTTGTTGATCCATTGCTCCACAAATAAGTGCAATTTGTTGCTCCTGATGTAAGTGTAACGTTGCCATTGCAAAAAGTAGTTGGTCCTGATGTATTGATAATGCTGCTTGGCGAAGCTTTTAGCGTTATTGCTGTTCCTGTTGATGCTATTGAGCAACCTCCACTTTGAGTTACCGTAACAGTATATGTTCCCGCTGTGTTTACATTGATTGATTGTGTTGTTGCACCTGTTGACCATAAATAAGTAGTTCCTGAATTCGCTGTTAATGTAACCGATGAGTTGGAACAAATATTTGTTGGGCCACTTGCTGTAATTGTTGCAGTTGGATTTACAATTGAAACTGCAACGGGATTTGATACTGACGTACATCCGTTACTGTTAGTTATTGTTGCAGAATAATTGCCCGCACTTGTTACATTAATTGACTGTGTTGTGGCTCCAGTAGACCAAATATAAGTTGCTCCTGATGCAGCAGTTAAAGTAAGTGAACTACCTTGGCAAATAGCAGTTGTTCCAGAAGTTGTAATCGTATTCGATGGTAAAGCATTTACAGTTACGTTAACATTATTACTCGTGCCAGTCTGTCCATTATTATTAACCGTAACCGAATAACTTCCTGTAGTTGTTGCAACAATAGATTGTGTTGTTGCTCCATTAGACCATAGATAAGATATTCCAGGTGTTGCAGTCAATGTTACATTACCGCCCTGGCAAAATGTAATCGGCCCTGAAGGAGTAATTGTTGGTGTGAATATAGCAGCAGTGCAAGGTGCTGCTGCGGGAGATAGTGTTAGTCCACTGTTTGATGTAACTGTAATTAAATCGATTTCAAGATTGGTGTTGGTAGGCAAAATGGACAACAAGTGATTTCCGACAGACAAGTTTGCAAAATTAATGATAAGGCTTGTTGTGCCATCATATCTGTACCATACCCAATTCGTATCTGCAATACAATTTATATTCCCTTTTGTAACTCCGTCCATAGCTACAGAGAATCCTGTGTTACTTCCGTTTTTGCTTCTAGCCTTTATCCAAAAGTAATGAGTTGTGTTGGCGGTACCTCTTGTAACAAAATTATATTCAACAGCACCCACAGATTTAAAACCAACACAAGATGTAAAGTTCGTATAGTCGCCAGCGATAGTTCCTGCTGGCACATATGTTTTAATATCATTGGTTGTTGATGTTGTATTATCATATAGTTCTCCTTCAAATACAAAATCTTTGGACCAGTAAGAGGGGTGAGTGTTTTCATGCCAGCCATCTAGCTGATAGAAAACAGGTGCAAGGGCATTACTTTTATCGTAAATATATGTGCTACCTTGTCTGCGAATATTAAATTTTAGATTTTGTCCATCTAGATTTATTGAAGCTGTTCCAGTTAATGGCGCGTTTCCAACAAAATTAGAATTAGGTTGAATAGTGCCTGTGATAGCGTATTTGCTTGATGTGTTATGTTTTCTTGCAACAACAAGTTTAGTTATGTCCCCCGCAAAGAACGAGTAGCCAGGTTGTGTGGTATTATTGATTGCATTTGCTGGAACATCTCCATTCATAAGCGTTCCATTAAATAACAAATCTTGGTATCTTGTTGCAACGGCTTCTGCATATCCTGGAATTGCCATTTGCCAAACATAATTATTCGGATTTTGATAAGGTTGCGAAGTAACAAAGTAACCAGTTTGGAAATATTCTGCTCCAGACATTGAAATTACTTTTAAGAAGCCTAACCATTGTGCTGGCCTTGGAATTAATTCTTCATTAACCCAACCAGGTGAAACGAAAGGAGAGTATAGTTTATCGCCCATCGATATTTCTGTAAATCTTGATTCCGCCACAAATTGCCATCCGTGCGCAGCACCTTGCCAGTATCTCCATACATTCGGACGTTGCATGTAAATATCTCCAGATGAATAACGTTGTCCATTGGTTAAGGAGTTAAGTTCGCGTGTTTCTTGCCAGTTCCAACTATACAATGGATGACCATTTAAAAAGAAATGACTAAATCGCGTAGAGCTTAAGGCTGGTAATGATAAAAACTCTGCAGTATAGGAGGCTGTTAACTTTTTCATGCCTCTTCCAATAAATCTGCTCCAATCATTTAAACCACTATTTGTATATGCTGTATTTACTATTGGGTCAAGTTTTAATCCTGTGCTTGTCCATGCTGGCATTGTTTCCCCATTCTCAAATAAATGATTCAAAGGTCGCGACATATTTTTTGTCAACTGATCTAAATAATAACGCATTGTTTGTCCATCTAATTTAAAGGAATCTAAAGGCGATTCTGGACTTAATGTTTTTGTAGTAGTAGAAACAGCTCCGTTTTTATCAATAAACTGCCCTCCCGCATTTTTTAAATAAGAAGAGCTAGGCAAGCATCCACAACTAACATATGCTTTTGCTGATGCTTTATTAATTTTTTGTGGGTTTAATTGTCCCCAATAGCTATTTGCCGACGTTTTCCAATTTGGGTTTAAATTGCCCATTTTAATCCAGGCACCTGAATATTTAGTAGTGTCGGCAAAATCAGATACTTCATGTGCATTACTTGTAACTAATAATGCGTATTGGAAATTCGTTACCAATTCCTTTTGAACTTCTTTACTTCTATTTACTAAAGTGCTTTGACTATAAGTGCTTGTTCCGTCTCCTGCTATATGAGCGGGATTAAAAATCATTGTATTGGGAAATAGTGTTGTATTTGCCAATGCTCTTGCTGCTGGAAAATTCTTTAATTGGGTTACTGCGTCAACGTTAGAATTTGGATGTCCTGGTGCAAACTCATTCATGTTTAATGATCCAGTAATGGAAGTTGCAGCTGGAACAGCTAAAACTGTATTGGCAAATGTATAAGGCTTGTTTTGTGTGAAGTCGAGATAGTGCTTGTAAATCATATTAGCAGGCAGGGCTGTTTTATATACAGCAATTTCATCCATGCCGCCATAAAATTTATAATATCCGGTACTGGTATTTACATCACATACATTATTGTTGCTAATGCCAGGGTTTGTTGGGATTAATCCACCTGGAAGCGTTTTACTGAATCCTGTCGGCAATTGACCATCAATCCAAACTTCTTTAACTCCGTTTTTAGCATCATATATAAAAACGATATGGTGCCAGTTACCATCTACGTAGTAATTATAAGTACCTCGCTCAATTGATTCCATGCTAATATCAAAATTATCAGTTGTAGTGGCAGTTGATCCTGCAGGTATCGACTTAGTCGTAAACCGAATATAAGGAAAGTATAATCGAAGATTGATTGCCGCATCTCTTCTGCTAAACCACTGAATCGTTTGGTTAATATCTGCAGATGTCTTAAATAAAAACTCTATCGTATAAGCTGTGTCAGGTACAAACTGACTTGAAGCGACTATTTGTTTGGAGTTGGCATCCAATTGTAAATATTTTCTAACACCAACATTTGAACTGTTCGAAAGGATTGTATAGGGGGATTGATAATAGGCTGGATCCAAATTCGATTGGTTCATCGAATCCTTTAAAGCGTTCGTCCCGTCAAAAGTCCAATAGTTATAAGGTGTCCAATTTTGGGCATTAACTATATTGAACGAAGCGAAAGTTAGAGTTAGAAAAAAAGCAACAACAAACAATCTAATGTTTGAGGGTGTGGTTTTTGGGTTTTGAGTAAGCATTGTTTAGATTTGGTTTTAAACAAGGCTTTTCAAAGCGTGGAGCTCAAATGTACCTCGAGATTTTGAATTACGCAACAGTTATTAGTTGTTTTAAGTTAAATCATTGATAATCAAATAAAATAACTTCACTCGTACTCGAAATTTTAATTTTTTGCCATTAATTAGGCTTTATTCACCATAAAAAAGTATTGTTTGACCGATTCAAAACACCTTAAATTGAATACTTGATAAAGGTATTTTAACTACTAAGGATAGTCCTTTTAAGGATAAGTAAACCTTTAATTTTTTAATTAGGTAAGTGATGAGAATGATTGTCATTTTACATCACCACGTTTACACTTCCTTCTTTCGTTTCTCTTTTTCCTTTATTGCCCTGTGCCGTTACTTTATAAACATAAACTCCCTCTGCTACCTGAGTTCCCTGAAATGTTCCATCCCACCTTAAGTTTGGGTTAGAGGATTGAAATATTAACTGTCCCCAACGATTAAAAACTTCCATTTTAAAGTCTTTTACAGCCTCTCCAGCAATTCCAAATGTATCATTAAGTCCATCACCATTTGGAGTGAACGTATTCGGTAAGTACAATGTCATCGGAGGAATTACTTCAACTTCGTTAGACACGCTAAAAGTTTGTGGTGAGCCATTCTTATAGGCAATCACCCTATACTTTCTACTGTATTGCATTTGAGCCATTGAGCTAAATGCTAAAAGGCAAAGTGTGAAACTTAAAATAACTGATTTAGTAATTGTATTCATAGCAGTTTGATTTTGATGTATGCAAACTACATCTCGCCAAAGGCAGCTATTGTCAATTATTTAGGATTTATCTCTTTTGTAAGATTTTGTCAGTTTTGTTGTTGAATGGAATTGTCAATAACGACTTTTAATTCATTTCTTCACTCTGATATTAAATTAAATGTGGATGTGGTTGTATGCATTGCTACTTTGTAAGAAATTTCCATTCGGAACGTATTTTTTACTAAAATTGAAAGATTGTATCAAAAACAAAATTTGTTAAATGTGTTTATGTAAAAAGATTTCAGGAATAATATTATTGCTACTAATTAATTCAGTAGGAATTGCTCAAAACCATCGTCAGTTTTCTAATTGGTTTTGTGGCGACTATTCAATCAATAAAAAAGAAAATGGCATTGTCACTGTCATTGGCGAAAGCCATATTGCTAATTTGTCAAATATTGACAGTAGTAATTATTGGTTGGTGGAGGATATGCCATTGAACAATTTAAAAAGGCAAAGACTAATTCATGTTGTCTTATTAGATAGTGGCTATGTAGGTGTTGATATTTATAATTTGAAAAATGGCAAATCAAATAATGCAATTACTTCTTTCAAGCAGATAAAACTTGATAATTACGAGAAAGTTAATTTGAAAAAAATGATTTTTTATTACAATCGGCCATCAAGGGGATTTGAAATCTTAAATGATTCCAATCGAATTTTCTACTTAGATAAGTATAGTTTAAGTTTGACTTGTTGTAGTGATTTATCGGCTTTTTATTTTGATGTTTTAAATACTAAAAGTGAATTGCTATTCAAAAAAAGAAATGATTAGGTACATTGTATAGCCATCGAAAATTGAACTAATATTTTATTGCCAGATCGATTATTAAATTAGTTGCCTTAGTTTAAATTGATTTTGGACTTGTTTTCCATAGTAACTGAAAAACAGAAGCGCCTATTAGTGTCCAAAGGATATCGTTCCAATCGAAATGTAGTTTCGTAGAGTAGGTCTGTATAAATTCCCAAGTTATAAGTCCTGTTATTGAAATCATATTTGCAATAAGGTGTTTCTTATTATTAATCCAATCATGATTAATTTTTAATTGTGGAATTAAAACAACAAACAAAGCTGGAATGCCGATAGCAGGAAAAAAATTAGGTGCAATGCCTAATAGGTATTTTATGATGTAATTATCTCCATTATAAGCTGGCCTAATATTGTCTGAAATTTGTTGGTACGAAATAAAGCATATTGCAAATATGGTAAGCCAAAAATAGGCGCTAGATGATATCTTCATAAATGTGTAGTTTTGATTGTTCCCATCAGCGCAGATCTTATTAGGAAATAACACAGTTATTAGGCGTTCGCTAGCTTTTTTTAAAGTGGCTAATATCAATAATTGAATTGCAAAATTTTATTTCATCCTCAATATTATTAGAAGCAATAATAACAGTTTTGTTGTTGATGTATTGTTGCATAAGATTATCATACCATTGAACGCCTTCTTTGTCTAAGTTCGATAAAGGTTCGTCAAGTAATAATAATGGAGCATCTGCTAATATGGCTAAACCAACTTTTAGTCGTTGCTTCATTCCAGATGAAAAATACTTAATTGGTTTTTCAGCTTCTTTAGATAATCGTAAGCTGTCTAAAATTTCAGCGTCTTGCATTCCTTTCATAAATGGCTTGAAGGGGGCAAATGTTTTTATCAATTCAGCAGGACTTAATTCTTCTGGGACTTCAATATAGGGTGATCCGATGGAAAGGTGATTGAATATTTCTTCTTTCGAAATTTCACCATTATTGTTTAGATGCTTTATTTCTCCCTTAGTCGGGGTAGTGTACCCTGATAAAATACTTAGCAATGTCGATTTTCCGGAACCATTAAATCCTACTATTGCTGTTTTGCTGTTTTTAACGAAATCAAAAGTGATGTTTGAAAATATCCACTGACCTTGATATTTTTTACCGATATCTGTGCAGGTGATTCTCATTCAATTATTCGTTGCCGCTAGATAAACCTTTGATGATTCCTTTATCACTTTCTTTGATGAAATTAATAATCTCTTTAATAATCTCTGAATTATTATTTTCTTCTACGATTGCAATTGCATTGGATACAGAATGTCCTCTAAGGAAAAGAACTCGATAAAATTCTTGTATGTCATTAATGTCATTGTCACTGTATCCTCTTCTCTTTAATCCAACGCTATTAATTCCTGCATACGATAATGGCTCTCTGGCAGCTTTAACATAGGGTGGGACATTTTTTCGAACTCCCGTTTGTCCAGCAATAAAACTATGCTTACCAATTCTTATAAATTGCGAAACGCCAACATAGCCCTCTAGAATCGCCCAGTCATCAATAGTAACATGCCCAGCTAAATTTACTGAGTTGGCTAAAATTACATTGTTTCCTACAACACAATCATGTGCAACATGTACATAGGCCATCAACAAACAATTGCTTCCAACTTCAGTCCTGCCTAAAGCCTCAGTACCACGATTAATAGTTACACATTCTCTTATAGTTGTATTATCACCAATGATGGTTAACGTTTTTTCTCCCTTGTATTTTAAGTCCTGAGGAACAGCAGACACAACAGCTCCTGGAAAAATTTTGCAGTTGCTGCCTATTCTTGCGCCATCACAAATTGTAACGTTAGGGCCAATCCAAGTATTATCGCCAATTTCAACATCAGCTTCAATTGTTGTAAAAGAGCTAACACTCACGTTAGCGCCTATACGAGCATCAGGATGTATGTTGGTCATCGGGAAAGCCATAATTAACTTTTCTTTACAATTTGAGCCATCATTTCAGCTTCCATCACTACTTTGTCTCCTACAATAGCTTCTCCTTTCATATGGCAAATTCCTCTTCTGATAGGCGTTATTAAACTCAAGTGAAATACCAGTGTATCACCTGGCATTACTTTTTGCTTGAATCGTGCTTCGTTAATTTTCATAAAATAGGTCCAGTAGTTTTCAGGATCAGGCACCGTGCTTAATACTAATATACCACCTGTTTGTGCCATCGCCTCAATCATTAACACTCCAGGCATTACTGGGTTATTTGGGAAGTGGCCCTGGAAGAACCATTCATTCATGGTTACGTTTTTAACGCCCACTACATGCGATTCTCCAAGTTCAATAATTTTATCTACCAACAAAAACGGATAACGATGAGGCAACATCGAAGCAACCTGATTTACGTCGTAAATTGATGGCGCATTTAAATCATATTTTTTAACTGAACCTTTTTTAGATTTTATAAGCGCCTTGATTTTTTTTGCCAGTTCAACATTTGCAGCATGTCCAGGACGAGCAGCTAAAATATGTCCTTGAATAGGCTGGCCAATCAACGCTAAGTCGCCAATAATATCTAATAATTTATGACGTGCAGGTTCGTTTTGAAAATGAAGTGCAGTATTGTTTAAAAATCCTTTTTCTTTAACTTGAACATTAGGTTTGTTTAAAAGCTTTGCTAAATCATCCAACTTATCTTGAGATATTTCTCTGTCAACTACAACTATAGCATTATTTAAATCGCCTCCTTTTATCAAGTTATGTTTTACAAGCATTTCTAATTCGTGAACAAATACGAATGTTCTGCAGGGAGAAATGTTATCTTGGAATTCATCAATCTTGTGGAGCTGTGCATGCTGAGTACCTAAAACTGGACTGTTATAATCAACCATTACAGTAATTCGGTAGTCAGGGCTAGGAACCGCCAGCATTTCTACATTACGGCTGGGCTCTTCATATGATAAGATATCTTCTAACACAAAAATATCTCTTGCTGCATCTTGAATTTCTATTCCAGCTTCAATTAATGCATCAACAAACGGTTTCGAACTGCCGTCCATAATTGGAACTTCTGGTCCGTCAACCTCAATTAAAACGTTATCGATTTGTAATCCAATTAATGCTGCCAACACATGCTCAGTGGTACTTATTTTGGCTCCATTCATTTGAAGAGTGGTTCCTCTTGCTGTATCAGCAACATTGTCTGCATCCACTTTTATCAGAGGTTGTCCATCAAGGTCTACACGTTTAAAAACAAACCAATGATTGGTTGCTGCTGGATGAAAAGTTACAGTTGCAGAAACCCCTGTATGAAGTCCAACTCCCGAAACAGATATAGATTTTTTAATCGTAGCTTGCTGGGTTCTCATGAATTATTTTCCTTGTGAGGTAATTGATTTTTCGATTGTGTTTATTTTTTTCTCTAAATCGGGTAGCCTTTTAAAAACGATGTAAGAGCGCTTGTGTTCGCCAATTCCAAAAGCAGGACTTCCCTGTAGTATTTCATTTTCTTTTGTTGATGATCCAATTCCCGATTGAGCTGCTATTTTAGTTCCATCTGCTATGATAATATGCCCCGCAATTCCGACTTGCCCACCAATCATACAGTTTTTACCTATTTTGGTCGAGCCGGCAATTCCTGTTTGAGCAGCAATCACGGTATTTTCGCCAATCTCAACATTGTGCGCAACTTGAATAAGGTTGTCGAGTTTTACTCCTTTACGAATTATCGTAGACCCTAAAGTTGCTCTATCAATTGTAGTATTAGCCCCAACTTCAACATGATCTTCAAGTATAACATTCCCGATTTGAGCAACCTTCTGATAATTATTTTCTGAATTAGGCGCAAATCCAAATCCATCAGCACCGATAACTACTCCAGAATGCAATGTAACATTATTTCCAACTATACAATCAGAGTAAACTTTTACACCTGGGAAAAGAGTCGTATTATCACCGATAGTAGAATTATCGCCAACGTAACAATTAGGATAAATTTTGGCGTTTTCTCCAATTCTCACATTCTTTCCTAAATAGGCGAATGAGCCAACATAAATATTGTTTCCTAATGTGGCAGAATCTTCAATGTGAGAATTCGGCTCTATGCCTGATTTGTTTCGTTGAATTGTGTTATAAACTTCCAGTAGCTTGGCAAAGCCTGCATAAGCATTTTCTACTCTGATTATGGTTGGAATAATCGCGCTTTCTGGTTGAAAATCAGAGCTAGCAATAAGAATAGAAGACTTTGTAGTATAAGCGAATGACGTATATGCTGGATTAGCTAAGAAAGTCAATGAGCCAGAAGTTCCCTCCTCAATTTTTGAAAGGCGAGATACTTTAACTTCCGGATCACCTTCGATGGTACCGTTTAGTAATTCAGCAATTTGTTTGGCTGTAAATTCCATGTTGGGTCACAAAGTTAGCAATTTGAACATCAAGTCGGACGTAAAATGTTTCCATTTTGCTGATTATCCTGCCAATTCTGGCATGTAGCACAAGAAATACTTATTTACCGGAGTAGAGAGTATAGCAACATCCATTTTTTCATTGTCTCCGAGCAAAGTCACACCTTGATGGTTGCGCATTAATATTTTGATAGGCTCACCTAATGGGTTGTAATCGCTGTTGGATATCTTTCCCGAAAAAGCAAAGTAGTGATAGTCCTCTTTTTTGATTGCGCCAATTCGTGAGATTTTATCATCGAAATTAACTAAATCAGTTGCAGTGAATTCATCACGTTGTAAGCTAATCTTATAAAGTTTTCTATTAATCATTCCTTTGCATAACTTCGATAGAACAATATCGGAATGACTACACCAGACTTTAAGAGTACAGTAGATATCATAATCATCTAGCTGGCTATAAACATTAAGAAATTCTTCTTTGTTTTTAAGGTTTTCTGGGTTGATATCATTCTTTAAAAAATAGTCTAACGCAGGTGTAGTAAAAAGATGTTCTCCACTTTGAACTAATTCCTTCGCGCGTTTTAAAATATTTACAAGCATGTTTTCTGCCGATAAAACAGTCTTGTGAAGGTAAACCTGCCAATACATTAGTCGTCGGGAAATAATGAACTTTTCAATTGAATAAAGTCCTTTTTCGTCTACCACCAATTCATCATTAAACACATTAAGCATTTTAATAATTCGCTGCGATCCAATAGTTCCTTCCATAACTCCTGTATAAAAGCTATCTCGATTTAGGTAGTCTAATCGGTCCATGTCTAATTGGCTAGATACGAGTTGATGTAGAAATTTCTTTTTGTAGGTATTTTTAAAAATTTCAATGGCAATGCTAAGTTGGCCGTTGAACTCCTTATTAAGTTCCTCCATCATTAAAATAGATAGAGTTTCATGGCTAATTCCTGTTACTATAGAGTTTTCAAGAGCATGTGAAAATGGCCCATGTCCAATATCATGTAAAAGTATAGCAATGTGAGCGCCCGTTTCTTCTTCTTTGGTTATTTCATGGCCTTTTGATTTAATAGACTCAATCGCTTCTGTCATTAAATGCAAGGCACCTAATGCGTGATGAAATCGAGTGTGCAAGGCACCTGGGTAAACCATATGGGTTAGTCCCAATTGGCGAATTCTTCTTAATCGCTGAAACCAAGGATGTTCAATAATGTCAAATATTAAATCACTCGGAAGTGTAATAAACCCATAAACCGGGTCATTAAAAATTTTGTTTTTATTGATACTCATCTTTAATTACTTGAAAACTTGTGTAAGAAGAAGCAAATATCGTAATGTTTAGCATATTAAAGATTGTATTTTTGCGTTATTGAAATCTATGGATAAAATTAAAATTCTCTGGGCCGACGATGAAATTGATTTGTTGAGGCCTCATATCATTTTTTTGAATGAAAAAGGATATCAAGTTGAAACCGCAAATAATGGCAATGACGCACTTGACTTGATAAGCAACACTAATTTTGATATTGTTTTTCTGGATGAAAATATGCCAGGTTTGTCTGGTTTAGAAACACTTTTGCGAATTAAAAATATCAAGCCTGATGTGCCCGTTGTAATGATTACTAAAAACGAAGCTGAAGAAATTATGGAGGAGGCCATAGGTAGTAAAATCGCGGACTATTTAATTAAGCCTGTTAATCCAAATCAGATTTTACTTTCTGTCAAAAAAAATCTAGAACACCGCCGTTTGATTAGTGAAAAAACAAATCAAAACTACCAGCAAGAATTTAGACAAATTGCAATGCGTCTTTCTGATCGTTTGAATTGGGATGAATGGGCAGAAGTTTATAAAAAAATTGTTTTTTGGGAACTGGAGTTGGAGAATAGTGCCGACAAAGGAATGTATGATATTTTGAAAATGCAAAAGGCTGAGGCCAATTCTCAGTTCGGTAAGTTTATCGAAAATAATTATATCGGTTGGCTGAAGGATAATGATTCTGCACCGTTAATGTCGCATCATTTATTACGAAAAAAACTGTTCCCTGTTGTTGATGATGCTGATGTTCCTGTATTTTTCATTCTTATCGATAATTTAAGATATGATCAATGGAAAGTAATACAGCCTTTGCTTGCTGAATATTTTACGGTCCTTGAGGATGAAACTTTTTGCAGTATACTTCCAACAGCTACGCAATATGCACGTAATGCGATTTTTGCTGGAATGATGCCGGCTGATATCGAAAAGCGATTTCCAACGATGTGGGTAAACGATGATGAAGAAGGTGGTAAGAATAATCATGAAGAGGACTTCCTTGCCGATCATATAAAAAGAGTTCAAAAGAATTATAGATTCTCCTACACAAAGGTGACCAACATCGATGCAGGAAAGCAGTTGGTTGATCATATTCCTAACCTCTATCAAAACAAATTGAATGTAATCGTTTATAATTTTGTTGATATGCTTTCACATGCACGTACTGATATGCAAGTGATACGCGAATTAGCTGAAGATGAAAAGGCATATCGTTCAATTACTAAATCGTGGTTTACGCATTCACCTTTATTAGAAGCATTAAAACGAATGAGCGAAAAGCCATGTAAAGTTGTTATTGCTACTGATCATGGTACAATAAAAGTCAATGAGCCATCAAAAATTGTTGGAGATAAAAACACCAATACTAATCTTCGATACAAAGTTGGTAAGTCGTTGAACTACGAAAAGCGTGACGTGATGGAAGTGAAAAATCCTGCTGATGCTATGTTGCCGAAGATGAACATGAGTACATCCTATGTTTTTATCAAAGGCGATAAGTTTTTTGCTTATCCTAATAACTATAATTATTACGTTAATTTTTATAGAGATACTTTTCAGCATGGCGGTATCTCACCTGAAGAAATGATCATTCCGGTAATAACATTGAAAAGCAAATAATGGAGTTAAGTTGGACTGAAGTAAGTATTGATAATTATCATGAGATAGCAGCTGAAATAATTGAAATTCTTGAAAAGGAAAATATTTCGGTTTTGTGCCTCAAAGGAGATCTTGGCGCTGGAAAAACAACTTTTAGCAAGTCAGTTTTTAGTGTTTTAGATGTAGTGGATGAGATACAAAGTCCAACGTTTTCATTGGTAAATGAATATCATAATAAAGAAGGCGATTCGTTTTTTCATTTTGATTTTTATCGTATAAAAAACATTGAAGAAGCCTATGATATTGGATACGAAGATTATTTTTATTCAGGTAGGCTTTGTGTAATTGAATGGCCTGAAATGATAGAAGACTTGCTAAATTTACCCAAAGGCGTTATCTTTATAAACGGAGATGGAAACTCCAGAAATTTAAAGTTGTATATATGAGCATTGTTCACGGATTAAGCAGTTTGGCCACGCAAGGGGGAGTTATGCCAAAAGAAAGCGCCCTTGAAGTAAGGAAGTTTGAAAAAAGTTTAACCATTGGAATACCCCGTGAGGTGTCTTTTCAAGAGAATAGAATTCCTCTCGTTCCAGATTCGGTTTCTGTTTTGGTAAGCAACGGACATACTGTATTAATTGAAACGAATGCAGGTAAGAGTGCAAATTTTGAAGATAAAGATTTCAGCGAGTGTGGGGCGAAAATTGTTTATACATCGAAAGAGGTTTATGAGTCTGATATCGTTCTTAAAGTAGCTCCACCAACGTTAGAAGAAGTAGAAATGATTAAGGATAAGCAAACCTTATTATCCATTCTTCAGATAGGTATGCAACCAGCTGGCTATGTGCAAAAAATGTCTTCAAAAAAAATAACAGCTTTGGCCTATGAATATCTAAAAGATGAAACGAATGTGTACTCTGTAATTCAAGCAATGAGTGAAATTGTAGGAAGTACATCTATTCTTATTGCGTCAGAGTTAATGAGTAATACATCTGGGGGGAAAGGCGAGATTTTAGGAGGCATTCCAGGTATACCGCCAACAGAGGTAGTGATTTTAGGTGCTGGTACTGTGGGTGAAAATGCCGCTCGTGTTGCTGTAGGCTTAGGTGCTAATGTAAAGGTTTTTGATAGTTCAAGTTATAAGTTAAGAAGGTTGCAGCGAAATCTCGGATTTCCAGTTGCGACTTCCACATTGTCGCCGAACGCATTACTTAATGCACTTAAGAATTGTGATGTTGCAATTGGAGCAATTTTAAGTAAGGAAGGTAGGTCTCCCGTTGTTGTTACGGAAGAAATGGTTGCTGAAATGAGAAATGGTTCTGTAATTATTGATGTAAGTATAGATCAAGGTGGTTGCTTTGAGACATCAGAAGTAACCAATCACTCACATCCGACATTCAAGAAGTTCGGAGTCATCCATTATTGTGTTCCCAATATTGCGAGTCGCGTCGCTAAAACAGCATCCTTTGCTTTAAGCAATATTTTTACGCCAATAATATTAAGCATCGGAGAAAGTGGAGGAGTGGAGTCCCTTTTGGAAAAAGATAAACATGTGAGAGATGCTGCTTATTTATATAGGGGTATGGTTACCAATAAATATGTTTCGGAAATAACACGTTTGCCTTACCGAGATTTAAACCTCTTGATGGCTACCCGCTTTTGATAGCTTCTTAAAACTTTTACAAGCCGATTTTAATTCGCATATATCGCATTTCGGATTCCTTGCTATGCAAACATACCTGCCGTGAAGAATTAACCAATGATGAGCAATATGAATTAATTCCTCTGGTATATGCTTTACTAATTGTTTTTCTGTTTCTAAAGGAGTGGTTGAGTTGGTTGTTAATCCTATCCTTGAAGATACTCTGAATACATGAGTATCCACTGCCATTTTGGGCTGGTTAAAAACGACAGAGGCCACAACATTAGCTGTTTTTCTCCCAACTCCAGGTAATAAAACGAGGTCATCGACATTAGATGGGACTATTCCTTTAAACTTCGACATCAAAAGTTGGCCTAGGCCAACTAAATGCTTGGCTTTATTATTTGGGTAGCTAATTGATTTAATTAATTCAAATACATCTTCAACTGTTGATTTAGAAAGTGACTTAGCATCGGGGTATTTTTTAAAAAGCTTAGGCGTGACCATGTTAACACGCTTATCTGTGCATTGAGCAGAAAGTACAACAGCAACAATTAACTCATATGGGTTTGAGTAAGTGAGTTCCGTTTCAGCATTAGGAACATTTTGTTTGAAATAATCTAAAACAAATTTGTATCGCTCTTTCTTAGTCATGTGCAATACTATGAAAAACGAACAAAAGTTGAAAGCCGGACTTTTTGGTTTCCGGCTTTCACAATGTTAACAATTAAAATGGAGCACTAATTCTTGCGTAATTCATAATACTCTCTCTCAAACAACCTGGGGGAGTAATCAACGAATCATCCAATGCTTTTGAAATAGCTACCATGTCCTGGTATATTTCATTAACTTCTTCGTTGTTATCGATTGTATATTGAACCTCAACTGTTTTTAATAATTGCGTTTCATTATACAGGTAATCAACTAAATCATTTAAAGTACATTCCGATTTCATAGGCGTTATTTTTATTCATAACGCCATTAAAGCCGCATTTATTGTTTAGTCAGCACTTAGCATTAGATTTTTTTCTTCGATCATTTTTCTAAGGTTGATGATTGCATATCTCATGCGGCCTAAAGAAGTGTTGATACTTACATTAGTAGTTTCAGCAATTTCTTTAAAGCTCATATTGCCATAGTGACGCAAAATAACCACTTCTTTTTGATCAAATGGAAGCTGGTCAATTAACTGACGCACTTGTGTCTGAATCTGTTTATTGATGATTCTATCCTCAATATTAGAGTCCATTAAAGGTAGCGTATCAAAAATGCTATACTCTTCGGTGTCGTAAGCCATTGGCATACGCTTCTGACCTCTAAAATGATCGATAGTAAGGTTATGAGCAATTCTTAAAACCCAGCTTAAGAATTTACCTTCTTCGTTATAATTACCAGAACGAAGGGTGTTAATCACTTTAATAAACGTGTCTTGGAAAATATCATTTGCCATATCGCTGTCTTTAACCAGTAAGTAAATACTGGTGTAAACTTTCTTTTCGTGACGAATGATTAATTTTTGTAGGGCGTTTTCATCACCCTTGATAAATTGAGCTACAAGCTCATTGTCTGAGATTTGTTGGGTACACATAGTTCCTCCTTTTTAGTAGGTTTGAATAAGAAGATTAATTTTTTCTATGTGTAAAGTTTCCCTATAGGCTTCTCAGTTTTTTTTAAGTAGTTTTTCTCTTTTTAACGAACGATAAAAGAAGATTAATATTGTTCAGACTGCAATTTAAGTAATCTTTTATCAGAACGCAAGCAAAAATTTTTATTTGACAAAAAAATAACAAGTATCGTGCCTGAAATTTTTTCATTGCTAAATTAATTAGCATCATGTCAAATTATCTAATGTAAATGTTAAATTTAGCACCTATAAAGTCAACCAAAATGAAAAAATATTTTTTAGGATTAATTATGTACATGCCTGTTTTAGGATTTTGTCAAGAATCGAAAAGTTTCAATAAGGAAACCCTGTTATACGAGGGAGAAGAAAAACATTTGTCCAATGTAAGGCAATTGACATTCGGTGGTGACAATGCTGAAGCCTACTTTAGTTTCGATGGTGGTAAAATAACCTATCAAATGAGGAACAAAGAAAAAGGAATGGATTGTGACCAGATTTATTACTTCGATCTTGCCAACTCTAATACGAAGGATGTTGCACCTTCACTCATAAGTACTGGTAATGGAAGAACAACTTGCGCTTACTTTTTACCCGGCGATAGTTTGATTTTGTACGCATCAACGCATTTGGGCAATAAGGAATGCCCTAAGGATCCTGAAAGAAGACCCGATGGTAAATATGTTTGGGCAATCTATTCCGACTTTGATATTTTTGTTGCTGACATCAAAGGGAATATTAAAAAACAATTAACCAATAATCCTGGTTACGATGCAGAGGCCACTGTATCTCCTGATGGAAAAAAGATTGTATTTACAAGCATTCGCTCTGGTGATTTAGAATTATACACCATGGATTTAAATGGTAAGAATGTGAAGCAGGTAACTAATCAATTAGGATACGATGGTGGTGCTTTCTTCTCACCGGATAGCAAGCATTTAATTTTCAGATCATCAAGACCTACGACTGCTGAAGAGATTAAGGAGTACAACGACTTATTGAAAGAAGGATTGGTAATGCCAACAAAAATGTCGTTGTATACGTGTGATATCGATGGTAAGAATTTAAGAAAGATTACTGATCTTCCAAATGCAAGCTGGGCTCCATTCTTTCATCCTTCGGGTAAAAAAGTAATCTTCGCAACGAACTATAAAGCTACAAGAGGATTGCCTTTTAATTTAGTGATGGTAGATCTGGATGGTACAAACATGGAGCAAATAACATCTGATACAATGTTCGATGCGTTCCCAATGTTTTCGCCTGATGGAAAGAAAATTATATTCTCGTCAAACAGAAATAATAATGGCTCGCGCGATACTAATTTGTTTATTGCTGATTGGAAGGATTAATTATTCTTATTGACATTTTTTAGCGTCAATAAATTCATCCCATTTATACCAAGTCCTTCAACGTTGTTTTGATAAAGTCTTAAAACTTTGTCATAATAAAGCACAACAATCGGAGCCTCCGACATAATTATAGAGTCTAATTGATGGTATTTTATTGATCTGAGACTGTCGTTTTGTATGCGCATTGCTGCTTCATATTCTGCATCATATAGTTTGTTATCGAAGTGGGTGTAGTTTGGTC
>JBJOND010000063.1:0-18028 GCA_046052065.1 Bacteroidota bacterium | reverse complement strand
GATGAAGTCCGATTGTGGAGTGTTGTGAGAACAGCTGATGAAATCAAATCGACGATGCATAAGCATTTGCAAGGAAATGAAATTGGTTTAGTTGGTTATTGGGATTTCAATCAAACTACTGGAACTACATTACCTGATTTAACAGGTAATGGTAGCGATGGTACGTTGAATGCATCAGCAAACTATTATTCTTGGCAACCATCCTATGCAGCTGTCGCTAACGATGCAATGTATAACATGAATGATGTGAATGGAGTTTGGTTTGGGAAAGATCCGTCGCTTTATAATTACAGCACGACTACTAACGGGTTAAATATTATTGCATCAATTGGTTCAAAGAAGTTTGATTATGCTGTTTACGGACATAATGATTCATCAGGAATTTCGACAAGTTACTTGCCAGTAGGAGCACCACTTGATTTTAAAAGAACATCTCGTGAATGGTTGTTTAATAAAGGTGGTAATGTGAATGCTGATTTATATTTCAATTTAAGTTATGCTGCGAATGGTGGTGATTCATTAATTAAGAATCTCCCTGTTCAAAATTACACATTACTCGTTCGTGATTCGATGAATCAAAATTATTCGGTTGCAGGAACAGGAAGTTCATTATTGGCGAATGGTACCATTGTAAAATTCACCGGTGTTAATCTTCAAAATAAATATTATGCAATTGGTGTTGGTAGTTCTCCGCTTACATCAATCGAGAATTTAAATGCTGATAACAAAGAAATTATATTGTTGCCTAATCCGAATAATGGTAATTTCAATTTGTATAATGTTGCGAATGCCCAGATATCAATTTATGATGCGAATAGTCGTTTAGTAAACTCAGTTTTTTCTGATGATTTAGTTATGAATTTTTCTTCAGATGAATTAACCACTGGAATTTACTTCATTCAAATTGTGAATGAAGGAAAAGTATCGACAAAAAAAATAATGATCAATAAATAAAATACACCTTACCATAAAATGAAAAATCTTTACTCCAAACTTTTGATTGTTGTTGCATTGCTCATCAGCACAACAACTCAAGCACAATTTCACTTAAAACTTGATGGTACCAATGATTATGTTCGTGTACCAACCTATGCATCATTGCAAGGTGCATCAGGAGTTACTGTTGAAGCTTGGATTAATGCGACTGCTTGGAAAACGCCAATCTATAAAGGCAGTGTTGTTTGTACAGGAAATAATATCGGACAAAATAACGGTTTCGATTTACGTGCAGCGGAGAATGGAAAAGCAGAATTTAATTTGAGTATTGCTGGTAACTGGACAACGGCTACATCAGCGCCCATTATGCAAACAGGAACATGGTATCATGTTGCTGGTGTATATTCTGGTGATTCCATCATGATTTACATCAACGGCGTTTTACGTGGATTAACAATCGTGAGTGGTGGAATGGTTCCTTCAACAGGAAATCTATGTATTGGTGAATCTCCAGGTTGGTTAGGTCGTTCATTCAACGGAAGAATTGATGAAGTTCGTTTTTGGAATTATGGAAGAACACAATCTCAAATCACTTCAACCATCTGTTCTTCATTAACAGGAACAGAGCCTGGTTTAGTTGGTTATTGGAAATTAGATGCAACAAATGCAACCACTACAGCGATCAACTCTGTAGCAGGTGGTAACAACGGACTTTTAATTAATACTACACTTGCGTCTGTCTGGCAAGGTGGCGATTATACGTGTACATTGAGTAGTCCTGATGTGGGAGTGAGTGCTATCGCAGGACCAGCATCCAACTTCAATTTAACGAATGCAGAGCAAATTAGTGTGGTGGTTAGTAATTACTCAACTAATCCATTAACAGGTTTTCCGGTTAGTTATAAAATTGGAAGTAATCCAACTGTAACAGAAACGATGAATGGGGTGGTCCCTCCGTTTGGAACATACACTTATACCTTCTCACAAACTGCGGATTTATCCGTTTATCAAAACTATAACGTGAAGGCCTACACGAGCTTGTCAGGTGACGTAGTAACTACGAATGATACCATTAATAAAGTCATTAGTAATTTTGCGACAGGAACTAACTTTGGTGTGAACTTCGATGGACTAGATGATAAGATTATCATTAACAATGCTCCTCAATTAAATCCAACCTCAGCAATTACGGTTGAAACTTGGATTAATGCTTCTGCATGGAAGAATAGTATTTCTGATGGATCTATCATTGCGAAAGATATCAATGCTCCTAACAGAGGTTATATTTTACGTTGTGGAAATAACGGAAGCGTTGAATTCATGATCTCTGATAATGGTACATGGAAGTCGGCTTCATCACCATCTATTTTGTTAACGAATCGCTGGTATCATATTGCTGGTGTGTATGATGGTAGCAATGTAATGTTATACGTGAACGGAGAGAAAGTAGCTTATACTCCTGCATTTTCTTTTTCACCATCTCCAACTAATTTATACATTGGAGAAAGCCCTACCTATAGTGGCAGAACATTCGCTGGTACAATCGACGAAGTACGCATTTGGAATATTGCAAAGTCAGCAATGGATATTCAATCAAACATGACTACAAATTATGCTGGTAATGAACCAGGACTTGTAGCTTATTACAAATTAGATGAGGGGTTAGGCAATGCCGTTATAAATGATCAAACTGCTAATGCGAACTCAGGAACATTAACAAGTTTTGTTTTAGCAAATGCATGGGTTAGTGGTTATGAATTAATTCAGAATGATGTTACTGTTTTAGGTCTCGATGCTCCTAATAATTTAACAGCTTTTACAAATGCTACTCGTGTGAAGGTAAAAGTTAAGAATACAGGATTTAATGCAGTATCTAATATTCCAGTTTCTTATAGTGTAAATAATGGTGCAGCAGTTAACGATACAATCTTTACAACACTTCAACCTAATCAGGTTTATACAGCATTGTTTAACAAAGTAGAAGATCTATCTGCATTAACAACCTCAACAATTTCTGCTCGTGTATCATTAGCAAATGATAATGATTTCAGAAACGATTCATCTTACATTTCATTATCGAAGCCAGGAACAAGCAATACAATTGTTGCATTTAATAATGTTCAACATGATTTTGCTTCTAACGGACAAACGCGATTTGCTGATGTGATATTTCCTGAAGGTCCTGAGCAATGGAGTCAGATTATTATGCATGTTTCTGTATCTTGTCCTACAACAGGCTGTGATCCTTGGGATCAGACTGGTAAAATTTCTATTTACAAAGAAGGACAAGAATATGAATTGGGAAGATTTATAACTCCATACGGAATGGGTTGCGGTCCTTGGGATATTGATGTAACCGATTTTAAAACATTATTAGTTGGTAAACAAAAATTACAATCATTCATTCAAGTATGGGGTCCATCTGGTTGGTTGTTAAGAGTTACTTTCGAATTTATTAGTGGATCCAATCCTTATCCATTCCAGAAAATCACTCCGCTATGGAACACCGATTATCATATTTATGGTGATCCAAATATTCCTTATACATTGCCAAACTTCAATATTCCATTTGAAGCAAAGACAAAAAAATCTAATTTGAGAATGACAATTACCGGTCATGGGCAAGGAAATACGAGTAATGCAGCTGAATTTTTTAATGCTACGCATAGTGTAAAAATAAATGGCACTACCGCTTTCAATCATAACGTATGGAAGAATAATTGCGGACAAAATTCATGTGCTAATCAAAGTGGAACATGGACGCTTTCGAGAGCAGGCTGGTGCCCTGGACAAGATGTAACACCTATTGAGAACAATCTAACGGGTAGCATTACCCCAGGATCAACTACTTCTGTAGGGTACGCACTTCAAACATATACGAATAACTTAAATACGGGATATAACGGTGGTAGTCATACAGAGCCATATTTTAGAATACATGCCTATGTAGTTGAAAGTAGTGACTCAGCTCAAAATTTCTCTGACTATATTAATGCAACGGCTTCGAGAATTACTGCACCTTCATTCGCTCCTCAATTAACCGCAAATGAAGTGGTGAAAGTGATGGTAAAAAATTCTGGGTCTATTGATTTAATTCAACCAACAGTAAGTTGTTTTGTGAATGGAAATTTAATCGTATCGGAAACTCTTAATACTACAATTCTTGCAGGAGATAGTTTGGAATATACTTTTAGTCAAACGGCAGACTTATCGTTTGTAAATGATTATACCATTCACGCACTAGTAACTAAACCGGGAGATGCAAATGCTTCAGATGATATTGCAACAAAGCGTATCTTCCAGATTACTGGTATTGATGAAATGAACAAGTCGATTAATATTTCTGTCATTCCAAATCCGAATAATGGTTCATTTACCTTGAAAGTTGATGATGCAATCGGTAGAGTGATTGTAACGGTATTGGATATTCACGGTAAAGAAGTTTATTCATCTACTGAAACAAATACTTCTGTAGTATATCAAACACAAATCAATTTGAACTACGTGGCTAAACAAATGTACTTTGTGAAGGTGAGAACAGATAAAGGAATTACTATTCAAAAAGTAAGTGTTCAATAATGACAGTAAGAGAAAGATTTCTTGAAGATGGATATGTGATTCTTCCTGATTTTAATTCCGATGAAGCATGTGATGAATTAATGGCTCGAGCTGAGAAATTATCTCGCGAGTTTGATTATAAAGGACATGCTTCCATCTTTCAAACATCTGAACAAACGAAAACCAGTGATGAGTATTTCTTGAATTCAGGAGATAATATTTCCTTCTTCTTTGAAAAAGATGCTTTTGATGACAAAGGTGAATTAAAAAATGATGTGTTTCATTCACTAAATAAAATCGGACATGCCGCGCACGATATAGATCCAGTCTTTAATTCATTTACTCGTTCGCCACAAATGAAAAAGCTGGCAACTGATTTAGAGTTGAACGATTGGTTGATTATTCAAAGCATGTATATTTTCAAGCATGCAAAAATAGGAGGGGTGGTTGATGTTCATCAAGATGCAAGCTTTCTATATACTGAGCCAGCATCTTGTATAGGATTTTGGTTTGCGTTAGAAGATGCTACCATTGAAAATGGATGTATGTGGGCAATGCCTGGTGGACATAAAACATCGTTACGTTCATGGTTCAAAAGAAAAGAAGGTGGTGGGACAGAAATGATAACACTTGATGAAACTCCGTATAGTTTAGAAGGTATGATTCCGTTAGAAGTAAAAAAGGGGACGTGTATTGTTTTAGATGGTTACTTGCCGCATTACAGCAAGCCTAATACAAGCGGTAAATCGAGGCACGCATACGCTATACATACGATTGATAAAAAGGCTCGATACCCTGAAAGTAATTGGCTGCAACGAGAAATGATAAACGTAAAAGGGTTTTAGTAGTTAAGTGGAGTTCAAAATAGCATAAGATTAAACCAAGTTATACATCCATCGAATAATTAAAAAAGACATAGGTTATCTTGTAATTTACAGTTACCTGTTGGCAATTTCATGTAATTTACAGGAATATTTTTCGTTCATGATTGTAAATTAGTCGCGTTTAAATTAATCAAATGAAAAAATTTAAGAAAACAATTTTACTCGCTATTGTTGGATTATTAATTAATTCATCTAGTAATGCATTTATCAGAAAAAATGGAAAATTAATTGAGCCAGGTGATTCAATTCCGGCCACAATTAAAGATATTGATGGAAATGTTTATCACACACTAGTAATAGGGAAACAAGTTTGGCTTCAAGAGAACCTGCGAACAAAAAAGTATCGTAATGGAAAGGCGATTGCTAAAAATATTACGAAGGCACAGTGGAGCATGGATAAGAGTGGAGCTTGTGCGGTTTACGATAATGACTCCATCAAAGAAAATGCATTTGGTTTATTGTATAACTGGTATGCAATTGCTAATCCTGCAGGACTATGTCCGGTTGGTTGGCATGTCCCAAAGGATTCCGAATGGAATACTATGGTAAAGTACCTTGACGAATACGCAGATACGACTGAATTAAAAAGAGTGCAAAGTGAAATAGCAGGTGGAGAATTAAAAGAAATCGGTTACGCACATTGGACTACACCAAATACAGGAGCTACAGGCACATCTAACTTTCTAGGCTTCGCAGGTGGTAATAAAAGTGTTGATGGTAAATGCAATGATGTTGGCGCTTATGGTTATTGGTGGACAGCCACAGCATCTTCAACTGCTGAAGCATACGGGCGCTTATTAAGTTATTTTAATGGTAATATTGATCGATTTAAAACTTCTAAAAATTTAGGGTTTTCTGTTCGATGTATTAAAAATAGTAAATAAAGGAGCTCTTCGTTGGATGTTTCATTCCGATCGTAGCATCGGAACCCAGCTATTCGAGTTGCGAATGAAAAGCTTTATTATAATTGGGGATTGACTTCGCTGCTCTCCGTCGGACCCAGCTATCCGAGTTGCTAATGAAAAGAGCGTGCTTCTCACTTTTATTTATTTATAGATTGCTATAGAATAAGTTTGATGCAATTTCTCCAAACAAAAATGAATCTATAGGATATATCCCCCTCTGCGAGTAATAGGGATTGCGATGTAGTCTGCGCAAGCTTGTACTACATCGCGGACCCAGCTATCCATTTTAAAAATGAAAAGCAAGCCACCAAAGGTGGCTACTTTTGTTTTTCTGCCATGCAATCTTCAAGCGAGCTTGTATTACCTAACAGAAAAACAAAAAGGCCTTCTTGCGAAGGCCTTTTCTTTTCATTCATCTGTGATCCCGCTGTCCCGCTCTTGAGCGGGAGAACCCAGGACTATTTTCGCTTTTGAGATAGATGAATTGCCATCAATTAACTCTTGTAGGTATATTCTTGATTTTCTTTTTTTAATTTGTAGTTCACGTTTTTTTGCTTCAATCAACGTCGGAAAGACTTCTGTGTACATGAGTCGCCAAGGCATTCCACGAGAAGTGAATTTTGATTTACCCGAATTGTGTTCATTTAATCTTCGATCAATGTCGACACTAACTCCAATATAGAACTTATTGAGTTTTTCAGAAAATAAAATGTAAACGATTCCCATTAAGTTATTACTTGTGATTTTGGTGAGACTGACTTCGCTGTCGCTCCGTCTAATCCAGTTATCCGAGTTGCAAATGAAAAGAGCGTGCTTCGCACTTTTATTTATTTATAGATTGCTATAGAATGAGTTTGATTCAATTTCTCCAAACAAAATTAATCTAAGGTAAATATCGCCCGGGAGTAATAGGGATTGCGATGTAGTCTGCGCAAGCTTGTACTACATCGCGGACCCAGCTATCCGAGTTGCTAATGAAAAGCTTTATTATGATGGGGGATTGACTTCGCTGTTGCTACGTCGGACCCAGCTATCCGAGTTGCGAATGAAAAGATTTCGCATGTGCGAAATCTTTTGTTTTTTTATTCCATTCATTTCAAGCAAGCTTGATGAATTTATAAAAAAACAAAAGCGAGGTACTTACCTCGCTTTTCATTCACTAGTGATCCCGCTGGGACTCGAACCCAGGACCCATACATTAAAAGTGTATTGCTCTACCAACTGAGCTACGGAATCCTATTTTTTGGTTAGCTGTTGGTCATGTAGGCCAAACGCGGGTGCAAATGTAGTATTTCATTCTTCCTTACCCAAGAAATCACAATGTTTTTTTACACATCGAGTGATTTTATTGATTTTCAATAGGAATTTATCACAATCGAAGAGTCAATAACTGCAAGATTAGCCTATTCTACAATCGGAGCCCTCTCAAATGGTATCGTTCTATCAAACTGAAAGCGATAGGTCTTATAGGTTCTCCATAATGAGGCACCGAGATTTTCAGTTACATGGAGCATTTTTGGATTAAAATCTCCTATCCAGGTTAAAACAGTATCCTCGTATTTGAGTTTATCCACAATGAATTTTTCTCCATGTACAATCAATGCCGCTTCAATTCCTTTTCCTTGCCAAGCTTTCACAACTCCAAATACAAGTCCAATCATTCTTTTTCGTTTGGTAGTATATTTATAAAACAAGAACTTAATAATTCCCCACCAATTCATTTTGCCATTCACATGCTTGAACAACTCATTTAATTCTGGAATATTTACATAAAATGCAATTGGCTCTCCCTTGTGATAAACGAATAAAATAATGTCTCTGTCGATGATTGGCTTTAATGAACTCATAATCTTTTGAGCCGTACTAGATGGCATTGGTTTAAAATGACTATGTCCACCCCAGGCACCATTATAAACCGTTCTAAAATCTTCAGCAACTTTTGATAGCTTAACCCTATGAATATTCTTAATTACAAGATCAGGGTTGTCCTTTACCTGTTGGTATTTCCGATGGAAAATAGCTTGTGTGGGTTCTCTTAACGATCTCCAAAATACTAATTGGTTAAAGTATGTCCCAAATCCGTATTCTTCAAATAACACGCTGTAGTATTCCGGATTATAGTTCATTTGATAAACAGCTGGGTTGTCAAAATTGCTTGTCATACAGCCCCAGAATTGATTTCTATCTCCAAAATTTATTGGTCCATCCATCGCTTCCATTCCTCTGTCTTCTAACCAATTTTTACAGTTATCAAATAAGTAAAAGGCCGCAGCTTTATCATTGATACATTCAAAGAATCCTATTCCACCCGTTGTTAATGGAGTTGTATTTTTTGTACGTGGATTAACAAACGCTGCAACACGTCCTATTAATTGGCCATTATCGTCTTTTAAAATCCATCTGATTGATTCGCCTCCTTCTGCATAAAGCTTATTGTGTTTAACATTAAAGACCTTCTCAATATCATTTTCTAAATAAGCGACCCAATTAGGATTATTCTTGTAAATAATTGATACAACCCTGTGAAATTCTTTGATATCATCCTTCGTTTTTACTTCGTATAACTTCATATAATTTGATAATAGGGCTGAAAGTTACCAAATAAATTATTTTTGTAGGGAATATGGAAACAAAAGTTGTAGTAATCACTGGGGCATCTTCAGGTATAGGCCTTGCCTGCGCAAAGAAATTCTTTCGAGAAGGCTTTCATGTGGTGGTTACTGGTCGTGATGAAAAACGACTTCATGAAGCAATCGCTGGTCTGAATAATCAATCAAATCAAGTATTGCCAATAGTAGCAGATGTAAGTAGTGAGGCAGATTGCAAGCGAGTGATGGAGGAGGCAATCAACAAATTCGGACGCATCGATATTTTAATCAATAATGCAGGGATTTCTATGCGTGCTTTATTCGAAGATCTTAATCTCGATGTTGTTCGAAAAGTAATGGATACTAATTTCTGGGGAGCCGTGTATTGCACTAAATATGCGTTGCCTTCCATTCTTAAAAATAAAGGCAGTGTAGTAGGGGTGTCTTCTATAGCAGGTAAAAAAGGACTTCCAGGACGAACAGGTTATTCATCTTCTAAATTTGCGTTGGAAGGTTTTCTAGAAACATTAAGAACGGAAAATCTTAAAAAGGGATTACATGTATTAGTGGCTTGTCCTGGATTCACGGCATCGCGTATCCGTCAAACAGCATTGGCTGCTGATGGTAACACGCAAGGTGAGTCACCACGCGATGAACAGAAAATGATGTCAGCTGAACAAGTAGCAGAAGAGATATTTATTGCAATTAAAAAAAGAAAGCGTGATTTGATTCTTACTTTCAATGGTAAGCTAACCGTATTCTTAAATAAAATAATTCCAGCATGGTTAGATAAAATAGTTTATAACCATATGGCAAAAGAACCCGATAGTCCTTTTAAATAACATGAAAAAATATTCATTAATCCTCTTTATTCTAACAGGCGTAATTTTAACTGCTTGTAATAAAAGTCAATCCTCTCTGCAAACAGAAATTTCAGAAATGGAAAAGTCTGCAACTGCAACATCAACTATCGACACTGTTAATTGTGATTCGCTGATTTCGCTTTACAAAAATTATTGTGTGTTGTATAAGGACGATACAATTTGTGCAGATTATTTTTTCAAAGCCGCAGAGTTGAGCGTTCAATTAGGGAAGTATCAGCAGGCGATCGAATTGTTTGGTAATACGCAACGTTTTCCAGTCTATCGAAAAGTTGCTCGTGCTTTATTTATGCAAGGTTTCATAGCTGAAAATAATTTGCATGATAAAAATGCTGCAAGGGAATATTACAATCGATTTATTATAAAGTTTCCTAATCATAAAATGGCGTCTGAGGTAAAAATGTTAATTCAATCATTGAATTTTACAGATGAAATGTTGATTCAGAATTTGAAAAGACAGAATGATACACTATCAAATTCTAATTAATCAGTTATGACGGAACAAAAGAAACTGACTCGAAAAGATAAATTTTCGAATGCGCCAGTAAAAAAGGAGAACGTTGCATCAATTGACAACTCGAATTTGATTGCAAAATATTATGTGTGGATTGTAGCATTGTTTGCAGCGATCTTGTATTTAAATACAGCAAACTTCGATTATGCGTTGGATGATTATGCTTCGATAATTGAAAACAGAAGTACTCAAAAAGGAGATTTCAAAGAGATTTTCAAGACGAGCTATCGATATGGTAGTTATATGGCTTCTGATGAATTATATCGTCCAATTCCTAAATCGCTTTTTGCAATTCAATGGTCACTTGCACCTAATAATCCACATTTAGGGCATTGGATGAACATCATGTTCTATGCTTTATTAGCAATAGTAGTTTTTAATTTTTGCAAAAGATTACTTAAAGGAAACTCATTGTATTCTTTTTTGGCTACGTTGCTGTTTCTATCATTCCCGATACATACCGAAGTAGTAGCCAATATTAAAAGTGTCGACGAAATTTTGTCGATGTTGTTTGGGTTTCTTGCGTTGAATAAATTCATTGATTACTTACAAAATAAAAAAGTATCCTATGTGGTATTTTCTATTTTGTTTTTTATTGCATCTCTTTTATGTAAAGAATCGTCAATTACATTAATTGCAATTTTACCTTTATTGGTTTATTATTTAGATGAAGGAAAGTTCAAAGCGCATTCAATGGTGCTTTTATCATTCGTAGGTGTTACTGTTTTATATTTTATCGCACGTTCAAATGTTTATGGAATTGTTCCTTTAGGATCATTACCTTCTTCAAGTGATAATTTACTCGTAAAGGCTGTTGGATCAATTGAGCGTTATACATCAGCAGTTTATTTCTTGGGGTTGTATTTACTTAGAATTGTTATTCCAGTCGGACTTACCTTCGATGCATCATTTCCACAATTATCATTGGTAGGGGTAGGCTCTTTAGAATTTCTGATTTCATTAATTGTCTTAGTCGGGTTGTTTGCAGTTGCTGTATATGGAATTATCAAGCGTGAATTATATGGATTCGCTCTGATGTTTTTCTTTTTTACTGCATCAGTATCTTCAAATATTTTTACGTTAATAGGAACGCAATATGGTGAGCGATTAATGTTTATGCCGAGTTTAGGAATTGCGTTAGCTTCAATACTGTTATTATCAAAGTTTGATTTCAAGTATCTTTCGAGTGTACTTATTGTTGTATGTTTGATTTATGGATTTTTTACAATTCAGCGTAATGCAGTTTGGGAAAACAATGAAACCCTTTATCGCTCTGGGTTAATTACAGCTCCTAATAGTGCACGCACAAATTATTATCTCGGTAATTTCTTGATTAAAGAAAATCAAATTGCAGGCAAGCCAGAACCGGAACAAAAAAAGATTTTGAATGAAGGTATTACGTATTTAAAAAAATCAGTAGCGCTTACGCCATATTTTTCGGATGGTTGGGACCAAATGGGATTAGCCTATTTGCGTTTAAAGGATTTTGATTCTGCTCAATACGCATTTAGAAATGCGCTTATTAATGGTAGTAATGATCCTAAAATCAATAATAACTACGGTAATCTTTTATTTAATACAAATCAATTAGACTCTGCTTTGTTCTATTTTGAAAAAGCCGTTAGTCTAAAAGCTGATTACACTGATGCACTAAATAATATTGGAAGTGTGTACGGTAATAGTGGACAATTTCAAAAGGCACTTACTTATTTTGAAAAAGCGTATGCCGTTGATCCGAATAATATGATGACGAATCGTTTCTTAGGTATGACGTGGAATAATCTTGGAAATCAAATGCTCGGACAGCAATTTCTTCAAAGAGCTGAAGCACTAAAGCAAAAGTAACTAGTATTCTCGCTGCAAAAATAGTTCAAGGTCGTGAATAGATAAGTTATTTTCCAACGTTCCGTTTTTTGCAACGCTTATATTTCCTGTTTCTTCAGATACAATTATTGAAATAGCATCACTTTGTTCTGTGATGCCTAAAGCCGCTCTATGACGCATTCCTAGATGAGCAGGTAAATCATTATCATCACTTACAGGTAAAACACATCGTGCTGCTTTTATTTTGTTGTTACGTATAATAACAGCTCCATCATGCAAAGGACTGTTTTTGAAAAAAATACTTTCTAATAATCGCTTTGATAAATCAGCATCCATTGCATCGCCAGAGTTTTCAAAAAACTTTAAATCAGTTGATCTTGATAAAACTAAAATAGCACCTGTTTTTGAGTTCGACATGCTTTCACAAGCTTTAATAACAGGAATTAAATCAGCTATAATAACTTGTTCCTCTTTCCAATTCCATGGTAGGAGTTTACGCGTGAAACTATCTTTACCAGTAATTGAACTCGATCCTAATATCAC
The DNA here is from genome assembly GCA_046052065.1 of Bacteroidota bacterium. Lineage (GTDB taxonomy): Bacteria > Bacteroidota > Bacteroidia > AKYH767-A > OLB10 > CAINEC01. Next base: position 5,395 of record JBJOND010000063.1, on the reverse strand, counting down.
TAAAAATCTTCTGACTTCTTGTTGAAATACGATAATCAATGCTAATACACCTACACTCATAAACTGACCAAGTATCGCACCCAGCAATTGCATTTCAAAAATTTTAACAAACAAAAACCAAAGCATGTACATCGATACAATGCCAATAAATATGTTGATTGCTGTTCCGCCTTTTAATAATTGATAAGCCTTGTATAATAGAAAAGATACAATTAAGATATCTAATAAATCAAGCAACCGTACTGATAAAAATCCAATATGAAATAATTCCATAGTTACGAATTTATTAAAATTAATTGAATTGTTATTTCACTTTGTTATTTAGTGAAAGCTTTTCCTCAGCATCAAAAATCAATACTTCAGTTTCAAGCAGTTTTTGAATCGATGATGTAATTTGTTGTTTGTAATTATCTGGCGACAAATTATAAACTTCAATTGGTAATAAATTCGATTTAGTTAATTGACCAAGTATAAATTTTTTGATGTTTTCTTGTTCTTCTTCATCAATCATTTCTTTCTTTTTATTTCTACAGTAATCGCAAGTGCCACATGAGTTCAGATTTTCTTCTCCAAAATAGGAGGAGATCATCATGCTTCTACAGTTATTATTGCTTGTAACATAATTGATAAAAGCATCTGCTCTCACCTGAAATCTGTTTTTTCTGTCCTTGATACACTTCGGGTCAATATACATTGCCTCCGTCGATTCTCTTGCATGTATTAAGGTAACTCTCGGTGTATCGCTTGATGGTAAATATTCAATCACTTTCAACTTGTTTAATTCGTTTAGCAATCCGATTACCGTATTCTTATCAATCTTCAGATGTCTTGAAATTTGAAACTCATTTACTTTCACATAATAGTCGAAGAGTCCGCCATAACTTCTTAAAATAACTTTAAGAAGATTATCAAAGCGCTGATATTTTACTTGAAAATTGTAAAGTTCCATTTTATCAAATAGGACTTTCATTTTCGAGGGAACGTAAACAGCTTCACTCATTACGATAAATCCTGCATGCTCTAATTCTTTCAAGCAGTTAATCGCAAGTGCATTGCTAAATTGATAAGTATTACAAAACTGATAGATATCAAAAGGGTAGGTCTGATTTTGTCCAGATTCTATTGGGATGTTTAGATGATTACACAAAGCATTATAAACTCTCTTTACTTCACTCACCGAAGGAAAGTTCTTTTCCTTTTTTTCTTCTAGTTGTGCAATGTCATTATCCGTATAAATTAATACACCAAAAGCAGGTTTTTCATCTCGTCCACCACGACCAGCTTCCTGATAATAACTCTCTAAATCATCTGGTAAGTCGAAGTGAATTACAGATCGAACATTCTCTTTATTAATCCCCATTCCAAAAGCATTAGTTGCAACAATTACCCTTGTTTGGTTGTTCATCCATTTGCTTTGCTTTTCCATACGTGTCTGATTATCCAAACCTGCATGGTAGTAATCAGCTGTTATTTGATTGCTGTTAAGCCAAGCTGCTATGTCTTGTGTTTTATTTCTATTGCGCACATAAATAATCGATGTGCCATTAACAGATTTTAAAACCTGTAGAACCTTTTCGTATTTATTTTCTTCTTTTCGTATAATGTAATTTAAGTTCGGTCGACTAAAACTTTTTAGAAATCGTTGATAGCCTTTTTTGAAATTTAACTTTTCGCAAATATCATTTTGCACTTCAGGAGTTGCTGAAGCTGTTAATGCAATTACTGGTGCATCAGGAAATAATTCGCGGACTTTTGAAATATTCAAATAGGGTGGACGAAAGTCATAGCCCCATTGAGAAATACAATGTGCTTCATCAATTGCAATCATGCTAACTGGCATGTTAGATAACTGCATCAAAAAAGTTTCACTGCTTAATCGTTCAGGTGATACATACAAAAAACGGTAATCCCCATGAATACAATTTCCAATAATTATATCTGATTCTCTTCTGGATACTCCTGAAACAAGCGCCGCAGTCCGAATGCCTTTCTCTAGTAATTGCTCTTCTTGATCTTTCATTAAGGCAATCAATGGTGATACAACGAGGCATAATCCACCAAGGGCTAACGCTGGAATTTGAAAGCAAACTGATTTCCCACCTCCGGTAGGAAGAATAGCTAGTGTATCTTTTTTTGCAAGTACTGATTGGATTATATCCTCTTGCAGTGGACGAAATGCATCATAGCCAAAGTGCTTTTTAAGCAACTGATGAATATCGCTCATGAGAAATTTAGAAAGTAACAGTTATTCTGTCTGGGTCTATTTCTGCGGGACGGATAGTCATAACCGGTATACGAGATCCATTAATTATTTTGTTAGCATAGGTGCCCATTAAAAGTCCAGTAAGACTTGGTTCCTGCTCTGTCATGATAACTAATAAATCACCGTTGTGCTCATCGCATGCTTTAAGTGTATTTTTATATAAATCACCGTGATAAACAGCAGATAAACTATCACAACCATTATCTGCTAAGTAATCCTGAACCTGATTTATTTTCAAATGGAACTTACGAACATAATCATCATTATTACTTTCCATTAATCCAACTACAATAACCTTTGCATCATATTTTCGCGCAATCTCCATTGCAAAAGGGACTTTTTGTCTTGATTCAGGCGAATCATCCAAGGGTAGAATAATGGTATCGTAACTTGATTTCTCTGCGTGATTTTGCACGGCGATTACAGGGCAGGTTGATTCTTGAACAACTTTAGTTGTGTTGCTTCCAATGCTGTAACCGCTTCCACTACTTCCATGGGTTCCCATAAAAATTAAATCTGCTTCGATGCTAGCTGCAACAGTCGATATCATTTTATAGGTCTTACCTACTTCCGTCATTACAGTTATTTTAACACCACTTTGGCTAGAAATAGAATTTGCAATTTCTTCTAATTTATCTTTAGAAGTTTCTTCAGCCTTTTTTTCTACGGATGAAAATAAATGTGTCAGTGAATTTTGAAAAGTAGAAGCTTCCAAAATGTGTAATAAAAATATTTCTGCATTAAATGATTTTGCAAAAATAACGGCGTGCTCAAGGCCTATAGCTGCCGACTCTGAATAGTCGTAAGGTACAAGCAATTTTGATACATGGAAACTTCTGTTCATGGCTATTTGTTTTTATTGAGTAACAAAAGTGGTAGTGTCCTTTCTTTTCATCGGACGGATACTGCACACAGGAATATCAGAGTTGTTTATAATTTTTGCTGATGCAGTACCAATGAAATACTCTGTAAATTCTAATTCTTGTTGCGTCATGATGATAATCAAATCTGCATTTTCTTTCTTCGCATAATCTAAAACGCCTTCTGCAACATCTGAATTTTCTACAAATTCTCCAGCACATTCAACTCCGTTTTCACGAAGGAAGTCTAATACCTGATCCATCTGACGTTCTAATTTCTTATTTAAAAAATCATCACTCGACGATTCAACGGTCATTACCTTCACAAACGAATTAAAGAACTTCGCAATCTCAATACACTTACCAACTTTCTCTTTAGTTTCTTTCGATAAATCCAACGGTAAAACAATTGTTTTACATCCTGCATTATGTTCTTTTCCTTTGATTGTAATAACAGGACAAGGTGCACCTCCAATCACTTTTACGGCGTTAGAACCAATAAAACGCTTTGCAATAGAAGAAGCTCCATTGGTACCCATAACAATAAACGCGGCGTTGATTTCAGTGGCAACTTCATTTACACAATCGTAAATTTTGCCTTTTTCAATTCGGGTTTTAACTTCTAATCCTGTCTTGGCCATTGTATCGTTGGCAATTTTATTTAACTTGGATTGAAGTCCTTCTCTGTAAACTTCTTCCTTAAAATCATTGTGAGAAAAAACGTTCATCATTGATGAGAATACATCATCATCAATTACATGTAAAAGAGTGATATCTGATTTTGTCAAACGAGCAAGGTTGAATGTTTGATTCAAAGCAATCATTGATTGTTCACTGAAATCTACTGGGATAATAATGTGATTTTGATAGGCGCACATAGCTGTATGTTATTTATATTTGTTCGACTACAAAATTATACAATAAAAATATGACTAAAATAGCTGAATCGGAATTAATTTTAAATAAAGACGGAAGTGTGTATCATTTGAACCTTTTACCCGAGGATATCAGCGATATTGTGATTAATGTAGGAGACCCCGATCGAGTTTCTATGGTGAGTGATTATTTTGATACTATCGAGGTGAAAAAGCAAAAACGTGAGTTTGTAACCCACACAGGTGTTTATAAAGGTCGCCGTATTTCTGTCCTTTCTACTGGCATTGGTACTGATAATATCGATATTGTTTATAATGAGCTTGATGCCTTAGTAAATATCGATTTACATACGCGTGAAATTAAGTCTGAATTAACCCCGTTAAAGCTTGTAAGAATAGGTACTTCTGGTTCTTTACAGGCTGATATTCCAGTTGATTCTTTCGTTTGTTCTACTTACGGATTAGGCCTTGATGGACTTTTAAATTTCTATGAATTGCACAATGAAGGGCTAGAAAAAGAAATTATTGATGATTTTCGTCAGCATTTACCTAATAAAGGTATTTTTCCGGAGTCATATCTAGCTAAATCATCTGATTTAATGTTTGATTTATTATCGCCGGGAATGTATGCTGGAATCACAGCATCCTGCTCTGGATTTTACGCTCCTCAGGTGCGTCAGTTAAGATTAAAGCCTAGTCGCCATGACTTGATTGAAAAGCTAACATCTTTCAATTATCAAGGACATAAAGTGACCAATTTTGAAATGGAAACAGGGGCTATGTTTGGACTTGCTAAATTACTAGGTCATCATTGTAGTGCGGTAAATCTGATTGTAGCGAACCGAATAACGCAGGAGTTTAGTAAAAAATCAGATGAGTCGATGCATGCGTTAATTCAGCTTACGTTAGATCGACTTGCAAAACTGTAAATTCATTGAACGAGGGTTCTAATTCATTTGATTTAGGTTAGGTTGTTTACATTTGTGAAAATTATTTACAAATGAAAATTATTTCATTCGATATTCAAGATAAGATCCATGCTGATATGGCTTTTGCTATTCGTCAAAAGGTTTTTGTAGAAGAACAGAAAGTAGATGGCGATGAGGAATATGATGAGTATGAATCAATAGCAACCCATTATCTTGTTTTTGTAGATGATAAACCTGCCGCAACTTCGCGCTGGCGACACACAGATAAAGGAATTAAACTAGAACGTTTTTCTGTTTTGCCTGAATTTAGAAATAAAGGAATTGGTGCTGCTTTAGTCAATCAAGTATTGTCAGATGTGGTTCCATTTGAAAAGTTAATTTATCTCCATGCTCAAGTGGCTGCGATGAATGTTTATGCCCGCAACGGATTTGAACCTATTGGAGAATTATTTTACGAAGCAAATATCC
>JBJOND010000062.1:0-18425 GCA_046052065.1 Bacteroidota bacterium | reverse complement strand
GGAGTAGAAGCAATTACCAAACATGGTGCGCTGAAAGGTGGTTGGCTAACGTTCAAAAGAATTTTATCTTGTAATCCCTGGGGCGGACATGGTTATGATCCTGTACCAGAAAAATAAGTATATTTAACTATGAAGAAATTTATTCGATTTATAAAGCTTCCTGTTTTTGTCATCACTACGGTGATTGTTTTCTTATCATTTAAGGTGGCTAATGATAATTACTTCGAGATGAATAAAAACCTCGATGTATTCACAACTATTTTTCGCGAGCTTTCTGTTTTTTATGTTGATCCAATCAAGTCAGAAGAGATGGTTACTGCAGGTATCGATGAAATGCTAGAGAGCCTTGATCCATATACAACGTTTATTCCCGAAGAGGATGCTGATGACTATCGTTTCATGACTACTGGTCAGTATGGTGGTATTGGAGCGCTTATCGGTCAAAGGAATAATCAAGTAGTTATTACAGACCCCTACGAAGGATTTCCTGCGCAGAAGTTTGGTTTGATGGCTGGTGATATTATTCGCTCAATTGATGGCAAAACAACTAAAGGACTCGAGTATGATGATGTTAGCAAGATGTTGAAAGGTACGCCTAACACGAATCTTACAATCGTAGTTGACCGTCCTTCTGCAAACGGCTTTGAAACAGTGAACAAAACAATTACACGTGCAGAAATTCAAATTAAAAATGTTCCTTACTACGGAGTGATTGATGGTAACGTTGGGTATATCCGTTTAACAGGCTTTACTGATAATGCAGGATTGGAAGTAGAGAATGCAGTGAAAGAGTTGATTCAGAAAAAAAAGGTGTCGGCTTTAATTCTTGATTTGAGAGGTAATCCCGGTGGACTATTAAACGAGGCGGTAAATATTGTAAATGTTTTTATCGATAAAGGACAGGAAGTGGTGAGCACGAGAGGAAAAGTAAAAGACTGGGATAAAATTTACAAAACCTATAAAAGTCCTGTTGATACAAAAACACCCTTAGCGATTTTAGTTAATAGTGGCTCTGCTTCTGCTGCTGAAATTGTGAGTGGCTCCTTACAAGACTTCGATCGTGGTATTGTAATTGGTCAACGTACCTTCGGAAAAGGGTTGGTACAAACGACTCGTCCGCTTGCTTACAACACACAGTTAAAAGTTACAACCGCTAAATACTATATTCCAAGTGGAAGATGTATTCAGGCGCTAGACTATTCGCAACGCAATGCAGATGGAAGCGTAGGTAAAGTTCCCGATTCGTTAATGTCGGAATTTAAAACCAAAGGAGGAAGAAAAGTGTATGATGGTGGTGGTGTAAATCCTGACTATACAACATCGACATTAACATTTAGTAGCATTGCGCAAACACTTTCCGGCAAATATTTATTGTTCGATTATGCTACACAATATAAGATTAAGCATCCTTCAATTGCTGATGCTAAAACTTTTCATTTGAGTGATTATGAGTATACTGAATTTATTTCGTGGCTTACAAACAAAGAATACGATTATGTAACAGAAAGTGAAGAAAAGCTTGAGGCATTAAAAGTAAAAGCAGAAAAAGAGAATTACTTCGGAAGTATTCAAGAAGAATACAATGCAGTGAAGGCAAAAATTAAAAGCGATAAAGCCTCCGACTTAAAATTACACGAGCAAGAAATAAAATGGTTGCTAGAAAACGAAATTGTTTCACGTTACTATTATCAGAATGGAAGAACAGAAAATAGTTTTAGCAGCGACCCTGAAATTAAAATCGCTATTAAAGCACTTTCAACACCGAGCATCTATTCCGCCGTTTTTAATAGAACCTATAAAGAGTAATTTCTCTTGAATAATAAAATCATTTCTTTCGGAAACAAAGCGTATTTAGCAGGACTGTTTATGGTTACCTGCTCCATGGCCTTGTCGAAATTTGGAATGAGCCTAGGACAATTTTTTATTTTAGGTGGATGGTTGTTAAGTGGCGACTTCAAAGATAAATGGCAACGACTAAAATCGAATAAAACAGTTGTTCTATTGTTGATTGCGTTGTTTGTGATTCATCTTATAGGATTAATTCATACTAATGATTTTCAGTATGCCTTTAATGATATCAGAATAAAATTACCGCTGTTATTAATGCCTGTTTTGATATTATCAATGCCGTCATTGAAGATTATAACAAGAAATTATTTATTTCATTTTTTCACGGTATCGGTCTTAATATCTACACTTATAAGCCTTGCTATTTATCTCGGATTAAGTTCTATTGAAGTTCATGACATCAGAGATATTAGTCTTTTTATATCTCACATCCGTTTAGCATTACTTGTTTGCGTTGCGATGGTTATATCATTGGATGATTTTAAAAAAAATCGTCGTTGGATGAATGTTTTATTCTTTATATGGTTTTTCTTCTTTCTTATTTTATTACAATCGTTAACGGCAATAATTATTATTGCTGCTTTTGTTTTTCTGGCAATGATGTTTACTCTTTTTGATAAGCATAAATTAAATCTTATTAGGGTACTTAGTGCTGCAGGAATTGTTTCTATCGTTTTTGTGGGTGGTTACTTTTACAAATTAATTTTTATTGATGCAATTACACCTATTCACGTAGATGAATCACAGCTTTTAAAATATACGCCGAGTGGAAATACGTATTATTCATTGCCTGAACGACAAGACATTGAAAATGGACACCCTGTTTGGATTAACATCTGTGATAAAGAACTAGATGAAACATGGAAAGAGCGAACTGGTTTCTCGGTGTACGATAACAACCGATTTGGTTATTGGTATTATTACTCCGTTATTCGATTTCTTTCATCAAAAGGCTTTAAAAAAGATCGTGAATCGGTAATGAGTTTATCACAAAACGAAATTGAAGCAATTAAAAATGGCTGTTCCAATGTAGAGCAAATGCATCGTAAAGGTATAGGCATGCGCATTAAAAATCTTGCTTGGGAATATCGCCAATATTATTATAACGGGGATGTATCTGGGCAATCCTTCACTCAGCGACTCGCGTTTTGGTCGACTGGCCTAGAGATATTTAAGAACAACTGGCTGGTAGGTGTTGGTACGGGCGATGTAAATAGTGCTTTCAAAGAACAGTATGAAAAAGATAAATCGAAGCTCGAAGAAAAATGGCGATTGCGTACGCACAACCAATACATAACATTGGGCATAGCCTTTGGCGTTAGTGGAATTTTATTGTTAATGGCGGTGTTGTTTTATCCATTAATTAGTAATTATAAATCGGCAGGGTTTATTTTTTCTTCATTCATTCTGATTGCTGCTATTTCGATGTTATCGGAAGACACGCTTGAAACGCAGGCCGGCATTACCTTTTTTGCCTTTTTGTATTGTTTGTTTTGGAGAGAGCGTTCCGTTGACTAATCCTAAGGGTTTACCCTAAATTAAAGACCATTCGCCACCTATTTGAAAAATACGATGCTGCCTGTTGTAAATTGCACGTTGCAGAATTGTACACCAACGCTAAATGATTAACGCATCCGACAAGCAACTTTATCTGGCTACACGTTTATTAAAAGACGGGCAAGTAGAAGAGTGCATCAACGAATTATCGTTGCTGCTGATTCGTTATCCCGATCATGGTCGCGGTAATGCCTTACTCGGACATTTATACATGCGACACTTGTCGAATTTTTCGCTAGCAGAAGAATGTTTTACCAAAGCCATACGTTTTGATCCATTATATCCAGCGCTTTATTACGACTTTGCCGAATTATTAATTCTGATTGAAAAACACACCGAAGCCATTGCTGTTTTAAACAAAGCCTTTGAAATTCCTGGCATTGAAAAAGAAAAACTGCTCCGCTTATTCGGACTCGTTTACGAGAAACAACAAAACTACGATCAGGCCATTACTTATTATACGGATGGCATCATTCAATCAATGTCTGAAACCGCCATCAAGAAATTACAAAGCGACATACAGCGTTGTATGCTGAAGAAAAGGATTTGATGGGGGAATTTGTCCCAGTTTCAATATTTAATACCTCCCTAAATCCTCGCGAAGCATCGCGACAAAGGAGGGACTATTGATTCGTTCAACACCCAATTTAATATTTTCAAATTAGCACATCGTCAAATTAGCAAATTATCAAACTGGCTTCACCACCTCCCCCTTCATCATCGCTTTTGGCAACGCTTGCTTGATCTTCTCTTCTATTTCTTGCTTTAGTAACTCGAGCACTTTGTTCTTTACAAAATGTCGGTGGACAACTAATCCAATTGTTCGGACAGGCACCGGCGTTATAAAGGTACGGATATGTTTTGCTTCCCGTGTAGGTAAATGAACTGTTGCTAAATAGGGTAGTAAAGTCGAAGCATTATTCGCATTCACAAATCGTATTAAGCTATCAATGGATCCAGCTTTGAAATCGATGTTTTCAATACGCGAAGGCTGTGATTTTTTTACACTACATATCTGCAATGCCTGCGTCCGCATACAATGACCTTCTTCTAACAACCATAAATTACTCGTATCAATCGTTTTTACAGAAACACTTTTTTTAGTGGTCGATTGTTTATCGTACAACACAAAGGGCTCGCGGTACAATTCCTTCTCGACTAATAAGGAATCATCCAACGGAGTTGAAACAATTCCAATGTCTAAGTCGCGTGATTTCAACTGACGAATAATTTCTTCTGTTGTTTGTTCACGTACTTCTAGTTTTAAAAGTGGGTGCTTCTTTGCAAAATCCTGCAAAAAAAGCGGTAACAAATATGGCGACACTGTTGGAATGACGGAAATAGAAACCCGCCCTTTTATCTCTCCCTTCACTTCTTTCACCAACTCTTTTAATTGTCCAATCTGATTCGTTATCTCTCTCAGCTTTTCAATCAGCAAGGCGCCTTCTGCTGTTACTTGAACTGGTTTTTTCTTTCTATCAAATATTTTTAAACCTATTTCCTCCTCAAACTTCGAAATCATCGTACTCAACGTACTTTGAGAGATAAAACACTTCTCTGCCGCAATTTCAAAATGTTTATGCTGAGCAACGGCAAGGATATAAGTAAACTGTTGTATGTTCATCTATTTTATGAATATTATCATCTAAAATATCATTTCTATCAAACAAAAATAAACACTAATTTTGCATTTCAAACACTCAATACACTAATTTTTAGATTATGGAATCAACAGGAAAATGTCCTTTTAATCATGGTACTGGTCATGTAGGATCAGCAGGGACAACAAACAACGATTGGTGGCCTAATGGCTTAAAGCTAAACACGCTTCGCCAAAAATCATCATTGTCTAATCCAATGGATAAAGACTTTAACTACGCAGAAGCGTTTAAGTCGTTGGATTTAGATGCAGTAAAAAAAGATATAACAGCTGTAATGACCGACTCACAAGAGTGGTGGCCAGCAGATTTCGGACATTATGGTCCTTTCTTTATTCGTATGGCTTGGCATAGCGCAGGTACTTATCGTACAGGCGATGGTCGTGGTGGTGCAGGTGCTGGTCAATTGCGTTTTGCCCCATTAAACAGCTGGCCTGATAACGGAAACTTAGATAAAGCTCGCCGTTTATTATGGCCTATCAAACAAAAATATGGTAACAAACTTTCGTGGGCCGATTTAATGGTGCTAACAGGTAATGTTGCGTTAGAGTCGATGGGATTCAAAACATTTGGTTTCGCTGGCGGTAGAGAAGATGTATGGGAGCCAGAACAAGATGTTTATTGGGGAATCGAGCACGAATGGAAGGGAGATAAGCGATATACTGCGGATAGAAATTTAGAAAAACCTTTAGCAGCGGTTCAGATGGGATTAATTTATGTTAACCCAGAAGGCCCTAACGGTAACCCTGATCCGTTAGCAGCGGCTATCGATATTCGTGAAACATTTGGCCGTATGGCAATGAATGACGAAGAGACTGTTGCGCTAATCGCAGGTGGACATACATTCGGTAAAACACATGGCGCTGGTGATGCAGCATTAGTAGGTGTTGAACCAGAAGCTGCAAGTATCGAGCATCAAGGATTTGGTTGGATAAGCTCTCACAAGAGTGGTAAAGGTCCTGATACAATTACTAGTGGATTAGAAGTAACATGGACAAACGAGCCAACAAAATGGACAAATAATTATTTCGAGAATTTATTCTCTTACGAGTGGGAATTAACAAAGAGTCCTGCAGGAGCTCATCAGTGGGTAGCTAAAAATGCAGAGGCAATTATTCCAGATGCGTTTGATGCAAACAAAAAGCAATTGCCAACAATGTTAACTACAGACTTGTCATTGCGTTTTGATCCTGCTTACGAAAAAATCTCTCGTCGCTTTTATGAGAACCCTGACCAGTTTGCGGATGCATTCGCTCGTGCTTGGTTCAAGTTAACACATCGTGACATGGGTCCTCGTGCTTTATATCTAGGTAAAGAAGTTCCAGCTGAAGAATTAATCTGGCAAGATCCAATTCCTGCTGTTAATCATCCGTTAGTTGATAGCAACGATATCAAAGAATTAAAAGCTGCAATTACCGCTTCTGGATTATCGGTTAGCGAAATGGTTTCTACTGCATGGGCTTCAGCTTCTACCTTCCGTGGTACTGACAAGCGTGGTGGTGCTAACGGTTCGCGTATCCGTTTAATGCCAATGCGTAACTGGGAAGTAAACAACCCTGTTCAATTAAACAAGGTATTAGCTGCATTAGAAACTATTCAAAATAATTTCAATGCAAAAGGTGATAAGAAAATTTCTCTTGCTGACTTAATCGTATTAGCAGGTTCTGTTGGAATTGAAACTGCTGCGAAAGCTGCTGGTCACCATGTAGAAGTTCCTTTCACAGCTGGAAGAATGGATGCAACTCAAGAGCATACAGATGTTGATTCAATGGCGGTATTAGAGCCGATGGCAGACGGATTCAGAAATTATCTGAAAACGAAGTTTACAATGTCGACAGAAGAATTATTAGTTGACAAAGCACAATTATTAAACCTTACAGCTCCCGAAATGACAGTGCTTGTTGGTGGCATGCGTGTTTTAAATACCAACTATAATAACTCTAACGTTGGTGTGTTTACGAATACTCCTGGACAATTAACAAACGATTTCTTCGTAAACTTATTAAGTATGGATTGTGCTTGGTTTGCTTCTGATGATACTAAAGAAATCTTCGATGGTCGCGATCGTAAAACGGGAGCTATTAAGTGGAAAGCAAGTCGCGCAGATTTAATTTTCGGATCTAATTCAGAGCTACGAGCATTGGCTGAAGTATATGCTTGCAACGATGCAAAAGACAAGTTTGTAAAAGACTTTATCGCTGCATGGACAAAAATAATGAACTCAGATAGATTCGATATAGTTTAGTTAGATTAGTGTGTGTTTAAAAAGTCCGGATGAAAATCATCCGGACTTTTTGTTTTTTATATTTGGAGTATATACATAGCATAATATGAAAGAAGAGGAAGAAGAAAAAGACGATAATCAAAAGAAAGAATTAACAGCAGAACAAATAAAAGAGTTGATGAGCTACCCGCAACACTGGAGACCTACTCTTAGAGAGGCGGCAGAACGAGGTGAATCAATAAAAGAAACTTATGAAGAGTTGAAAGGTTTCGAAGGGTTAATGTAATCTTGATTCAATAATTAATTATTGATAAACGAATAAAATATTTTTTCTTGTTTCCGAGGCCGGTTTTCGATATCTACGCTTCGAGAGCCTCAGCGACCGACACTATCCATTTTCAATCCTAAGGCATTGGGAAAAATATTATCACATTAACTCACTAGCTATTTTTAAAATCGAATTACCTCCATAAACCGTCATGAAATTTCACTAAAAAGCGAGGCTTCAAAATTGACATTGATAAAAACCTTCATTTTCAAATTGGCAAATTTTCAAATTAGCACATTATTTATGTTTCCCAATATCAATCCCCTTAATCTTCCTATACAACTCCGTAGCATATAAATCCGTCATGCCTGATACAACATCTAAAATGCGCATCACCTTTGAATACGGAGAATCGCTTTCTTCAAAAGGACCAAATTGTTCTGGTATTAATTGCATGACCTTGCTTTCGGGCGCTGTTCTTTCTGCTTTTGTTTTTATCGCAGCTGGAATCCATGTGCTTAATAATTCTTTCATCACATTGTATCCCGCTAATTCGATTTCGACAACTGTTGGATGATTATAAATTTTTTGAATAGATATTTTTTCAATCTCCTTTAATGCATCACTACGTAGTTGTAATTCATCAACCAATGTTGATTCATACTTTCCATTTAAAATTAAATCAAGTCTTTGCATGAAAACATCTGCAGCCGAAAAAGTAAGTGTATTGATTGCTCTGCTTCGTAAATAAGATAGCTTCTCGTTTTCGTCGCCAATCATATTCAGCGTTTCTTCTACCTCGTTTATATTATCTCTATTTAGTTCGGTTAATAGCTTTAACACTTTATCGCGCATTAAATCAACAGTAATAATTCCTAATCGCGCCGCATCTTCAAAATCGATAATACGATACGCAATATCATCCGCAGCTTCTAATAAATACACAAACGGATGTCGACAGTACTGCAACGGATTTTCACTCTCTTGCTCCAAACCAAACTCCTTCACAATTTTTAAAAACAATTCTTTTTCCGTTTGAAAAAATCCGTATTTCTTTAAGTGTAGTTTTTTCTTATCGCTACCTAATGATTCACATGGATATTTTAGGATAGTCGCTAACGTTGTATAGGTTAATCGATACCCTCCCGGCAAACGACCATTAAACTGATGCGTTAATAATCGCAATGCATTCGCATTTCCTTCGAAGTTAGTCAGGTCTTTCCATTCTGCATCTGAAAATAAATTCTTGTCAACACCACCATTCAAAAAGAAATGAGAAATTGCTTTCTCTCCTGAATGTCCGAATGCAGGATTTCCAATATCGTGCGCCAAACAAGCAGCAGCAATAACTTCCGATAAATGATTACTATAAAATTCCTTCGCCTCTTCTGTTAGCTCTGCATTAAACTGCTGCACCAACATCCTTCCTATAATTTTTCCTAATGAACGACCTATCGAAGCTACTTCCAACGAATGTGTCAAACGGTTATGCACTAACGTAGATCCTGGTAAAGGAAACACCTGCGTTTTATTTTGCAATCGACGAAAAGGTCCTGAAAAGATTAATCGATCAAAATCACGTTGGTATTCTGTTCGAATATCTGCATTCACACTTGGCTTTCCAGGGCGCTGTGTAGAGTATAATTGATTTAAGTTCATTGCTGTTTAATTAACCTCAAAGATGCCTAATTATCCTTTTGTGCTTTTAACTACCTTCTTCTCTTTCCTTTCTTTGTAACAGGCTTTGCAAATCCGCGAGGCTTATCTTTCTTTTTGCTGATTCGTCTTTCTTTAACCTCAGCCCCTTCGCTACTAGAAAAATCCCACATCATAAAGTCAATTTGCTTTTTTAATAAATCGGCCGACTTTAACTTAACTCTAACGGGGTCGCCTAGCTGAAAACGCTTGTTTGTTCTTCTTCCTACTAAGCAATAGTTTGCTTCATCTAAATCGTAGAAATCATCTTTCAAATCACGTACACGTATCAATCCTTCACATTTACTATCTACTAGCTCCACATAAAGCCCCCATTCGGTAACACCCGAAATCATTCCGTCAAACACCTCTCCCTCACGACCCATTAAATACTGTGCTTGTTTAAACTTCACCGATGAACGTTCTGCCTCCGATGCCTTAATCTCCATATCGGTGCTATGCTTGCATCGCTCTTCTAATCCTTCTCTTTCTACAGATTTCCCATTATTCAAATAGTGCGTTAATAATCGATGTACCATCACATCTGGATAACGTCTGATAGGAGAAGTAAAGTGCGTATAAAAATCAAATGCTAATCCGTAGTGACCAATATTCTGTGTAGTATAAACCGCTTTAGCCATTGTACGTATTGCCAATTGCTCTAACACATTTTCTTCGCGCTTACCTTTAATGTCCTTCATCAATTGATTTAACGATTGTGCAACCGCTTTCTCTGAATTGATTTTTATTTTATGTCCGAATTTCGCAGCGAAGAAGGAGAAGTTTTCAAGCTTCTCAGGAACAGGCTTATCATGTATACGATAGACAAATGTTTGTTCGTGTCCTTTTTCTTCGGATAATTTTTGTCCTACAAACGCCGCTACTTTTTTATTCGCAAGCAACATAAACTCTTCAATTAATTTATTGCTGTCTTTGTTTTCTTTCAGATAAACATCAACAGGCATCCCTTTTTCGTCGAGCTTAAATTTAACTTCAACTTTATCAAAGGTAATTGCTCCATGACTAAAACGTTCTTGTCGCATTTTTTGCGCAAGTGCTTGCATCACTAAAATTTCTTCTTTTAAATCTCCTTCTCCTGTTTCAATTACTTGTTGTGCTTCTTCGTATGTAAATCGTCTGTCAGAATGTATGATTGTTCTTCCAAACCACTCCGAAATTACTTTCGCGTCTTTATCAATTTCAAATATAGCTGCATAACATAATTTGTCTTCTCCTGGTCGTAGTGAACAAACCTTGTTGCTTAATTTTTCTGGCAACATTGGTATTACTCTATCAACAAGATAAACAGATGTTGCTCTGAAATAAGCCTCTTCTTCGAGCGCGCTTCCTTCTTTCACATAATGCGATACATCGGCAATGTGAATTCCTATTTCATAATTTCCATTCGGTAAAAACTGTATCGATAGTGCATCATCAAAATCTTTTGCATCAACAGGGTCGATGGTAAAAGTAGTAATGCCTCGATAATCTTTTCGTTTCTTGATTTCACTTGCGGTAATCTCTTCTTTAATCTGATCGGCTTCCGCTTCTACTTCCGCAGGAAAAGATAATGGAAACCCATACTCTACTAAGAGCGCGTTCATCTCGGTATTATTTTCCCCTGCGTCACCTAGTACTTTTGTGATCTCTCCTATCGGATTTTTGTCTTCTATTTCCCAACGCGTAATTTTCGCAACTGCTTTTTGTCCGTTTTTTGCCCCGTTTAATTTATTCAACGGAATAAAAATATCAATGCCGTACTTATTATTATCGCTACTTAAAAACGCAAACTTCTCACTTATTTGAATCCTTCCTGAAAATTCTTTTTTATTTCTTTCTATCACTTCTATTAACTCTCCTTCTGATTTATCTGGTGAGTAAGACGGATAAGCAGACACTTTTATTGTATCACCCCTAAGTGCATTAAGCGTATTATTTTTTACTAAAAATACAGGAAGGTTATTTTCAATATCAAAAACAAAAGCCGATCCCTGATAATTAAATTCTAACTTCCCATATACGTAACGTTTAGTTGGTAGAATTCGGAATTTACCTTTCATTCCATCTTCCAACACGCCCTCTTCTGCTAAACCCTCTAACACATCAATCGATAAATACTTTAGTTCTTTTTCAGAGTAATTATCTAAGTATTTATTTAACTCCTCATTAAGTGGATCT
Source organism: Bacteroidota bacterium (assembly GCA_046052065.1). Taxonomy (GTDB): domain Bacteria; phylum Bacteroidota; class Bacteroidia; order AKYH767-A; family OLB10; genus CAINEC01. The sequence continues at coordinate 6,997 of JBJOND010000062.1, read as the reverse complement.
TGGTATACTCTTCGAAAAACCTGTTTGTAGTTATACCACTTACCAGGATTCTGCTTATAAATAACCAACATCGCCTCTTTAAATTTTTCAATAAAAAGCTGATCGTTTTTTTCGTTATCAGACATTGGCGTATGTTTCTTTTTTTTAATTTTTTGAATATCCTACTTCTACTACTGCTTTTCCTATTCTTCCATTTACAGGAGGATTAAATTTTGTCACCAATACGTTAATCGCTCTCGCATTCGGCATGTATTCTTTCATGCTGTTTAATATTCTTCCAGCAGCATGTTCTATTAGTTTGCTTCGGATGGCCATTTCCTTTCTCACACGATTATGCAACTCTACATAATCAGCAGTATCGTTTAAATCATCGCTGCTCACCGAATTAGAAAAATCAAAATCAATAATTACATCTACTGAAAATCGTTGACCTATTTTCCCTTCTTCTTCCATGCAGCCGTGAAAGGCATAGCATTCTATATCACAAACCGATAAACGCATTTTAATCTTTCTTTTGTTCTTTTGCCCAAGCGTCTTTCAACGTCACTGTTCTGTTGAATACTAATTTTTCTGCTGTGCTGTCTTTATCAGGACAGAAATATCCTTTTCTGATAAACTGGAAATAATCGCCAGGATTACTTTCCTTCAATGACGGCTCTACGTAAGCGTTAGTGATTACTTCAAGGCTATCCTTATTGATAAATTCTTTAAAGTCACCTTCTTCGGATGAAGGATCCTCCACATTAAACAAACGATCGTATAATCTGATCTCGGCAGGTAGAGCGTGTTTAGCACTTACCCAATGAATAACTCCTTTCACAACGATCCCGCTTGTATCACTTCCGCTTTTACTATCAGGGAAATAAGTACAATGAATTTCTGTTACATTATTATTTTCATCTACTTTAAATTCATCGCAACGCACAATGTACGCGTGCTTCAAACGCACCGAAAGACCTGGACCTAAACGGAAAAATTTCTTTGGTGGCTCCACCATAAAATCTTCGCGCTCTATCCAAAGTTCTTTTGAAAATGGTAACGGTCGTGTACCACCGTTGTTTTCTGCCTCCGGATTATTCTCACCCACCAACGTTTCCTCTTGTCCTTCGGGATAATTGGTGATAACCAGTTTAATTGGATCTAGTACCGCCATCACACGATTAGCGCGCTTGTTCAAATCTTCGCGTACACAAAACTCTAAAAAGCCAACATCAATAATATTTTCTCTTCGTGCAACTCCTACGCGAGTAGCAAAATTGCGAATACTCTCAGGAGAAAAACCTCTTCTTCTCAATCCACTAATCGTTGGCATTCGCGGATCATCCCATCCGTTCACATAATTTTCTTTCACAAGCTGTAATAATTTACGCTTGCTCATTACGGTGTAATTTAAATTCAATCGTGCAAATTCATATTGCTTGCTCGGAAATATTTCTAATTGCTCAATGAACCACTCATACAAAGGCTTATGTACTTCAAATTCTAATGTACAAATCGAGTGCGTAATCTTTTCAATCGAATCACATTGTCCGTGCGCAAAATCATACATCGGATAAATACACCATTTATCTCCTGTACGATGATGGCGTGCATGCTTAATACGATAAATAATTGGATCGCGCATGTGCATGTTAGGTGATGACATATCAATTTTAGCACGCAATACTTTTTCTCCATCTTTATACTCGCCATTTTTCATGCGCGTAAATAAATCGAGATTCTCCTCCACACTTCTATCACGGTAAGGGCTATGTGTTCCTGGCTCTGTAGGCGTTCCTTTTTGCGCAGCAATTTGTTCTGGTGTGCTATCATCTACATACGCTAATCCATTTTTAATTAATGTCACTGCAAAATCATAAATCTGATCAAAATAATCCGAAGCATAAAAAACATTTGCCCATTCAAAGCCCAACCATTTTACATCGGCTTTAATACTCTCTACGTATTCTGTTTCTTCTTTCTCTGGATTGGTATCATCAAAACGTAAATTCGTTGTTCCACCAAACTCCTGTGCTAGTCCGAAGTTTACGCAAATCGATTTCGAATGACCTATATGTAAATAGCCGTTAGGCTCGGGCGGGAATCGCGTTAAAACTCTTCCGCCATGCTTCCCATTTTTTATATCTTCTGCAATAATCTCTTCGAGGAAATTAGGGCCTTTTTCTGTGCTCATTTTTACTATTTTAATTTTTCAATTGCCAGGTTAATTCGCTTGATTACTTCTTCTTTTCCGAGTAATTCTGTCATCATAAATAAATCAGGTCCGCCTGATTCACCACTTAATAATACTCTGAATAATTGTAATACTTCACCTGGCTTTATTTCATTGCTTGCTGCTGTTGATTCAAACGCAGCCTTTACATTTTCTGACTTAAAGTCAGCAACGCTTTCTAACGCTTGTGGTAATACGTTGTAAAATATTTTTGCTTTTTCATTCCATCGTTTTTCAATTACTTTTTCATCGTAACTGATTGGCAATTCAAAAACAGCTTTACTCTTTTCATATAATTCACTTTCAAACTGGCAACGATCTTTTACCCATTTTACAACTGCTGTTACAAAGTTCAAATCACGCTGAATATTTTGCGCGGTTAAAACCTCCGCGAAGCGGGACGCGATATCGGCATCCGACTGCATTCGTAAATATTGCTCGTTAAACCATTTTGTTTTTTCAGGATCGAATCGTGCGCCTGATTTATGTACACGCTCAAACGAAAAATTCTTTATCAACTCCTCCATCGACATTACCTCTTGTTCTGTTCCTGGATTCCATCCTAATAATGCTAACATATTAACGAACGCTGGAGCATAATATCCTTTTTCTCTGTATCCCGAAGAAATTTCTCCCGTCGCTGAATCTTTCCATTCCAACGGAAAAACTGGAAATCCTAGTCGATCACCATCACGCTTACTTAACTTTCCATTTCCTTCTGGCTTTAACAAGAGGGGAAGATGTGCATATTGCGGCATCTTATCTTTTAATCCTAGATATTCGTAAATTAAAATATGCGCAGGTGCCGATGGTAACCACTCTTCTCCACGAATCGCATGCGTTATACCCATCATCACATCATCCACAATATGTGCTAAATGATATGTAGGCATACCATCTGCTTTGATTAATACTTTATCATCTACTAAATCACTTTCAAAACTCACTTCATCACGAACCATATCAGTGAATGAAATAGTTTTTCCTGGCTCTACTTTTAAACGAATTACATGTTTATCTCCCGACTGAATTCTGTTTTCTACTTCTTCTTTCGATAAAGTTAAACTGTTATCCATACTCAATCTCGACTTACTATCGTACTGCCAAGTATGTTGTCCGTTTGATTCTGCTTCCTTACGTTTCGCATCTAACGCTTCCGCCTTATCGAAAGCTATATATGCGTGACCTTTATCTAATAACTGATTCGCATAATCCTGATAATATCCTAATCCTTTTCGCTCACTCTGACGATATGGCTCGTGTGGACCTCCAAAACTTACGCCTTCATCAGGAATAATTCCACACCAGTTTAAAGCATTAATAATATACTCTTCTGCTCCTGGTACATATCTGTTTTGATCTGTATCTTCTATTCTTAAAATAAACTGACCGTTATGTTGTTTGGCAAATAAATACGCATAGAGAGCTGTTCTAACTCCTCCCATGTGTAAAGGGCCAGTTGGACTAGGTGCAAATCGGGTACGAACTAATGACATTATTTCACTTAAATTTAGAGTGACAAAGATAGTTATCTAATGCAATAAAGAATAAAAAGCTTACTCTCCTACTTTTACTCCTTCGAGACGTTGTAAATTATCGGCTTTATAAACAGAAGTTAAAACTAACTCTCCGTTTTCATCAAACGATTTAAAAATACCGTCCTTTAAACCCATTCTAAAATTTTTTTCTTCTTTCAGCTTTCCATTATCATAGTAATAACGATGTTCGCCGTTTTCTAATCCATCAAAATAACTCCCCTCAAAAGCCAGTTTTCCATTCTGATAATATTGTTTCCACTCGCCATCCATCTTACCATCTACATATTTTCCTTTAGCGATGTATTCACCATTTTTAAACTTCCATTCTCCATCACGTTTTCCATCAATATACAATCCTTTCGAAATTAAAATACCTGCTTCATCATACTCTAACGACTCACCATATTCTTTTCCTTTGATATAATTTTCCTCTCGTAAAAGCTGACCTGATTCATAATACCATTTCCAATTATTATCTGGTAAATTATTTTTATACGATCCTGTTTGTTCTACTTTTTGAGAAGGATAATAGAAGGTCCATTTACCATCTCTTTTTCCATTCTTAAAACTACCTTTCGATTTTACTTTTCCATCGGGATAAAAATACGTCCATGCACCCTGCTGTAATCCGTTACCATCAATAATTCCTCCTTCTGCAATAATTTTATTTTTGTCGTATAACTTTGATAAAACAATCACACCCGAATCATTATACTCTCGGTAATATCCTTCCATTACTCCGTTGATAATATTTACGGATGATTTTGGTCGACCGTTATTATGGTATTTACGATTGATTTCTAAACTGACATTATTCTGCTCATCGATGACCAACTCACCGTTGCGCCAGTTTTCCATTTTTAATACAAAACCATCAATGCCATAAGTTTTAAAAAATCCATTCTTCTTATCGTCTTTCCAGGTACCTTCTTCTATCAGAATAGTATCATTCAAAAACGATTTCCAAACTCCTTGTTTAAAACCAAATTTATCCAGCGTATTAAATCGATCAACAGCGACAAGAGTTCCTTTATTGTATTTGATTAGGGATACTAAACGTCCATCCGCAGCGTATTCCATTCCATAACCCTGTTCTTGTCCGTTTTTAAAATATTGTACTTTTTGCAAGTATCCCTTCGGATGATAGCTCTTAAAAATACTGTCTTTAACACCTTTGTTCATCCACTGTTCAAAAGCTGGTTGATTGTTCGGATAATACTCTTTTTTCCAACCATTTTCCTGGCCTTTGCAATAATTAATTTCAGAAGTTTTTTGACCAGTTTCACTGTAAAATATCCATTGTCCATCGAGTATTCCATTTACTCTGTTTCCTTCTGATTTTAATTGTCCATTTTGGTAGTAAGCCTTCCAATTTCCATCTGGTTTTCCATTTTTAAAATTACCTTCGGATGCTAGCCTTCCATTATCATAAAAAAACTTTTTTACCTCTGAAATTTTCGACAAAGTAGTATCTTGCGCTCTGAGAAACAGCGGTAAAAACAGAAGCAGAAGAGAGATAAATTTTTTCATTGTGAACAGGGCAAATATACCTCAAGGGAATTACAGAAAATTTAAAATACCTAAAATCTTTTCTTCACAAACATTAAGTACTAATTAAATAATTATTTTTAAATAAATGATATGTTATTATATGTCCTGTTAGTTTAGTTAGTAAAATAATGATCTAATAGTTGATTTTGTTGTTTATTATAGCTTATCAACAAGTAATGAACAATTAGTTTGTATTTAAATACTTGATAATCTGATTTAACAGTAAATAGTACACAATTGTTCATTAGTATGAGGATAACTGAATTTTTAATAAGTAATTGTGTTTTTGATGGATTAAAAAGTTCATAAACTTTTAAGAAAACCTAGAAACTAAATTTTGTTTATAGGATGTAAATATTAAGCACACCATATTTCAACTTTCCAAATAAGTTTTTTGAAAGGTTTACACAATCAAATAGGGTTATTAACATATGAATTAACATCGTTATGAACATATCTTTAAACAGTTGTTGATTAACTTGATTTATTACCTTTGTTTTCATGTTACTACTAACACCTGAACACTTTAAAGACTACGAGTTAATTGATTGTGGCGATTTTGAAAAATTAGAACGCTTTGGTAAGTATATTACTATTCGTCCTGAACCACAAGCTGTATGGACTAAGGTTTTATCTGATAATGAGTGGAATAAGTTAGCACATGTACGATTTAAACCTAAATCGAGTTCAGCTGGGACATGGATTAAGTTAAAAGAAATGCCTGATCAGTGGAGAATTTCTTATGATTTAGCAGATACTAAAATTATGTTTCGTTTAGGTCTTACCTCTTTTAAACATGTGGGGATATTTCCAGAGCAAGCTGTTAATTGGGATTTTATTTATTCGCAGATACAACAACTTAAGAAAGAAATACAGGAACCTAAAGTATTAAACCTCTTTGCTTATACTGGTGGTGCAACACTGGCGGCAAAAGCTGCAGGTGCCGATGTTATTCATCTTGATTCAATTAAACAGGTGGTTTCGTGGTCGAAAGAGAATATGGATTTATCTGGTTTAGATAATATCAGATGGTTAGTAGAAGATGCACTTACATTTGTTCATCGTGAGGTAAAGCGTGGAAAACAATACAATGGAATTATTTTGGATCCTCCCGCGTATGGTCATGGTCCGAATGGAGAAAACTGGAAATTAGAGGAAATGATCAATGAAATGATACATGGGGTGGCACAGATATTAGATCCAAAAAACTCTTTTTTAGTGTTAAATACCTATTCCTTAGGATTTTCTGCGCTGATAATTCAAAATCTTTTAAAAGAAGCTTTTGGTAAAAGAGGATTGAATTGTGAGTTTGGAGAAATATACTTACAAGCTACTTCAGGAGTAAAACTTCCTTTAGGCGTTTTTGGTCGTTTGAAAGTGTAAACTTTTAATTGTTTATAACGTACGAAATACCTCTTAAAAATCGTTAAATTTAAACGATGCTAATTTTAATTTTGTCTCATCATGCAAGCGAATAAAGGATACGAAGAAATTTTAGGAAAGCTCGATGCTTTCATTCGCAAGTATTATAAAAATCAGTTGCTGCGTGGAACAATTTATTCCTTTTCACTTCTTCTTACTTTTTATTTAGTTATTACTGTTTCTGAATCATTCATTTGGTTTAATTCAATTATACGTTCAGTATTTTTTTGGAGTTATTTACTTACTGCTTTCTGGATTCTTTACAAATGGATTA
>JBJOND010000061.1:0-18679 GCA_046052065.1 Bacteroidota bacterium | reverse complement strand
GTCCGGTTACTTACGATCGTACAACTTCTAAAATTTATTTTACGCGTAATAATTACATCAGCAATAAAATTGAAAAGAATAAAAAGAACACTAATGTTTTAAAAATATTTGAGGCCGATATTAAAAATTCCAATGCAACAATTGTTGGTCCTTTGAAATTAGGTAGTGATGAATATTCTTTTGGGCATCCAACACTTAATTCACGTGGTGATGTAATGTACTTTATTGCAAACCTTTCTTGGGGGTATGGTGGAACAGATATTTATAAAACAACGAAACTAAATAATACATGGAGTGCTCCAGAAAATTTAGGTAGTGCAATTAACACTACAGGTAACGAAATGTTTCCTTTCGTATTAAATGATTCTACAATTTATTTTTCTTCAGATGGAAATTTTGGTTTAGGTGGATTAGATATTTACGAGTCGAATTTTTCAAATGGTGCATGGTCGGTTCCTCTTAATATTGGATATCCTGTCAACTCTTCGCAGGATGATTTCGGATACATCTGTGATAGCACAGGTTATAATGGATTGTTTTCTTCAAGTCGTGGAGACGGTTATGATAAAATTTATGAGTTTAAGCGAACACCACCACAAATTGTAGTGCAGGTTCAAGTTGTTGATCAATTGTCTCATGAGCGAATTTCTGATGCTAGTTTGTCGGTGTTTAAAGACGGAAAATTTTATAAGAAATATACTAGTGGTTCAGAGGGGATTTTAACTTTTATGGTTGAGTCAGAACATACTTTTGAAATTAAGTGTCGTGATAAAATTCACTACCAAAAGAAGTTTACAATAGATACGCATGGAGCTAGGCAATCAGATACAATTTTTGTTAAGTTTGATTTAAAGCCAATTGATATTAATAGGCCATTTGTTTGGTATGGAATTTCATTTAATAAGAAATCAACTAATTTGCTTCCTGCGTCGGAAGAGTCTTTGCAATTATTGGCTGCTGTTTTAAAGGACAATCCAGGGGTGAAAGTTGAAATCGGTTCTTATACAGATGTTCGTGGTAATGATAATGAGAATAAAACGCTCACCACACAACGTGCGCAACGGGTAAAGCAATCTTTAATAAAAGCTGGAGTGAGTGCTTCACAAATGGAGTTTAAGGGGTATGGATCATCAAAAATTCTTAATCAATGTAAAGGACGTTTACTTTGCATTGAAGAAGACCATCAGGTAAATAATCGAATTGAAATCACTGTGCTGTCTGTAGCTGAGTAAATAAGATGAATCATATTCCATTAGCCGAGCGACTACGACCTAAATCATTAAATGATATAGTTGGTCAGCAACATCTGACAGGTGAACACGGAGTTATCAGAAAGTTTATTGAAAGTAAGTCAATGCCCTCAATTATATTTTGGGGCGAACCTGGTATCGGTAAAACATCATTGGCGACTATCATTGCTGCCGAAATTGGATTGCCAATGTTTACATTGAGTGCAATTAATGCAGGTGTAAAAGATGTGCGTGAGGTTATTGAAAAGGCGAAGCAAAATGGTAAATCAATTTTGTTCATCGATGAAATTCATCGTTTTAATAAATCACAGCAAGATTCGTTATTAGGTGCTGTTGAACAAGGAATAATTATTTTAATTGGTGCTACAACCGAGAATCCTTCTTTCGAAGTGATTCGTCCATTGCTCTCACGTTGTCAGGTTTATATTTTAAATCCGTTAACAGAAAAAGACCTTTTGCAAATTGTTGAATTTGCAATACATAATGATGAGTTGCTTTCTAAGAAAAACATCATAGTTAAAGAGACCTCCGCAATGTTTAAAATAGCTGGAGGAGATGGAAGAAAGTTGTTGAATGTTCTAGAGCTAGTTTGCACAGCATCAGAAAGTGAAACAATAGAAATTACAGATGAGCTGGTTTTGAAATTATCGCATCAACGTATCGCGCAATACGATAAAAATGGTGAGCAACATTATGATATTATATCGGCGTTTATAAAATCTTTGAGAGGAAGTGATCCCAATGCTGCTGTCTATTGGATGACGCGTATGCTAAAGGGGGGAGAAGATCCAAAGTTTATTGCACGACGAATGTTGGTTTTGGCGAGTGAAGACATTGGTAATGCAAATCCGAATGCGCTCTTGATTGCAACTGCATGTTTTCAGGCCGTTGAAATGATTGGGTATCCAGAGTGTGCATTGAACTTATCACAGACTGCAATTTACCTAGCATCATCTCCTAAGAGTAATGCGTCCTATATGGCTTATAAGAAAGCACAGAAGCTTATTCAGGAATATGGTGATCCATCAGTTCCTTTGCATCTAAGAAACCCAGTAACCTCTTTTATGAAAGAAATAAACTATGGAGAAGGGTATGAATACGCGCATAATTATGAAAACAATTTTGTCGATTTAGAATTTATGCCTGATAGTTTGAAGAATGTTCGAATCTATGAGCCAGGAAATAATGCACGCGAGCAGGAGTTAAGAAAGTTCTTGAAAGATCGTTGGAAGGACAAATACGGATACTGACTTATTTACTATTTTCGTTGAATGCCGCATATAGAGCAAAGCAAGTCGCTTAAAAAGTATAATACCTTCGGATTGGATGTTAATGCTGAGTATTTTACCTCGATACATTCGATTGATGAGTTGATTCATCTATTGCAGGATAAGCAATTTGCAACAATGCCTAAAATGTTTTTAGGTGGAGGCAGTAATGTATTGCTTACAAAAGATTTTCAGGGATTAATTATTCATAACAACTTAAAAGGAATTGAAGATATTAAGCGTGATGCTGATTTTGTTTTTGTGAAAGCTGCATCGGGAGAGGTTTGGCACGACTTCGTTTTGTTTTGTATAGAAAATGGATTTGGCGGTGTTGAGAATATGAGCTTGATTCCTGGTAGTGTAGGAGCAGGGCCTATGCAAAATATTGGTGCATATGGAGTAGAGATGAAAGATGTTTTTTATGAATTAGAGGCGTTGAATCTGTCTTCGTTGCAATTGGAAAAATTCAGTAATGCTGATTGTAAATTCGGATATCGGGAAAGCGTTTTTAAGAATGAAAAAAAGAATCAGTATTTTATAACATCTGTTACTTTTCGTTTATCATTACATCCAACGGTAAATACAACCTATGGCGCAATTCAGCAACAACTTCAAACAATGAATGTTGAGCATCCTACCATAAAAAATGTGAGTGATGCTGTTATTGCCATACGTAGTTCCAAGTTGCCGAATCCTGCAGTTCTTGGAAATTCAGGATCGTTTTTCAAGAATCCTGAAATAAGTGCAACAGAACATGAAAGATTGAAAAATGCCTATCCTAACGTGGTGGCCTATCCGACAAACACTGGCTATAAAGTAGCTGCAGGATGGTTAATTGAACAATGTGGTTGGAAAGGAAAGGTGGTAGGTAATTGTGGTTCACATAAAGATCAGGCGCTGGTGTTGGTAAATTATGGAAATGCAACAGGCGATGAAATTTATCAATTGGCTTTAGCAATACAAGATTCTGTTTTTGAAAAATTTCAAGTTAAAATTATTCCAGAGGTGAATGTTTACGCTTAATTAGTTCTATTCAGATTTTAATTAAACATAAAGTCAAATCAACCGTTTTATATTTTTGTTCCTGAAATTGTGTTAACTATTTCTGTATTATATTTACAAATAAATTTGCAAAATGAACATCGAATACATTCAAGGTTGCTCCTTATTTAATGGCATTTCGCAGGCAACTGTTGAAGAAATATTATATGAATCAGAAATAAAAACCTATCAGCCTGGAGAGGTACTTAATCATAAAGGAGATATTCCTTCAGCTTTATTTATCATTGAGAGTGGAACTGCGAGTATTTATAATGAAGATGTTTTATTAGCAGAACTTCCTCCTTTATCAATGATGGGTGAAAGTGTAATTGCCGATGGACATGCAGTCGCAACCATTATTGCAAAGACACCTTTAACGGTGGTTGAAATTAATAAAGATAAATTTTTTGCATTAGCGAATAAGTATCCAGCATTAGTTTTTAATGTTTTTAAAACAACCTTTAGTCGATTAAGATCATCAAATGATAGTGCGTTAATTGAAGCTCGTAATCGTGAACGAAAACTAGAGCAAGAAGTACAGGAGCGAACAAAGGAGTTGAATGATACACTTGATGCATTAACAAAAACAAATTACGAATTAAACGAAACGAAAAGCAGTTTAATTGAAACGCAAAAATTCCGTGATCAGTTCATGGCTAATATGAGTCATGAAATTCGTACTCCAATGAATGCTATAGTAGGTTTAACAAATTTGCTTTTGAAGTCGGAAGTGAATGCCCAACAACTAAAATATTTACAAGTTATTCGTAAGAGTGGAGAAAATCTTTTAGTGATTATTAACGATATTCTTGATTTGTCAAAGATAGAGGCGGGGAAAATGGAATTGGAGCAACGTGCATTTCCACTTAAAACAACCCTTGAAACAGTAAAGATGATTTTAAATGTGAAGGCTGAAGAAAAAGGGATTTTTCTGAATGAATTAATTGACTCGGCACTTCCTGAATACGTAGTTGGCGATGAAACACGTTTTACGCAAGTGATTACTAATCTGGTTGGTAACGCTATTAAGTTTACAGAGAAAGGTGGTGTGACGTTAAAGGCGGAGGTGATAAATCATGATGCAGTAAATGCGAAAATAAAATTCAGTATAATCGATACAGGTATTGGAATTCCGCAGGATAAACTTTCGAAAATTTTTGAAAGTTTTAGTCAGGCGTCAGATGATACTACTCGTAAATTTGGTGGGACAGGATTAGGTTTAACCATTTCAAAACAGTTGGTTGAATTGCATAATAGTCACCTGGAAGTATCTTCTGTTCCAGGTGTGGGGTCTACGTTTTACTTCACAGTTGATTTTAAAATTGCAGCACCACCGCAAGAGAAAGAACAAGTTGTAGAGGCTAACGGTATCGATGTAACGAACAAAACAATATTATTAGTAGAAGATAATATGTTCAATCAAATGGTAGCTGTTGATTCTATTAAAGAAATTTTTCCTGACATTGAGATAGATGTTGCGGATAATGGAGAAAAGGCTTTGGCTATGGTTAAAGAGAAAGCGTTTTCGATGGTGTTTATGGATATTCAATTACCCGATATGGATGGATTTCAAATTACTCGGGAGATACGTAAGATGGGATTTGATCAATTGCGTATTTGCGCTATGACGGCTAGCGTTTTGAAAGAACATGTGGATGCATGTTATGATGCGGGTATGGATGATTACATGATGAAACCATTTACTCCTGAGTTGTTAAAGGAAAAATTAATCATTAATCTTTCGGCATGAAGCAGCGCTATTATCAATTAAAGACAGCCATTTTAAATAAACTGGAAGCAGAATTGCCTAAGCAGTTTTACTATCATAGTTTTTCGCATACGATTGATATGCACGATTCGGCAGCGCGTATTGCGGAGTTTGAAAATATTAGTGAAGACGATAAAGAGCTAGTATTAGTTGCTGCTTTATTTCATGATGCAGGTTTTATTATCAATCGTGAAAATCATGAAATGCATAGTTGTACAATCGCGAATGAAATGTTGCCACAATTTGGATACTCATCAATTGAAAAGGAGGCTGTCTGCAATTTGATTATGGCTACTCAAATGCCTGCTAATCCGAAAAGTAAATTAGAAGAGATTATTTGTGATGCCGACCTCGACTACCTTGGTCGTGATGATTTTAAAGAGATTGGCGACTTACTTTACCGCGAATTATCAGAAGAAGGAACGATAGTAGGAGAGGATGCATGGAACGAGTTGCAAATTCGCTTTTTGACTAATCATCGGTATTATACTGCCTTCGGGAAAACGAATAGGGAGGAGAAAAAGCAGGAGAATTTAAGAGGATTGTTGGGGGAGTAGCATAAAAAATAAAACCGAGCCTTTCGACTCGGTTTTTTTGGTAGCGGGGATAGGACTCGAACCTATGACCTTTGGGTTATGAGCCCAACGAGCTACCTCTGCTCCACCCCGCACTGTTTGTGAGGTGCAAATATAGGTAAGTTTATCTTTGAAAAGTTAATGGATTCGAAATAATGTTTTTAGAAAAATGTAATATTCTAATTGTTAAATAGATAAATAACTAATTTTATGTCCTCTACGCAGGACGCATTTAATTATTTTTGTTTTAGTATGGTATTCTTTACTGCACTAATAGCTACTTGCGTTAGCAGGGGAACATAACTATTTATTTTCTTTTGATTCTTTTTTTGTCCGATAAGTCATTCAATAAAATATTTTAAATGGTTATTGTATGAAATATAATGCATATTACGTTTTTTTGAATCAATTTTGTAATTTTGTAGTATAACTCATTCAAAAAGATTAAAATCAAGTACAATGACTGAATTATCCTACCAAAATTGGACATCCATGAGCGATAAAGCGCTAGCAGAACAAATAGGTCGTTTTGTCAAGGAAAAACGTATAGCGCAAAATAAAACACAGGATGCGCTTGCACATGCCGCCGGTATCAGTCGCTCGACTTTAAGTCTTTTAGAGAAAGGAGAACCCGTTACACTTGCTACGTTATTGCAGGTGTTGCGTGTATTGGATCAGTTACAAGTGTTAGAGGCCTTTTTCGTTCAACCCGTAATAAGTCCAATGAAGTTGGCAAAGATGAAATTGAGTATTCGTAAAAGAGCGCGCGGAAAAGCCGCTTCTGATTCCAATAATTCAACCTGGTAAAACATGGATGTTGCGCTAGTGAAAATTTGGGGAGAGCTTGCAGGTGCCGTAGCTTGGGATGAGCGAACAGGTATTGCTACGTTCGAATATGATTCCGGTTTTAAAGAAAATAATTGGGATTTATCTCCTTTGAAAATGTCTATTCATGACCCTAGAAAGGTGTTTAGTTTTCCAGAGTTGAGGCGAGGTAAAAGCGATATGCTAGATTCGTTTAAAGGGATGCCCGGACTATTGGCAGATGTGCTTCCTGACAAATATGGTCATCACTTGATTAATTTGTGGCTGGCACAACAAGGCCGTTCGCAAGATAGTATGAATCCTGTGGAGATGCTTTGCTTCATAGGAACAAGAGGTATGGGCGCTTTGGAGTTTGAGCCCGCTAATTTTAAAGAGAGTAAACGTGCCTTTGTTATAGAAATGGATAGCTTAGTAGATATCGCTAAAAAAATGTTGAATCAGAAGTCAACTTTTTCAGCCAACTTGAAAAAAGAAGAGGAGCAGGCGATGATGGAGATTGTAAAGATTGGAACTTCCGCAGGTGGCGCAAGACCCAAAGCAGTTATTGCATACAATGAAAAGACGGGAGAGGTGCGCTCTGGTCAAACGAAGGCTCCGAGTGGCTTTGAACATTGGCTATTGAAACTCGATGGCGTAAGTGATATTCAGTTAGGCGCCAGCGAAGGTTATGGCAGAGTAGAAATGGCTTATTATAAAATGGCAATTGCTTGCGGAATAGACATGATGCCTTCCTATCTTTTAGAAGAAAATGGAAGAGCCCATTTTATGACGAAACGTTTTGATCGAGAAGACGGGGAGGTAAAACATCATATTCAAACATTCTGTGCAATCAATCATTATGATTACAACGCAGTCACAAGTTTTAGTTATGAGCAGTTGTTTCAAACAATGCGTATGCTAAAATTATCGTATGCCGAAGCTGAACAAATGTTTCGACGAATGGTGTTTAATGTGATAGCAAGAAATTGTGATGATCATACTAAGAATTTTGCCTTTCGTTTAAAAAGGGATAGTGCGTGGGAGTTAGCTCCAGCTTATGATCTATGCCACGCTTATAAACCAAATCATCAATGGGTCAGTCAGCATGCATTAAGCATTAATGGGAAGCGTAAGGATATTACTAAAAATGATTTACTACTAATTGGAAAGTCAATAAGGTGTAAACAAGCGAATGCAATTATTGATGAAATTGAATCAATAATCATGAATTGGAATATGTTTGCAAATGAGGTGGGAGTATCGGCGCAGCTGCGAGAGGCTATTTATACGACGATAAAAGATTGGAATTAATGAGAAGTGTTCTTGTATCCTAAATAGTAAATCAAGCCGCCTCCGCATTATGATTGATTTGCGCAATCAACTGAAAAATTTTGTTTGCCGACTCATGGTCAAAAATGCCGTTTACTCCCGAACTGCTTAAATCCGTGAAGGGTGATTCGAATAGTCGTTCTGGTTCTATAATTCCCGATTGGGAAAGGTAGTTGATGATTAAATCAATAAACCTGATTTGCTTTGAATTCAATGTTTGTGAACTAAGGAACTCCGCAAACACAGCCTTCGCTGCATTCACATCTAACCCTACAATGCTTCGAATAAATTTACCCAAAGGTTGATCGCCATAGGCTTTCACGAATTCTTCTTTTGTTCCAATCGTGCCTTGCTCAAATAACATCTTTTCTAATTCACTTAACTCGCCTTTGGTAATAGGAATGTTATTCTTCAATTTAGAAATGACAAGGTGATGTTGTTGCTCTTTTAAATAATGTTCTACTCTTCGTTTGTAAGCTTCTAAGTTGTTGATGTTATAAACCAATTGGTGTTCTTCGTGGTCACCTTCAAATTCGTCTTCAAAGGAAGTAAAGTAAATAGGTTGTTCTTCTGCATCTAAAAACTTTACTATTTCTCTCAATTCTATTCGGATGCGTTCAATGCCCGGAATAGAACCCTCTGACCAAAAGGCTTTGTCGCGCGCTAATTTAATGCTCTCCATACGGCTAGCCACAGCGGGTATACTCGCTTTTTTACTTAAGCGTCCACCAATTAAAATTACTTTTTCAATCATCGATTCTTGCTTGCGCTCACCATTAAGTACACTCAGCTGTAAGTCGAGTAGGAGTACGTCAAATCGTTTGGCCGATTCGTCTTGTCCCGTTTCCATTATCAATGGAGCAATATGATCAAATAGTTCTTTGATGTCTAAATCAGTTAAGGCATTCCACGCTGATGGATCGCGGTATTTTTCTACTATCTGCCAATGTTGGCGCACAACAAATGATTCAATATTCAACGACTGCGTTTGTGCAATTAATAAATCAATTATCGATTGCCCATAGTCGTTCAGCGATTTGTCATCTTGATTTAATAAGACAAATGCAAGTCGTAAGCGTAGTTCAAATAATCTTTGACTTAATGTTTTCTGGTTATTGCTTTCATATCCTTTGGGATGCGCCGCAAAAAATTCGAGGTTCTCGCAAAAATCAAAAATGATAAATTCCGCTTTGTCTTCTTTAAAGGCAAATAAATCACGACATAAACGCGTGCCTCTTCCTACCATTTGCCAGAACTTAGGTTTGCTGCGTACTGGCTTGAAGAAAACTAAATTGCATACTTCTGGCACATCTATCCCCGTATCTAACATATCAACACTCACGGCAATTTGCGGCATGCTGTTCTTTACTTTGAACTTGTTCAACAAATCGTATCTGTATTCTTCGTGATAGTCGATGACTTTCATAAACTCCCCTCTGTATTGCGGATATTGAAGATCAAAACGCTCTTTGATGAACATCGCATGTTTGTGAGAACGCGCAAATACAATTGTTTTACCCAACTTATCTCCGCCCTCTACCTTAATACCGTTGGTCATAAGATGAGCAAGGACTTTATCCACCGTATCTGTATTAAACAGCCAGTTATTTAAAGCACCTGCATCTATTTCGTCGGGGAAATCACCAGTGATAGGATCAGAAAATTCTTCTTCGTATTTTCTTTTTTCATCGTCGTTTAGTTCGGCGTACTTGATGCCTTTGCGTTGAAATTTTATAGGAACACTAATGGCTCTTGGTGGGACCAGAAAATTATCATTCACCGCAGTATCTAACTCATACGCATAGGTTGGGTTTTCTTGCTCGAGGTTAAACAAGCTGTAGGTATCTCTATCTGTTTCATCCCTAGGCGTAGCCGTTAGTCCAAGTTTTAATCCATCAAAATAATGAAAGATATGTTTATAGCGATTGTAAACCGAGCGATGAATCTCATCGTAAATTATTAAATCGAAATGTCCTACACCGTATAACCGTTGCTGATTGTTGGTTTCTCCATCAATCTGGTTAATCATGGTTTGATAGGTAGAGAAAACAATACGACTACTTTCATCTTCTTTCTCTCTCGTTAAATCTACCGAAGGTAAGTGCGGCAGGTAATCGTTTAAATTCATTTTTGCTTGATGAACAAGCGCTGTTCTATCCGCAAGAAATAAAACTCGCTTCACCCAATTGGCCTTCGATAAAAAATCAATGATGGATGCTGCTACTCTCGTCTTGCCCGTACCTGTTGCCATCACGAGTAAGGCTTCGCGTTGTTTATTCTCAAACGACTCACCTGTTTTACGGATGGCCTCATGCTGATAATAGCGATCAGTGATAGCATCGTTGATGGTTTGCTGCGCAAGTGACTTACGCATCGTGCGACGCTGAATTAACAATTGCAATTCATCCTTGGTATAAAAACCAAATACTGCACGTGGAGGATAGTTTACATCATCCCATATCCAGGTGTTAAATCCGTTGGAGAAAAATATAACAGGACGTTGCCCAAATTCTTTTTCTAAACAATCGGCATAACATTTAGCCTGATGCTGACCCACCCGTGGATCGCGATTGGTGCGTTTCGCTTCTACTACCGCTAACGGATTACCGTCATCGCCCCATAAAACATAATCAACATATCCGTTTCCTTTAGAACCATTGGCTTGGGGCATGCAATTTTTAACGGGATACTCGGGCACATTGAAACCATACGGATCCCAGCCTGCTTCCCGAAGAAGCGTATCAATATAAATTTTACGGGTAATATTTTCTGTTGGATCAATGGGAGGTGGAACAAATGCAGCGTTCTGCGTTTTGATGGCTTTGATGCTGGCGAGTTCCTCTTGTAATTTTTTTAACTCTCCCTGCTGACGGTGATATTCCGTTTCTAATTGAAGCAGTTCCTCTTTACTCTTATCCGTATGTTGTTCTTTGGGTACGAGAGCTTCCTCGAAAGCGGGCACCTTTATTTTTTCTTCGGAGTAGAGTTGAGCAATCCATCCAATAAAACCATGCAATAATTTTAAAGCATATAAAGCTTCGGATGCTTTAAGACGCGCTCCTGTATGCACTGCTGCATTTCCGAGTTTGCGAATAAGATTGATCTGATTAAACTGAATAGGCGCCACCACTTGTTTAAAAGCGGGCTCATGCATTAAAGAGTTGAGCGAAGTATCGTAAGGTAAAATTAAATCGGGATCATGTTCATACATCCAGCGCACCCATTCTTCGAGGCTCTTACGGCAGAGCATGCAAGCGTAGAGCGGGGCGGTGTGCACATAACGCTCGGCTTCCTGCGCGGTAGTAGCGAGGTGTTTTTTATCGAACGGTATGAAAGAAAAATTACTCATGAGACGAGTTCGCCGGAAAAGGCTTTATTGATTAATGTTAAAAACAAACTTTTAGATTTGTTGATATCACAGAATTTATCGCTTAGTTGTAAAATGCTTATTGCATTTGCGAAATTTAATTGTAAGCTTAATGGTGGTATAGGAATCTTTAAGCTGTAAATATCTTGATTGCTTATGTTAGCTTGTCGAACACCTCTACTTACATCTGTAAGTTCCGATCTAATCGATTTTTGTTTAAAATACCAAAAGAGATATAATAAAGTCAAGTTGTTATGAGTTGTTTCTATTTTTGCGACACGTTGATTTAAAAAGTATTTATTGTACGAATTATCTAACATAAGCACATTTCCATAATCTTCTTTGCCAACAGTGCCAGTGAGTGTCATAAGTAAATCCCCTGGTTTGACAATAAATCGTTGATATTCATCTTTAAATTTAAGCGGCATAAAAGCCATCTGATTTTTGTCGAAATATCCTTTGTTGATTGTTCCAATTCTAATTAACGGTATTCCTTCTTCACAATAATCTTGACTCTTAAATGCAGCGCCACCAATTATTTTTAATAACGTAGAGCCATTCTTCACCTCCCAGCCCTTCTCATTCTTCACTGGGTCTCCGAACATATCGATGAAGATTGCTTGTGCGAGTTCATCGTATTTTTTGAGTAGCGCTTCATCTTTTTTACGCAAGGCATCCGCTGCATCTAAAATATCCGCAATGCGCTTTTGAATTGGGAGTGGTGGGAGTGGGATTTGGATTTCTTTTAATGCTGCGCCATTAACATGGGGAATTGTAGCACCCGTCCTCTGTGATTTAATTAATTCGTTTTTTGAAACAAGAAACCAAAATAAAAATCTGGAATCAAAGTTCATAACCTTAATTCTCATTCTTGCCAAAGTGCTACCAATAACACCATTATATCCAACGCCAACTTTGCCTGCATTTGCTCCATCCCAAGCAATTATAAGGTCAGACTCCATAACCAAAGTTCCGTTTTCATTTGTAAAAGCCGAATTATCCGGATTATGCAAATCTTCTATAGTTAGATACCTGTTATTACCTTTTGGATTGAAATCATGTTTCTTTCCTTTAGATAAGTCAATGATGCTGCCTAAAGAGACCGTTTCCCATTTCATCCCAACATCTTTTTAAGCTGCTTTAATAAATCGCCACGCTCTTTATCTAATGCTTCTATCTGGCTGATGATTACTGCTGGCTTTTCGTAGGTCTTTTGTTCGTACACTACTTCTTTGTAACGGTTAATACTTAAATCGTATTTGTTATCACGGATATCCTTCACCGTTACCATAAAGCTTTTGTCGGTGCGCTTGCGCTTTTGTTCTTTATCAAGATGGTGAAAACGCTCAATAATATCCGGGATATCATTTGCTGCAATAGGTTGTCGTTTATCATCCAACGAAAAACCATCGGCTTGCATATCGTAAAACCACACGTTGTCGGTTCCGCCATCATTGGTTTTTGTAAAGAAAAGAACAGCAGTGCTCACTCCTGCGTAAGGTTTAAAAACACCACTCGGCATCGAAACAACAGCTTCTAATTTTTGATGATCAATCAGTTCTTTTCTAATCTGTAAATGCGCCTTCGAAGAGCCAAACAATACTCCATCAGGAATAATCACAGCGGCACGTCCACCGAGTTTGAGTCCTTTCAGAATAAGTCCAATAAAAAGCAATTCTGTTTTCTTACTATCTACAATGCTTAATATTTTTCCATCAACGGCTTCACGGTCGAGGGAGCCTTTAAACGGTGGGTTTGCTAATACAAGCGATACCTTTTCAGTAAACGAAGTATTGGCTTCGCTCAACGAATCCACATCTTTTAAAATAGGATTTTCAATTCCATGTAGAATTAAGTTCATCGCACCAATACGAATCATGGTTGGATCGAACTCCATCCCCACAAACATTTCATTTTGGAAATGCGATTTTATTTTATCCTTGAAAAGTTCTTTTGCATAATGATCGCGAACATATTCTCCTGCTACCACTAAAAATCCGCAGGTCCCCGATGAGGGATCACAAATCACATCATCAATCTGCGGCTGTACCATATCCACCATCATTTTAATGATATGTCGTGGAGTACGAAACTGTCCGTTTTGTCCTGCGCTAGCTATTTTGCTTAATAGATACTCATACACATCGCCCTTAGTATCGCGATCGTCCATGTCGATGTTAGAAATCATCTCTACCACCTGAGCGAGTAAACGTGGAGTAGGAATCATAAACGTAGCGCCCTTCATAAACTTCGCGAAGGCGGTACTTCTCGAGCCTACATTTTTAAGAAAATCAAACACGCCATCTTGTTTCGTAAACTGACGATACATTACTTCGGGGTCCATGTTTTTAAAACGACTCCAGCGTAAATCCTCTTCACTAACTTTATAAATAGGTTCTTCGATAGGCTTTTTAAACTGATTGGCTTTTTGTTCTTTTAACGTTTGAAGTTCATCTAGTCTTCGTATAAAAAGCAGATAGGTCATCTGTTCAATTACCGTTATAGGGTTGGAAATACCACCAGTCCAAAATGCTTCCCACACTTTGTCTACTTGTGATTTGAGTTCCCCGGTAATCATGATTCAGTTAAAAGAAATCTTGCATTTCGGAGCATCAAACCACCGATTTAGCAAGGAGTAAATAGCTTTAAGGTATAGTAATATAATAGCAATACTATAAAATAATTATATTCAAACTAAATTAAAGTACCAAGTAAAAAATTGTAAATGGTTAAAAATCTGATAATGAGTATAAAAAAACTATAGTTATTGCCGTTAATCAACTTCTTGAAGGCTTAAAATCGATATAGTTTCGTAGTATGTCGAAAATTAAAATTGGTCAGGAAATCAAGAAAATCGTGAAGAGTCGCGGATATACCGTAGAGGACCTTGCCAAAGCATTAAACGTATCGAAGCCCAATATTTTCAATATTTATAAGCGCGATACCATTGACACTGGATTACTAGAGCGACTTTGTAAAGTGCTAAATCATAATTTTTTTCAGCATTACAATGAGTTGTATCAAACAGAGCCCGATAAAGATTTACTCAAACTATACAAAGAGAAGAATCAGCTTTTAATGGATTTGATTCGAGAAAAAGAGGAAGTTTATCAGTTAACATTGAGTAAGCTGGCTAAGAAGCCGGGGAAGAAGTGATTTTTTAGCAATTCATTTCAGGCTCAAATTTATCAGAAATAAAGCTCAAAAAGAGCATTAAATGAGCCGTATTTTTTGCCGTTGTGAGACTGAAGATAATTCAATGGCAAAATCAAATGTTGAGTCCGTTAAATCAGTATTGGATTTCATAAAAGTTCATCGAGGAAGTTCATCTAAGGAAATTTATAATGGACTTAAGCGCAGCCAATCACCCCCAATGCTATAGCATTTAAGCTTCTATTTAATAGTTGCTTGCTGAATGCGGTCAAAAAAAATAAAAAAAATATCCAACACCATTCCCGAGAAAACCTCGGGACCGCGTTAAAAATACGCATTGAAAAATAAGTAGTCGGTTAATAAGCGCTTACAAACGATTAAGTTAATTTGAAAATGTGATGATTTGATCGCGAGGCGGTTCCTGAGTTTATCGAAGGGCTTCGCGATTTGAAAATAAAATAATCACTTGTGCACAAAGTGTTCAACCATACTTTTTGAAAATAAAATGCAAAACTAAAACCATAAAATTTATTCAATCAATTTATCGCAATTGATATTTTTAATTTGCATTAGTTGAATTTTGAAAATTCAGTAAATGAAAAAAGGCGCAATAAAATTGCGCCTTTTAAAACAAACCTAAAAAACTAAATTAATCTTCTATAACTAAGTTAGTGCTCTTTAATGTATCATTTGTTTGAACAGTTACTTTATACAAGCCTGAACTTAAATCAGCAGTTGAAATTGCTAATAAATTATTACCTGTCATTAAATCATTGTAAGTTGTTCTAGCTACTAAAGATCCAGCAGTGTTAAAAATGCTAATTACAACATCAGACTTTTCTTTTAAGTCAATAGAAATGTTTGCGTTGTCATTAGCAGGATTAGGGAATACATTTAATTGTGCAATTGGATTGTTCTCATTTAATCCTGTCGTTACTTGAGGTAACGGAATTAAGTTTCCACCAGCAGGTAAAGCAACCCATAATCCGAAACCAGCACCATTGCTATTGTTCGCAGGATTTAAGAATCCAGAAGCAAGAACTACTGCAGATGCGCCTTGTAAACTTAATGTAGAAAGTGGAGCACTGTAAGCTGCTACCGTTGTAGTACCAGCATTGTCTCTTACTTCAACTACATAATCATTTGTAGGTAACTCTAAGTATCCTTCAAAATCACTGTATACAAAATTGTTGAATATTTCTCCAGCACCTACACCTGTTTCCCAAATAGAAACTGCAGGAGCATCAGTAGAACCATGGCAAACTAATAAGTCAGTGTTTGTACTAACGTTTGCGGACTCACGTCCACTAGCAAATACGTGTAAGTCGAAAGGAATTGAAGGGTTATAACCTGCAGAGCTCACGATACCGTTCGCAACTATTACATATTTTTCTCCTGATTTTAATGAATAATTGAAAGTTGCGATTGCATCATTTACTGAAGTACTTGCACCTGGAGCAATCGCTACTGAAATTTGAACTCCAGCAGGAACATTAATAAATGGAGTAGCAGTTCTGAATGCAAAATCATCAATTGCTAAACCACCGTTTAAGTAAACGTCAACTGTACTTGCAGCCGCGTCAGCAGAGTTATGAATTACTTGAATTCTAGCTTTCGAATCTGGCAATGGAATTAAATTACCACCTGTTGGCAGTGCTACCCAAAGTCCGAAACCAGCACCGTTGCTGTTGTTTGAAGGATCTAAAAATCCAGAAGCAACAACTACTGCAGAAGCACCTTGTAATCCTAATGTTGAAAGTGGAGCATCATAAGAAGCAACTGTTGTTGTGCCAGCATCATCTCTTACTTCGATAACATAATCGTTTGTTGGTAATTCTAAGTATCCTTCAAAATCGCTGTATACAAAATTGTTGAATAGTTGACCAGCACCAACACCTGTTTCCCAAACAGAAACAGCAGGAGCATCAGTTGAACCATGACAAACTAATAAGTCTGTGTTTGTACCTGTAGTTGCAGACTCACGTCCACCAGCATACACATGTAAATCAAAAGGAATAGCAGGATTGTAACCTGTTCCGCTCACGATACCATTAGCAACGATAACATATTTTTCGTTTGCTGTTAAAGTATAATTGAACGTTGCAATAGCATCGCTTACTGAAGTACTTGTAGATGGAGCGATAGCAACTGAAATTTGAACTCCAGCAGGAACATTAATGAAAGGAGTAGCAGTACGGAAAGCAAAATCATCAATTGCTAAACCACCGTTTAAGTAAACGTCAACTGTACTTGCAGCTGCGTCAGCAGAGTTATGAATCACTTGAATCTTAGCAGTTGAAGTAGGTAACGGAATTAAGTTTCCACCAGCAGGTAAAGCAACCCATAAACCGAAACCAGCTCCGTTGCTGTTGTTTGAAGGATCTAAAAATCCAGAAGCTACAACAACTGCAGAAGCACCTTGTAATCCTAAGGTAGAAAGAGGAGCATCATAAGAAGCAACTGTTGTTGTGCCAGCATCATCTCTTACTTCGATTACATAATTGTTTGTTGGCAATTCTAAATAACCTTCGAAATCGCTGTATACAAAATTGTTGAATAACTGACCAGCGCCAATACCTGTTTCCCAAATAGAAACAGCAGGAGCATCAGTAGAACCATGACAAACTAATAAGTCTGTGTTTGTACTAACGTTTGCGGACTCGCGTCCACCAGCATATACATGTAAATCAAAAGGAATAGCAGGGTTGTAGCCTGTTCCACTAACGATACCATTGGCAACGATAACGTATTTTTCATCTTGGGTAAGTGTATAATTGAATGTAGCAATAGCATCGCCTACCGATGTGCTCGTAGAAGGAGCAATCGCTACTGAAATTTGAACACCAGCAGGAACATCGATAAAAGGTGTTGCGGTTCTAAACGCGAAATTATCGATTGCTAATCCGCCGTTTAAATAAACATCCACTTCGTTCGCAGCGGCATCTGCTGAGTTGTGAATTACTTGAATTTTGGCAGTCTGCGCCAAAGAAGTTGCGCTGATTAATGTAGCGCCAATTAATGTTAAAAGTTTTTTCATAGTTTGAAAATTAGAATGGTTATGGAGGCTCAACAAGGATTAATTTAAAATTGTTTAACAATAAGAGTCATAAGTTAAACAAAATGACATATATCATTAAAAATCAATTATATAATTAGCGTCATTTTTCTGTGACAATCTGTTTTTTGTACTTTTATTAGCGGTTTCTGCCCTTTATGACCAAAAATAATTTGTCATTACACTTTCATTAATAGCGAAGCAAGATCCAGCTGGTCATGGGAATAATTTGATTTGATATTAATACGAAAAATACATTTGAATTGTAAAGTGTTGCCAACGGTTCATTACATCATTTCACCCCACAAAAAAAGAGCGACCCTATTCGAGTCGCTCTTTTTTATTTATTTATCAAAATGAACTATTTCGCAATAATCACTCTTGATTTTTCTATTTGTTCCCCTTGCTGAACTTCAACGATATAAAGTCCTACCGGAAGAATGTTTCCAACATGTAATGTGATTTGATTGTCACCTTCAGCAGCTTGGTTTTGCTCTGTTAATACCAAACGACCTGTTGCATCATACATTCTGATTGTTACATCTCCGCTTGATAAGCTGGTGTAAGCAATATTTAAAATGTCATTAACAGGGTTAGGGTAGAAACGGATATCCATCAAGTTCGTTGCAGTTCCATTATCTAAACCATCTCTAGAGCTGCAGCTGCTTAATGAAATACTTCTTGAGAATGCGCTTGATGAACCACATTGACTATTTGCTCGTACTGATATTGAACCAGAGTTAGAACCTGTTTTAACAGTTAATGTCGTTGTACCTTGACCTGACTGAATCACCCATCCAGATGGAACTGTCCATGTATAACTACTAGCACCGTAAATAGATGTTACACTATAAGTAGTTGTTTTATTTCTACATGGATTAGAGCTGCCAGTTATTGCTGTAGGAGCAGATGGTAGTCCGTTAAAGGTAAGTGTTCTTGCTGCACTTGAACCACAAGCACCATTAGCAATAACCGATAAGGTATTGCTAGATGATAAGCTAGCGTTATTAAAGTTTACTACAATCGAAGTAGTTCCTTGTCCAGATGTAATTACTGCACCCGATGGAAC